>NZ_JAGJEJ010000001.1:0-550387 GCF_018101025.1 Pseudoalteromonas sp. MMG006
TTTGACCCCGTCGGTCACCTGAATGTATGAAGTCAAGATTTGACCCCGTCGGTCACCTTTTCAAAATTTAAAAGCGTGCTAAATAAATTCAGTGCGTTACTTGCACATAGGTAACTTAATGAGACATATTAAACTCCCCGAATACCTTATACTACGAAAAGAACGTTACTATTTTTCGTTATGTTTTCCGTCGTAAATTTATCTGCTCCGATATACGCATTTCACTTAAAAGCAAACTATGAAAAGTCCTGTTTTGTTCTCATTTTTCTTTAAATTTTATAGCTAAATTCTGCTTTTTAACGTCTCACTTTTGCATTTACTTTACATGAATGAGAACTTTTTATTTGGTTACCTATGTTAATTATATATTTCTTGTCGACAAAAAAGGTAATATAATAAAAATAGTTATCATTTATAATTATTAATGTGGAGTTTAGTTTTATGGGTTTTTATCCATCGAAATCGTTATTAGCGTGTGCTATTTCGTTCGCTTTTTCAGGTTTGGCATTTAGTAGCATGGCGCATGCTGATGACATTAAAAAAATAGAAAAAATAATGGTGAAGGGTCAAAAAATAGACCGTACTTTACAAGATACGCCAGCAAGTGTGGCGGTTTTAACGAGCCAAACTATTGAAAATGAAAACTTAAACGACTTTTTTGATGTATTAGCACGTACGCCTAATACTTCTGGCACTGATGGTTCGGGTTTTAATATTCGTGGTATTGATGCTTTTGGCGTTACTGATGGCGGCTCTGGTGGTCTTGCTAGTGTTTATGTTGATGGTGCGCCTATACCGTTTCGTATGATGCAACAAGGTGCATTTTCAACGTGGGATATTGGTCAGGTTGAAATTTTACGTGGCCCGCAATCTACATTACAAGGGCGTAACTCACTGGCCGGTGCCGTGGTAATGAAAACCCGTGATGCAGTGCAAGAATATGATTTTAAAGCGCGTGTTGGTATGGGGGAATACGGTAGAAAGGAAGCGGGAGTTGCCTTTGGTGGTGGGTTAATCGAGGATGAGCTTGCATTTCGTGTGAGCGCTGAAAAGCGTGACTTTGATGGCTACAATACCAATGTTGGTACGGGTAAAGAGTCAGACCATGATAATAATGAATTTTATCGTGCTAAGCTTCGTTACACACCTTCTGCATTGCCCGAATTTGAAGCACAATTGAGCTTTATGCACAGTGAAAACGACAAAGGTGTTCCTTGGGTCGCGCAGCAAAGTGGTGATGCGGCGTTTCCTATTAATAACATTTACGATGACCGCTACGTATATTTAGACTCGCCAACATTTGAAACAACAGATACTGATTTATATATTTTAAATCTTAATTACGATATCTCAGATGAGTGGTCTTTCTCTTCAATTACGACTTACTCAGATGCTCAATACAGTTATGAATGGGACGGAGATGCAAGCTTACTTCTACCGCAATCAGTATTAACTGATACACGCACAGATGAAACGACGACTCAAGAGCTTCGCTTTACTTATGAAGGCGATAAGTTAACAGGTTTAATAGGTGCTTATTACTCTGATTTAGATGTGTTTGATAGCAGTACGGGTGAACGAGGTATTACATTTGAACAGCTTGGTGTGCGTACGTTATTAACTGCGCCTGCTGAGTTTGGTGGTTTGGGGCTACCGAGTGCGTTGGCTGATCAGGTACTGCAATTTTATGTAGGTGCTGATCCCGTTTTTATTGGCCAGTCTTCTGACTTTACACAAAAAGTAAAAACAAAAGCATTATTTGCTGATTTTACGTATGAAATAAACGATGCGTGGGATGTTTTTGCTGGTGTTCGTTACGATAAGGAAGAGCAATCAAACGGGACGATTGCTGACGTTTATATTACCGATGAAACCAAAAATGCTTTACCTAATCCAAGTGATTTTGCTACAAATCCTGTACTAGCGCAGTTAATTACAGGTATTAATCAACAGTTGTACGCTATGGCTGATGGTGCTTCAGGCGATGAACCCGTTGAGGATGCGTCTTTTTCTGCTTGGTTGCCAAAGTTGGGTGTAACGTACCGTTTTAACGATGATGTGTCGAGTAGCTTTACTGTTCAAAAAGGGTATCGCTCAGGTGGCGTAGGTACCAATGTTGCCCAAGCAACTGCGTTTACGTTTGACCCTGAATATACATGGAACTATGAGTTAGCATTACGCTCTGTTTGGCTTGATGATTCATTAGTTGTAAATACAAATATATTTTATCTAGATTGGACCGATCAGCAGGTATCCGTTTATTTATCAGGGAATCAGTATGACCGTGAAACGCGCAATGTTGGTGAGTCGCATGTTCAAGGGTTTGAAACTGAGATTAGTTATGATTTATCACCAACAATAAATGTGTACGGTGGTATTGGTTATTCAAAAACAGAGTTTGATGAGTTTAGCGCCAGTTTTAATGGTGAGGAGCAAGACTACAGCGGCCTTTCGTTTGCAGGCGCGCCAGAATGGACCGCTTTGTTTGGTTTTGATTATGCAAATGACGCTGGGTTTATAGCAAATATAAATGCTAGTTACACTGGCAGCTCGCAGCGTCTTGCTACGAGTAATGACCCTCGAAATGACGCGTACTGGTTAGTTAATACACGTGTTGGTTACGAGTGGGGTAATTATGGTGTATACGCGTTAGTAGATAATGTATTAGATGCTGAGTATATCGCGTTAGCCCCGGCTGGTTTTGGTAATCAAACACTTGGTGATCCACGTACTGCAAGCGTTCGCTTTGAAGCTAAGTTTTAATATGAAAAATGGCTGCTCATTAAGTAGTCATTTTAGGAGTTGTAATGAATATAAAACGCACTTTCTCAGCCACTAAGCGGCGCCATTTAACGGCTTGTGTGCTGGCGTTAATAACCGCAGTGGTTATGATCCCCGGTATGACGACTTATTTGCCATTTGCGATGGAGCAGCAAATATTAATACCCATTATGTTATTTCCGCTTATTTGGGCGGGGTTATTTATATATGCCTACATGGCTGAAAAAGCATGGGTACCTTTTGTGCTTATGCTGGCAATTATTGCAAGTCATGCGGGTTTAAGCTTTTTTGCATTATCAGGAGCGCAAGGATGAAGTCTATTTCGTTAAAAAAGCTATTTTTACTGCATAGCTGGGTAGGGATTGTTACCGGAATTTTACTTTTTATTGTATGTTTTAGTGGGGCAATTGCTGTGCTTAGCCGCCCGGAGCTTAAAATTTGGGCGAACCCAGAGCTACATCAATTAAGTGCACTGCCTAGTGAAAAAGTAACAGCGCTTATTAATCAGTATCATCAGCAAGTACCGCCTTCGTTTGGTAAAAATATACATGTGTATTTACCCTCAGGGCATAACACGCATCTATTGACTATTTTATTTGAATCGCATGAAGGTGATGAAAACTATGATGAGGAGGCTGCGTATGTTTATCAGTTTGATCCGCGTAATTTTGAGCTAGTTAACCAATATTATGGAGCCGCTGATTATTTTTATGAGAATCGTAAAACGGATGCACCATCGTTTATTGGGCACTTTCATGCTGATTTACATTTAGGCCGGCCTATTGGCTTGATTTTAACAGGATTTTTAGGTCTTACATTACTGGTATCTACTATTACTGGGCTTTTTATACATCGCCAACTAATAAAGGAGCTATTTACGTTTAGACGTAATAAAGACCTGGATGTTGTGGTTAATGATGCCCATAAAATTATGGGCATTTGGGGGAGTTTGTTTCATGGTGTTATAGGTTTTACGGGCGCATTTTTGGGTCTTGCGACAGTTATACTATTGCCTGCTGCTGCGTTTGTAAGTTTTGGTGGCGACCAAGATAAATTGGTTCAAAAATTTACAGCTATGCCCGAGCCGGTTATTTCTGAGCAATACCAAATGACTGATATTAATTCTATTTTAGTAGACGCTAAAACGCGTTACCCTAAAGCAAAGGTGGTTGATCTAACTATCATGGCGCACAATGACCAAAACGCAGAGGTGTATTTACGTTTAATTGGTGGCGATGCGGTGGCCTCTCAGCTTTTGCAATATCATGGCTCGGGTGAGTTTAGCAAAACAATGAGCAGTTTTGGTGATATTCCTGGCCCTGCGATTAAAGTGCTATCACTTTTGTTCCCTTTACACTTTGGCAATTTTGCTGGTGTATTCGTGAAAATAATTTGGTCTCTACTTGGATTAACAACAGCATTACTACCTTTGTCGGGCATGATGATGTGGTTAGCTAAGCGCAGCCGTGGCAGTAATCCCACGTTATCACAAAGCGCTTATCAAGCGTGGAATCGGGTTATTATTGGAAGTTGTGGCGGGTTAGTGCTTGCAACCGCTATTTTGTTCCCAGCTCAAGTGTTATTAAATCATTTTGTTGCGGCGCAATTTCATAATGCCTACTTTGGGCCTCTATTCTTTTATTCGTGGTTAGCTTGGTGTTTACTCGCTATTTTTCCACTAAATTATCATCGTTACTTACAGATGACTTTAGTTATAACCGGTCTTGCGTGTATTACGGTTTTACCTTTAAACCTTTTGTTGTCAGAAAGTCATGCATTTATGGCTGATAACTTATTAGTGACGGTGGTTGATATTAGCTTTTTAATTCTTGGAGCAGGAATTATATATCTCAGCCAACGTGTTGTGGCAAATCGCTTTGAGTTAAAACAACAAACAGTACTTAAACAGGAGCCTGTATGACTACATTTTACTTAGCTGTTGCGTGTATTTTATTGTTAATTAGTAGCCTGTTACTAAGAAAGGCCAACACTCTAAGTCGCTTTTTAAGCCTATGTGTATTTATCATCGCTGTGATGTGTTTTATTGCAGTGTATGGTGCGATAGGGGGCGTATTCGTTGGCATTGCTGCTGCACTATTAATGGGTTTAGTAACGGCTTTTGCATTAGGCAAGTCTGTTAGTAATAATTAAAATTAGATAAAGCCAATTCGTAATATATATAATGTGGAAGCTAAATCGTTATTTTCCTCAATTAAAGGGCATGACGATACGAATTGGCCTAACCGAAACTCTTTGGGTTAATTAAACGTTAGCCCAAAGACATTAAATAATATTTTTACCTTGCTCTGGATCGCGTGACTGTTCTGCTTGTTCACGTATTTCATTTGTATCACTGCTTACATCATCAAGCGTTTCACTTTGTTCTAAAGTTTCGCTTTTATTACCTTGTGCGGGTAACGGCTGGGTAATGTTTTTATCAACGTCGGTACTCTCTTTATCGTCATTTAATAAAATTCTCTCTCGTGCATCATCAGGCATGCTGATATTTTGCGTGGTAAATTCATTTACTAGCACACGCATTAGCTGAGAGGCCACTTTTAATGGACTGTGTTGTTCACTATTCACCCAAAAAAACAGGTTGAAATTAATAGTAGAGGACCCTAAGTTTTTAATAAGTACCTGAGCAGGGGGATCGCTAAGTACCGCACCTTGCTGATTGATAATTTTTAGTGCGAGAGTTTGTGCGCTGCGAATATCGTTATCATAACCAATGCCTATTTCGACCTTGCCACGCATTTTTGGGTTAGCCGTGAGGTTTTTAATAATATTTTTGTAAACTGTCGCATTAGGAATTTGTATGTGATTTCCATCGTAATCAACAAGCGTTGTAGCTCTTGCCGTTACTTTTTTAACAACCCCTAAACGCCCATCAACTTCAATTACGTCGTCTATTTTAAAAGGGCGTTGTACGCTTAATAATAAACTCGCTATAAAATTTTCAGCAATATCTCTAAAAGCAAAGCCCAATATTAAGCCAATAAGACCTGTGCCGCTCATTATGGCTACCGCAAATTCGGTTAACCCGGCAAGTCGTAAAAATAAATACATACCCAATAATAAAATTAAAATACTTATGCCGCGTCTAACAACTAAATGCACTAATTTGCTATCGGTCATGTAATCAATGGGTTTTATGAGTATTTTAGAAAGTGGAGAGGCTATAAAATAACTTACTGCGAGTAATATAAAACCCAATAAAAGGGTGGGTAATATTTGCGCTGTAGTATGTAGCAATTGCACGCTTTGATCGTAAAAATACTGCCAGCTAAATATATTTATGTTGGTTGATATCTTACTTGCAGCTTCATTATTTAGGGTTGTTAGCAGGTTAAAGTGACTAAGCATGCGTACCGTCCTTGAATTTTAATTACCCTTGATTTAGCAAGCTTAGTACCAAATTAAAAACCAAACCATGTATTTGCAAATGTTTGAGTATTGGCAAACATATTGCTGTATATCTATTATAAAAATTAAGGATATTAGTATGATCAAAGCAAAACGTGGACAGCAGGCAGAGCAACCAGTTCATATTCCTATGCGAGGCTGGTGGGATATAACAAAGCGTATTTTTAAACAAATGAGCGACGATAATTTATCGCTGGTGGCTGCAGGCGTCGCATTTTATGCATTATTAGCTATTTTTCCCGCTATTGCTGCGATTGTCTCTGTTTATGCTTATTTTTCATCGCCTACCGATATTAGTGAACATTTAAGCAAAATTGTTACTTTACTACCGCAAAGCACCAGCGACCTTATCCTTTCTCAAGTCTCAAGCCTTGCTCAAACATCTAGTGCAAGCCTGAGCTTAAGTGCAATAGGGACTTTAATTCTCACTATTTGGAGTAGCTCAAAGGGCAGTCAGGCACTTATCACAGCGTGTAATATTAGTTATAGAGAATACGAAAAACGCTCTTTTTTTCAGGCACAAATAGTGCGTTTTTTATTTTCGGTTGGCGCTATTGTGGTCGCCATTTTTGCACTACTTATTATTGGTATTTTACCTATTGTACTTAATTTAGTGGGATTAAAAGAAAGTATAGATTTACTTATTAAGCTTATATCGTGGCCATTACTTGCGTTTACTTTTAACTTTGCATTAGTTCTTTTGTACCGTTATGCACCGCACCGAAAACCCGCTAAATGGAGATGGATCACGCTGGGATCGTCTATTGCTACGATATTATGGATATTAGCCTCTATCGGTTTTTCGTTTTATGTATCACGTTTTTCTAGCTATAACGAAACGTATGGATCGCTTGGTGGTGTGGTGATCATGCTAATGTGGCTATATATCAGTGCGTATATAATCACTTTAGGCGCTGTAATTAACGCTGCTACTGAGCAACAAACAGCTAAAGACAGTACAATAGGGCCTGCCAAAAAGCGCGGCCAACGAGGTGCCTACGTTGCAGATCATCTCGATGTAGAAAATGAATAATGGCTTTAGTTGTTTAAAGCCTATTTAATTATAGCAAGTAAGTGCGACAAGCTGTTGTTTAAACTCTTGTGCGGCAGGGCCTAGCCTGTCTGTATCGTTACACATTAAATATAGGTTTAAAGTACGGGTAGTACCTTGCTCTAAGTCGAGTGTAATGAGGGTTTGGCTTTCAATTAAATCTGCTATTTGAGTTTTTGGCAGCCATGCATAGCCTAAATTCTGGTTTACCATATCAATAGAGTTTTGTAAGTGGCTCACAGTCCAGCGCATATCCGCGCCTAACCAGCCTTCATCTTGATTACTATGATTTGCTGAATCGCGTACTACTATCTGCCGATGTAGTTTTAAATCGCGAAAATTAAGCTGCTCTGTTTGCTGATGCAGTGGATGATCTTTATGGGCAACAGCAATAAATTCTGCATCGCACAACATGCTACAGCTAATGCCGTATATAGGAATTGATGAAATCGCTAAGTCAACAACACCATCGTTTAGTAGCTCATTTGCGCCTGTTAATACACTTTGCACTAGCTCTATTTTTAAAAGAGGGTATAGCTCGCTGGTTTTAGCCAGTGCTTGATATAAAGTGGCGCTCGGGAACACCTCGTCAACGGCTATTTTTAATGTGCTTTCTATGCCTTCGCTTAGCGTGCTGGCAACCGATTCTATTTTACTCGCTTCTTCTATTAAAAACTCAGCACGACGCAATATAAGTCTTCCGCTGTCGGTTAAAAATGCTTTTCGACCTTTTACTTCAAGCAGCTTTATTTGCAATGCGGCTTCTAGCTTTTGAACGGCGTGATGTACCGTGGATTGGCTCTTGTGCACAGCGACGCTTGCTCCCGCAAATCCACCATGTTCAACAACGGCTTTAAACATTCGCCATTGCTCTAGTGTTGCTTTTGCCATATTCAAATCCTATTACGACTCTATCGATTGAATAACTTGACCGCACACAGCACATTTTTATTGCGTAATAGCTTATTTATTGTCAGAAATAACCACTTTATTGCTACTTAGCAGTGTCATAAATTCTTTTTTAGGCATTGGTTTGGCAAACAAGTAGCCTTGACCGTAGTCACAGCCCGCTTTTAATAAAAGCTCCATTTGTAATGGCGTTTCAATTCCTTCTGCAATCACTTTAAGCCCAAGCTGATGTGCCATCACTATAATAGCTTCACACAAAGCTAGTTCTTGGCTGCCTGCTTTAATGTCATCTACAAAACGTTTATCTATTTTTAGATAATCAGTATCCATTTCTTGAAGGTAGGCAAGCGATGAATACCCCGTGCCAAAGTCATCAAGTGCGAGTTCCATACCCGATTGAACCAACGTTTTTAACCTGCTCTGCGTAAGCGCTTCTGGGTTTACCATCAGGCCTTCGGTAATTTCTGCAACAATAGCCGATGCTGGTAGTTTTGCAGCGGCCAACATATCGCACCAGTCATCGATTCCGCTATCGGCAGTCGAGAGCTGTATTGGAGATACGTTAACGCTAATTTGGAACGGTTGACCGCTTGCTGTTTTTATTTCTGTGAGTGTTTGAATAGCCTGAGAAAATACAAATTGGCCTAATACATTTATTTGCCTTGTTTCCTCTGCTAATGGGATAAAAGAATCAGGTGAGACCAAACCATTTATAGGGTGGTGCCAACGTATTAGTCCTTCGGCTTTGTGTATATGTAAATCATTTAAGGCTACGATAGGTTGATAAAATAACTCAAACTGATGAAGGTCTATTGCGCTTCGTAAATCTTTTAATAATTGCATACGGGCTTGTGCACGAATACGCATGTCTTCTGAGAAAAACTCAAAGCCATTACGGCCATTGCTTTTAGCTTTATACATAGCTTGGTCAGCGGCTTTTAAAAGCTGCTCAGTGCTTTGCCCATCACTAGGTGCGCAGGCTATTCCCATACTCGCACTAATAAATACTTCTTCGTTTTCAAGCATAAGGCCAGATGAAAGGCTTTGTAATATATTGCTCGCTATTTGGTTTATATGGCGATTACTTTTTACGTGATTAAAAACAATCACAAATTCATCACCGCCAATACGAGCTACAAACTCGGCATTTTTGGCTGAGTGCACAATACGTTGAGAAACCAATTTAAGCAGGTTATCACCATAATGATGGCCCAGCGTGTCGTTAATATCTTTAAAGCGATCTATGTCGAGAAGCATAATAACAAGGTTATTATCTTCGTTTTGAATAGCGTTAAAGCGCTGGTTTAAACGCTCTTTGAGTTCTAAACGATTAGGCAGGTCGGTTAGGTGATCAAAATGAGTTTGTCGCCATATAGTTTCATCTGCTCGTTTTTTATCTGTTAGATCAGTAAAAATAGCGACCCGACGAGTGGGTATGTTTTTATCATCATAAACAGTATCTATTTTTAGCCATTCAGTATAAATATCACCGTTCTTTTTACGGTTTATTATTTCGCCTTGCCACCGGCCTGTACTTCTAAGTTCTGCCCACATTTGTTGATAAAAGTCTTTAGAGTGCTCACCTGATGATAAAATATGGCTAGTTTTGCCTATGACTTCTTCTTTACTGTATTGAGTCGTCTTGCAAAATGCAGGGTTAACATCATAAATAATACCGTTTGGATCAGTGATGGCCATTCCTTCGCTACTATTGCTATACACAAGAGAGGCTAAATGAAGCGCTTTTTCGTTAATTCTTTTTTGACTAATATCCCTCAAAACGATAATAAATTCATGATTACTTTCCAGCGCATTAATACGGGCTTCAAAAAAGTGTTCATTGGTATTAATTCTTAATTTAAACTCAATTGCATGCGAGTTATCTAAGTCATTTAAATGTGAAAGCAATAACTGCGCGCTCTCTTTGGGCAATACTTCAGTTAATTTTAGCGAACCTTGTGTATTTACGCTGAGCAGAGAACTGACATGCCCACCTATATACAACACATCGCCAAGTTCATTTATACGCATATAAGTATCGGGTAAAGCATTTAATAAACTCATTAATTCATTGTGTTTATTTTTTAACTTGGCTTCTGCAGATAGGCGAGTTTGAGCCATTACCTCAAAACGACTATAAAGGGCATGTAATTCAGGACTGTTTGGTTTTTTTATATATTTAGGCATTGTGCCATTTGCAAGCTCATCAGTGGCATTTGATAAGTTGGCAATAGGATTAAATATACTAATTTTAATAAGGCGCCTTGCAAGCAGTACGAGCAAAGCAATAGCGGTTAAAAAAGCGAAAATCGTTTTTATAAAATTGGCGTTTACTTCGTTTATAAAATCTTCTACTGATACGGCTATATATATATCTAAATTGTTATTATGTGCGTCTTCGTAAATAACAGAACGATGAAATATTTGGTTTTCCCCTTGCGCATTTTTAAACACTTTTAAAGAGCTTTTATTGTGGAGCAAGTCTGTGTCTGTAATTTTTTTACCTAGTCTGCTCGGGCGACTTGGGTAATTGGCAATAATTAAGCCATTAGGGTCGGCAATAACGGCTTTAGCGTTATTAGGAAATTCAGCTTCATTTAATGCAATATTCCACCAGTTCAAAGCAATTACAGTAACTAAGGTACCTTTTAATTTATTATTAGTATCAATTATCGGGTATGCAAAATTCACGCTTTGAGCTTGAATACTTCTATCGTATTGAAAATACCCAACAGAAAAGTCTCTATTACTAATCGCATTTTGAAAATACGTTCTATCACTAATATTAATGTTATTACTGCGGCCATTTGTTACGCATTGCAGCTCACCATCGGCGTTAACAATACCTATATTTGCAATATTGCTGTAAAGGGCTTTAATTTCAAAAAAATAGTCTGGGCAGGTGGTTGGTAGTTCTTCATTGCTTGGCGTTTTGCCAGCCAAAAATATAGTTAAACGTTTTACATCATCAATCATATTTTTCTGATGTAGGGTCAATTGCTTAGCTATGCTAACTATTCTTTCCTCACTTTTTTCAATAGCAGCATCACGCTCAAACCAAAGCGTAAATACAGTAACAGCTGCACCAGGAATGCTAAGTAGGATCAATAGTCTGTAAAGCTGGCTTTTAAGCGATGAAGTAAAAATAGTTTTTCCCTAAATCTTAATTTCCTAAAAAATGATTGTAGACATAAAATCTGAAAATAACCATACAATATATAGGGTTGTATCAAATAAAACTAAAGTTTAAGTACTTAATAAATAAGTATGTATTTATTAAGCGTTTAATTAAATGTTCCGAATATATAAATAAGAAAGTTATTAAGAGTTTATTCTAAAAAATAGAATGTTTAACTCTATTTAAAGACATAGTTGTTTTATTAATAGAATGCTTTAATAAAAACCACTTAATATTGTTTATCGTGAACTTGAAATGAAAATATCTAAAGTCTTAACAGCTTACGCAACCCAAGATGGTGACGGTGTGAATATTCGTCGAATACCTGGATTTGATGGCAAATATTTAGATCCTTTTTTGATGATTGACGAACTAAAATCGGATGACAAAAACGATTATATTGGCGGCTTTCCTGCTCACCCGCATAGAGGCATTGAAACATTTACCTATATTTTAAAAGGTGGGTTTGAACACCAAGATCAAATGGGAAATAAAGAAGCCATAAGAGCTGGAGATGCACAGTGGATGAGTACTGGCAAAGGTGTAATGCACAGTGAAATGCCTTTAGCTGATGAGATAGATGGCTTACATGGATTCCAAATATGGATCAACATGCCAAGCGATGAAAAAATGCGTGAACCACGTTATCAAGATACCACCAAAAATCCTGTGCCAAGTTTTACAAATGAGCAAGGTGTCACGCTAAAAGCACTTGCAGGGAATTGGCAATTTTCAGAACAATCATTAAATGCCAGTTTACAAAGCTTGGCCGCCAGTGCTGCATTAGCTGATATACAGATACCTGCGGGAAAAAGTATTCAGTTATCACCATTAGTACAACAAAAGGTGATGATTTATGTGCACAGCGGTTCAATAAGTACCAGTGATGAGCAAGATTTTACTACAGGAAAGCTGATTATTTTAGAGCGCAATAGCGACATAAGCTTAAAATCAAAAGAGGGCGCTGGTGTATTAATACTTGCTGGGCAGCCATTGAATCAGTCAATAGCGCATATGGGGCCATTTGTAATGACCACGCAAGATGAGATTAAACAAGCTGTTCGTGATTTTCAAAATGGTGAATTTGGCAAAATTTAGGGAGAAAGAAATGGGTTTATTAGTAGATGGTCAATGGCAAGATAAATGGTATGACACCAATTCAAATAACGGAAAATTTAAATGCGAAGATGCACAGCTTCGTAACTGGATAACGAGTGATGGCAGTGCAGGAATCACAGGAGAAGGGGGTTTTAAAGCACAGCCAAATCGCTATCATTTATATGTATCACTAGCATGCCCATGGGCTCACAGAGCGCTAATTTTTAGAGTACTGAAGCAGCTTGAAAGTATAATCTCTATTTCGGTTGTAAGCCCTGATATGCTCAATAATGGTTGGAGCTTTGATAAAAACAACTACAGTACAGGTGATGATTTATTTGACAGTGAATACTTACACCAAATTTACACAAGAAATAATTCTAGCTACACAGAGCGAGTAACTGTACCTGTGCTATGGGATAAACAGCAAAATAAAATAGTTAGTAACGAGTCGGCCGATATTATCCGTATGTTTAATAGCGCGTTCAATGAGGTAACGGGCAATATTGATAATTATTATCCCAAAGATCTGCGTACTTCAATAGATGAAATAAATGCACTCGTATATCCAAATATAAATAATGGCGTGTATAAAACGGGGTTTGCAACAACTCAAGCAGCCTATGAAGAGTCATTTGATGCGCTATTTACTGCGCTTGATGAAATCGAGGAGGTTTTAAGGACTAATCGTTATTTGACGGGTAGTAGTTTGACCGAAGCTGATTGGCGTTTATTTACCACTCTAATACGTTTTGACAGTGTTTATGTAGGGCACTTTAAATGTAACTTACGCTCGATTGAAAGTTATCCCTTTATGCGAGAGTACCTGCGTGAGCTTTATCAATTTAAAGGCATTGATAAAACAACTAATTTTTATCATATCAAACGCCACTACTATTTTAGCCACGCTATGATAAACCCAACGCAGATAGTGCCCAAAGGGCCACAAATAAACTATAAAAGGGCCCATAACAGGGAGGGGATCAAATAATTACTTTAAGCCAATAACTTCGCAAGCCAACCATATTTCCTTATGAAGCTTGTATCGCTCTTGCCTGCTTGTACGGTAACTCCCGCCATAAAGGCTGATGTTAGTCCTACCTTAGTAGCGACAAACCGTTTAATACGATACTTGAACGCTGCGTGATGCTGACGCTTTAGTTCGTCGCGCATATCCATCTGCTTTGAAAGAGCTTCAACGTTTTCATTGGGTGCTTTAATTAAATAGTTAACTAACATATCAACTTCCTTATAAATTAAATAACTGTTTTAAGCTTTTGATTGTCTTACTAAAACCAATCTTATTACTCAAATACACCGTATTTCTCCACAGCCATACAAGACAAATAATTTGCGCTAAGGCAGCTGTTGCAATACTTAGCCACACTGAGCCAAACAAGTCGTACATGCCATAGCCAATGGCCCCTAATAAACCAGCCCATAATAAAATCAAACCACTGGCAAAACAGCCTAAAAATATAGTAATTAAAGCCATCGATCTAAGCGATAATTTCCACTCAGCTTTAGCAAGTTGGTGGGTGATCTTTCCTTGAGTGTGGTAATCCTCCTTGAGTTGCTTAGAGTATTCAATGATCTTAGCTATATGATCCTGCCAATCGTCCTTTTGGCTTTGCTCGTCAGTGGTTTGGTTTTGAGCAGCCTCATCCTTGCGGGCTGCTTCTGTATTTGAGCTATTCATTGTTAATTACTTACGACGTAATAATGAAGTAAGTAACATACCTGCTGCAAATGCAATTCCGGCAGTTGCTAATGGGTTTTCTGAAGCGAATGCACGTGTCTTGGTAGTACATTCAGAAAGCTTTTCACGAGCTATGAGTTGTTTCTCACTTAGTGCTTCCGCTGAACTTGAGGCACCTTTGCGTACACTTGATTCAGCAACCGATGCTTTGCTTGAAAGAGCATCAACTGCTTCATGCGCTACAGAAGTTGCCTTTTCTGTAAATGGTGCTTCGCTTTCGGTTTGTTTAAGCTCAGGTTTAATATTCGTCTGAATATTTGTATCAGTATTTGCTTTAGTATTTGTTGCAGTAGCCATAATCAATCCTTAATAAGTAAATAAAAAAATTTAACTGGTAGTTTTACTAATGCAACGTTTAAACCAATAGTTTTGAGTTATTTAAAATGTTGATTTTTATTGTTTTATTTATTTTGTTTTATCTGCTTTTAATTATTGAGTTGATATCATGAAGTAACAATTTCTGCTTCTTTGAGTAAATTTTACATACTAGAGCCTGTTTATCTTTCAAGGTTGAATTTGCAGCAGGCTGTTTGGTATTTAAGCAAAGCAGAGCAGAGCTAAAATAGTGTGGTCATTCCGTATAAGTAAGCGATAGCGTAGAATAATATCCAAATATGTGCTGCCTAGAGGCAATTTATTCTTTGTTGTCTAAATGGATGTATCAGGGGGCGAGAGCAGCAAGCGGAAGCTTTGTTCGGTTTTATTTATTCTTACATGGATGTAAGCCTGTAGGGTAACGCAGGAGCACTTACCGACCCCATTAGGTTACAAACCTAACGCCGTGATTAAATTGTCCCCAAATTTAATAAATTTCAATCCTGAAAGGTCAACTTGCCCTAATAATTAAGGTTTAATTATTTGTAATTATTCACTGGTTATTCAGCAAGTAAAGAGTGTAAACAAAAAGTTACCAAATGGATGGTAAATAATTTTTATCCTTTAATTCCACTTTTTCCCACTTAATTCAACCGCTTTGCTTGAACCCTTATTTTTATTAGCTTTGAGAGTCGTTAAAGCTGGTCAGCTTACTTGACAAATGAGCTTGTCAAGCCCTAAACTGGAGCACTGTGGTAAAAAGTGGTTTTTAGTGGATCTAACTGGATCAAATTAATCGAAAGTCGATTACACAACTTAAAAGTAGGCTTTTCATGTTTCGTGGCGCGAGTTCACTGAGTTTGGACGATAAAGGACGTTTTGCGGTACCTACCAAGTACCGAGATACGCTGCTATCTGAAGATCAGGGAACGGTTATATGTACCGTCGCATTAAATGAGCCGTGCTTATGGTTGTATCCACTTGCTGAGTGGCTTGAAATTGAAAGCCGTTTGGCCAAAATCTCTAATATGAATCCTCGCGCTCGTCGCATGCAGCGTATGTTGCTTGGTAACGCCACAGAGTATCAACTTGATAAAAATGGTCGAATTTTGCTAGCGCCGTCATTGCGGTCGCATGCATCACTTGGCAAAAAAATAATGCTGGTTGGTTTGATGAATAAATTTGAAATTTGGGACGAGGCGCGTTGGCACGAGCAAATGCAGCAGGACACTGAGCTTGAGAGGCTTGGTAATTTTGAACCTAACCAAGATTTAGATAATTTCACACTCTAACGGCACAAAAAAAGGCAAACAATAGCTAATGACAGCGCAATTTGAACACGTATCCGTACTTATGGACGAAACCATCGATGCCCTTGCAATTAAGCCAGACGGTATATACATGGATGGTACTTTTGGACGTGGCGGTCACTCTGGACAAATTTTAGCACGCCTTGGTAATGAAGGTCGCTTACAAGCGATAGATCAAGATCCACAAGCTATAAAATCAGCTGAAAAATTTGCAGACGACTCTCGTTTTGCGATTGCACACACCCGCTTTTCAAACCTATACGACGTAGCAGAGCAAAACGATCTGTTAGGTAAAGTAGATGGCATTTTGCTTGATATAGGGGTGTCGTCACCTCAGCTTGATGACGCGGAGCGTGGTTTTAGCTTTATGAAAGACGGCCCGCTGGATATGCGTATGGATCCAACCAGTGGAAGAAGCGCAGCGCAGTGGCTTGCAGAAGCAGAGCTTGAAGACATTACCCATGTAATTAAAACCTACGGCGAAGAAAAGTTTGGTAAACGTATTGCGCATAAAGTACTCGAGGTACGTGAACATACACCAATTACGACCACTAAGCAGCTTGCTGATTTGGTTGATGAAGCTGTGCCGGTAAAAGATAAGTTTAAGCACCCAGCGACACGTACCTTCCAAGCAATCAGAATTTATATAAACAGTGAGCTTGAAGAGATTCAAACTGCATTACAGTCTGCAGTTAAAGTGCTTAAACCTGGTGGGCGTTTAGTGGTTATTTCGTTTCATTCTCTTGAAGATAGAATTGTTAAACAATTTATTAGAAAACAGAGTAAGGGAGAAGCATTACCCAGAGGTCTGCCTTTAACCGATGCACAAATAAATAAAAATCTGACGTTAAAAGCAGTGGGTAAAGCTATCAAACCAAGTGCTGCAGAAATAGAACGTAATCCTCGTTCGCGTAGTTCAGTACTTAGGATTGCACAGAGGCTGGGATGAGTAAAAAAGCGAATTATCGCCAACCCAATTTATTTTTAGAAATATTAAAAGGCCTAGGAGCTAACAAGCTAACCTCGGTCTTGTTGGTTGTGATATTCGCATCAAGCTTAGCTGTTGTGCAGGTAACTCACTTAGCCCGTGGACAGCTCATTAAGCAAGATACGCTGCTACAAGAGCGTGATGAACTTGATTTAGAATGGCGCTATTTACTTGTAGAAGAAGAGTTTTACTCACAGCATGCACGTATTGAAGAAGTAGCTACATCGCAATTAAAAATGAAACGACCTACCAGTCAAGATGAGCAGGTAATAATAGTACAATGAGAACAAGTAGAGGCAAAAAACCAGCAGCAAACTTAATCACATGGCGCTTTATGTTAGTGTGTGGTGTGGTGTTTATGGTGTTTGTTACACTGGTGTCTCGCGCTGCTTATTTGCAAGTAATTGAGCCTGATAAAGCGCGCTCAGAAAGCGATAAACGTACTGTACGAGTAGAAAAACTGCATGTACAACGTGGGATGATATTTGACCGACACGGTAAAGAACTGGCCGTCAGTGTACCTGTGGTGAGTGTGTATGCAGATCCAAAAGCGCTGCATAAATCACTTGTTGCTAAAGTAGTTAAACAAGCGCGTAAAGATGGTGAAGATCACCTAGCACTTGCTGAAAATACCGCAGAGCTAGATAAACGTACCAGCTTATATTATAAAAACGATTTACGCTGGCGCGAGCTTGCTGATGTACTGCGCATTGACCCTAAAAAGATCAATTCAAGACTTTTGAACGATCCTAGCCGTCGTTTTGTGTATTTAAAGCGTCAAGTTACACCAGCTGTTGCAAATTATATTGGCGATCTACGCTTGCCAGGCATTCATTTACTTGATGAATCTAAACGTTATTACCCAGCAGGTGAAGTAACAGCCCATATTATTGGCTTTACAAACATTGATGGTAAAGGCATTGAGGGCATTGAAAAGCTCTACGAAAATGCACTGACAGGTGAAGAGGGTCGCCGTACTATTCGTAAAGATGCCCAAGGTCGTGAGGTTGAAGTACTAGATGAACGTGAGCGTGTAGAGCCAGAAAGCATTCAACTAAGTATTGACCAACGTATTCAAGCCATAGCTTATAAAGCAGTAAAATCTGCAGTACTCACCTATAAAGCAACATCGGGATCGGCCATGGTGGTTGATGTTAAAACCGGTGAAGTTCTTGCCATGGTGAACAGCCCTTCATTCAATCCAAATAACTTAAATGACGCAGCGCCACATAAGCGTCGTAACCGTGCAATTACCGATTTGTTTGAACCTGGCTCAACCGTTAAGCCACTAGCCATTTTGGCTGGGCTAGACTACGGCGCAATTAAAGCTGACGACACGATTGATACCTACCCAGGTTGGATGCGTTTAGGTGGAAGCTTAGTAAGAGATACCCGTAACCATGGTGAAATGACTCTTCGCGAAATCCTAAAATACTCATCAAACATGGGCGTAGCTAAAGTAACGCAACAAGTGCCAAAAGATTACCTTGTAGGGCTATACCAAAAAGTAGGCTTTGGCAGCGATACCGGCACTGGCATGGTGGGTGAAAGTAGTGGTTTATTTTATCCAAATCGTCGTTGGTCAGACTTTGAAATTGCAACGCTGTCGTTTGGTTATGCTATTTCGGTAAGTACCGCACAAATGGCGCGTTTTTATACCATGTTGGGGGCAGGTGGTGTAAATCGCCCACTTACTATTTTAAAGCAAGATAATGTACCTGAAGGCGAGCGTATCTTTAAGCAAAAAGACGTAGAAGCCGTAGTACACATGATGGAAAGCGTGTTTGAAAAAGATGGCACTGCGCGTAATGTAAAAGTTGATGGATACCGCGCTGCTGGTAAAACAGGCACTTCTAAAAAGGCTGTTGCTGGTGGTTATGGTGATGAATATGTAGGTTATTTTGCGGGTGTTGCACCTGCAAGTAACCCACGCTTGGCTGTGGTAGTTATGATTAACGAGCCTGGTGGTGATGTGTACTATGGAGGTGCCACTGCTGGCCCTGCATTTGCAGAAATCATCTCTAACGCATTAAGAATATTAAACGTTGCACCAGACAAGGAAGAGGTTGCGTACGTAAAAGGTAAAGATAACGATGCGTGATTTAAAGGCGATTTTAAAATACATCGAAATAGATGCACCTTCGCAGGTAGTTAAACATCTACGACTCGATAGCCGTGATGTTACCCCCGGAGATGTGTTTGTTGCTATAAAAGGTCACCAATTAGATGGTGGACAGTTTATTGAAAAAGCAATAGAGAACGGCGCTACAGCTATTATTGCAGATAGATTATGTGAATTTGACGTAAGCTTTGAACCTCTTTATTTAGTAACAGAGCTTGATAAAAAACTGCCAGAACTAGCAAGTCGTTTCTATGACCAACCTAGTCATGATTTAGATTTAATTGGTGTAACGGGTACTAACGGCAAATCAACCACAACAGCAATGATTGCTCATTTAGCGCAATTTTGCAGTACAGATTCGGCCATTATAGGCACGTTAGGGTATGGCCACCCTGATACACTTACGCCCCTTATTAATACCACGCCTTCGACTGTTGATTTACAGCATATATTAAACGACTTAAACCAACAGCATAAAGAACTGATTGCTATGGAAGTCTCATCGCATGGTTTAGTGCAGCAGCGTGTAGCACAGTGCCAATTTAAAGCGGCGGTGTTTACTAATTTATCGCGTGATCACTTAGATTACCATGGTGATATGGCAAGTTATGGCGATGCAAAACTGATGCTGTTTCGCGATTTTGAACCACAGCATGTAGTCTTCAATCAAGATGATGGGCAAGCAGAGCAGTGGCTAGAAAAATACAATTTTAATAACTTAGTGTGTTTCGGGCGTAAAAATTTAGCCCCTGCTAATGCCAAATTTGTGTATTTTTCTGACGTTGAATATTCTAACAATGGTATTTCGGCGCAATTAATCACAAGTTGGGGTGATGTTAAGATAAAATCACCGCTGTTTGGCGAATTTAATTTATATAATTTAACTGCCGCGCTCGCTACATTACTTAGTTTAGGTTATCCGCTGGAGCAACTTGTTGCAGGTTGTGCGCATTTACAGCCTGTTGCTGGGCGCATGCAAGCATTTAGCGAAGCAGGCAAGCCAACATGTGTTGTTGATTATGCACATACACCTGAGGCGTTAGCACTTGCATTACAAGCGCTGCAAAAGCATGTGCCTGGCGGTGTAAGCTGTGTGTTTGGTTGTGGTGGCGATAGAGATAAAGGCAAGCGTGCTTTAATGGCGCAAGCTGCAGAGCAAAATGCTAACAAGGTTATTATTACTAGCGATAACCCACGTTCAGAAAACCCAGACGCCATTATTGCAGATGTGGCAGCAGGTTTAACGCATCCTGAAAAGGCTCATTTAGAGGCCGACAGAGCAACCGCAATTAGTTACGCAATAAATAATGCCGCAGCCGGCGACGTTATTTTAATTGCTGGCAAAGGACATGAAGATTATCAAATAATTGGCGATACGCGCATAGACTTTTGTGATCGCCGTTATGTACAAGAACAACTAAAAAAAGCAGTAAGAGGGATAACTCAATGATCCCAATGGATTTTGATTGGCTGGCTAATGTGCTAGCAACCGATTATCAAGGTGATAATCAAAAAGTGATTAATATAAATACTGATACCCGCAGCATTTGCGAAGGTGAAGTGTTTTTAGCACTTAAAGGCCCTAATTTTGATGGCCATAAATTTATAGAACAAGCAAAACAAAAAGGCGCTATTGGTGTCATTGTTCAACATAAAGTAGCTGTTGATATTGCACAATTTGTTGTTGGCGATACGCGCATTGCATTAGGTGATATTGGTGCAGCGGTAATGGCGCAAGTTGCTCCTAAAACAATTGCTATTACCGGCAGTGTGGGTAAAACCACAGTAAAAGAAATGTGCGCTGCTATTTTATCTGTGCATGGTGATGTACTTGCCACTAAAGGCAATTTTAATAACGACATTGGTGTACCACTTACTTTATTGCGTTTAGAGCCGCAGCATCGCTTTGCTGTAATAGAGCTTGGAGCAAACCATTTAGGTGAAATTGCTTATACAACAGCAATGGCTAAACCCGATGTAGCTGTTGTATGTAATGTGGCGGCTGCTCATTTAGAAGGTTTTGGCAGCTTAATGGGTGTTGCTAAAGCAAAGGGTGAGATTTTTGATGGCCTAAAAGATGATGGCGTTGCCATTGTTAATTGCGATAGTGAATTTAGTCAATATTGGCTTGATAAACTAATAGGTAAAAATGTTAAGCGCTTATCAAGTACAGAAAAACTCGATATTTGGGCTGAAAATATTAGCCTAGACGAAAACGCTAGAGCAAGCTTTACCCTGTGTACCAACAA
Organism: Pseudoalteromonas sp. MMG006; assembly: GCF_018101025.1. NCBI lineage: Bacteria > Pseudomonadati > Pseudomonadota > Gammaproteobacteria > Alteromonadales > Pseudoalteromonadaceae > Pseudoalteromonas > Pseudoalteromonas sp. MMG006. Next base: position 21,187 of record NZ_JAGJEJ010000001.1, read on the forward strand.
CAAACAAGTACCTGTAACTTTGGCGCTTCCGGGTAAACATAATATTAGTAACGCGCTAATTGCCGCAGCACTTACCAGCGAATTTGACGTATCTCTTGAAGAAATTGCTAATGCACTTGCCACTATGGGAGATGTTAAAGGCCGCGTAAATCTAATTAAAGTCAGTGACGTATTAACGGTAATTGATGATACCTATAACGCAAACGTTAAGTCGGTAAAAGCCGCTATTGATTTGCTTGGTGATATTAAAGGTCACCGTATTTTAGCGCTTGGTGATATGGGAGAGCTTGGTGAAGATGCTCGTATGTATCATCAAGAGGTTGGCGAGTATGCATTAGAGCAAGGGATTGATGAGCTATTTACCCTCGGTGTGCTTAGCAAGTCAGCCAGTGATGTATTTGAAAAGCCTAATCGTCATTTTTCAAATCGTGATGAGATGCTCAAACAAATTCAATTAAGTCTTAGTAAAGTAGATAGTAAAACCACAATAGTAGTGAAAGGATCTCGCAGTTCTCGTATGGAATTATTAGTAACCGATTTAGTAAATGGCCAGCAACATGCCATCAATGGAGTATCATCATGTTAGTTTGGCTGGCAGAGTATTTAACTCAGTATTTTAGTGGTTTTCATGTTTTTTCGTATTTAACGCTGCGTGCCATTTTAGGTATTTTGACTGCGTTAATGATGTCGTTATATTTTGGGCCAAAGCTGATTCGTGCATTACAACGCATGCAAATAGGACAAGTTGTTCGCCACGATGGCCCTGAGTCGCATTTGTCTAAAAGAGGCACGCCTACTATGGGTGGCATATTAATTTTAGGCGCTATTTTTACAAGTACCTTGCTGTGGGCTGATTTATCAAACAAATATGTGTGGGCTACTTTATTTGTTATTGGCTCATTAGGTGTGGTGGGCTTTATAGATGATTACCGTAAGGTTATTCGTAAAGATCCAAAAGGTCTAATTGCAAAGTGGAAGTATTTTTGGCAGTCGGTAATTGCGTTAGTGGTTGCCACAGCACTTTACGCAACCAGCACACAAGCGGCTGAAACCTCTCTCGTAGTGCCATTTTTTAAAGACGTATTACCGCAGTTAGGCTTGTTTTACATTGTAATTACCTACTTTGCATTAGTCGGTACCTCAAACGCTGTAAACTTAACTGATGGCCTAGATGGCTTAGCTATTGTACCTACTATTTTAGTTGCGGCAGCACTTGCCATAATTGCCTACTTAACAGGTAATATTAACTTTTCGGCTTACTTACATATTCCGCATTTACCACTTGCTAGTGAGCTTGTAGTGGTGTGTACCGCTATTGTAGGCGCAGGATTAGGCTTCTTATGGTTTAACACTTATCCGGCACAAGTATTTATGGGCGATGTAGGTTCGCTTGCACTCGGTGGTGCGCTGGGCATTATTGCTATTTTAGTTCGCCAAGAGTTACTACTTATTATTATGGGTGGCGTGTTTGTGATGGAAGCTGTGTCGGTAATATTACAAGTGGGTTCTTATAAGCTACGCGGGCAACGAATTTTCAGAATGGCACCCATTCATCATCATTACGAACTAAAGGGTTGGCCTGAGCCACGCGTTATTGTGCGCTTTTGGATTATTTCTATTGTGCTTGTGCTTGCAGGCCTTGCGACATTAAAGATTCGATAAATGCAGTATTTAAACGAGATAAAAAACAAACAAATAACAGTGCTCGGACTCGGTGTAACCGGTCTGGGCATTGTGCGTTTTTTATTATCTCATGGCTTTTCGCCAATGGTTGTTGATAGCCGCAAAAATCCCCCCGGGATTGATTGGCTAAAAGAGCATGCGCCACAGCTAAGTACTCACTTTGGTGACTTGGACTGTGCAGCACTTTGTAAAAGCGATATGATCATTATTAGCCCAGGGCTAAGCTTAAAAATACCCGCTATCGCAAAAGCTAGTGAGTCAGGCGTTGAAGTAATTGGTGACGTTGAGTTATTTGCTCGCATAAATACTAAACCGGTTGTAGCAGTAACAGGCTCTAATGGTAAATCAACCGTTGTAACCCTTGCCTATGAAGTACTAAAAGCGGCAGGTTATAAAGTCGCGCTTGGTGGTAATATTGGTACTGCGGTATTGGATTTACTAAGCGATGATTTTGACGTTTATGTGCTGGAGCTTTCAAGTTTTCAGCTTGATACCAGCTCGAGCTTAAAACCTATTAGCGCGACGGTATTAAATGTATCTGAAGATCACCTAGATCGTTACGACAGCTACCAAGCTTATATCGACTCAAAATTAAGCATTTATAACAATGCTGAGCTTATAGTAATAAACGAAGATGATATTCAAACTAAGCCTATTAGCCGCTCTTTAGCGCCGCAAATGAGTTTTGGCACTGACCAAGGTGATTATCACTTAGCTGAGCATAATAGTGAGCTGCACTTTATAGCGAAGGGCGAGGCATTTCTACCTGTTAGTACACTTGCGGTAGTAGGTAAGCACAATTACTTAAATACCCTGTCCGTTATGGCGTTATTGAGCCCGTTTAATATTACCAAAGATCAGTACGCAACAGCACTTAGCCAATTTCATGGTTTAGCGCACCGCTGTCAATTTGTAAGCGATAAAAATGGCGTTAAGTACTTTAACGATTCTAAAGCTACTAATGTGGGCGCAACTATAGCGGCAATAGATAGTTTAGCCACAGAGTACGAAAACTTGATTGTAATAGCGGGTGGCGATGCTAAAGGGGCTGATTTAAATGCGCTAAAACCATATATAAAAAATCATGTAAAAGCGCTCGTTTGCTTTGGTAAAGATGCAAATGCATTAGCGGCACTTACTAGTAAATCGCATTTAGTAAATAATATGCAAGAAGCTGTGGCACTTACACAAGTACTTAGCAAGCGTGGCGATATTGTTTTGCTTGCTCCTGCGTGTGCCAGCATTGATATGTATAACAATTATATGCAACGTGGTGATGACTTTGTGCAGTGTGTAATGGAAGGGCAACTATGATTGCTTTTGCTGATTTAAAAGAAGCACTAACACCTAAACCATCAGCCCAGCTTTATGATGTGCCTTTGCTTTATTGCATGTTAATGCTTATTGGGGTGGGTTTTGTAATGGTGACCAGCGCCTCAATGCCTACTGCAGATAGGCTGTTTGGTGATATTTACCATTTTACAATTCGACACGGTATTTTTTTAGCGTTGTCGTTTTGTTTATTTTGGATAACCACGTTAGTGCCTATGAGTTGGTGGAAAAAAGCCAACCCTTATTTATTGCTAATAGGCTTAGTGCTGCTACTCGTAGTGCTAATTGTTGGCCGTGAGGTAAATGGTTCAACGCGTTGGATTCCTGTAGGACCTTTTAATATACAAGCATCTGAGCTAGCTAAGTTATTCTTTTTTAGTTATATAGCCGGTTATTTGGTACGTAAACGAGAAGAAGTACAAGAAAACATTAAAGGTTTTGCAAAGCCAATAGCAGTATTTGCTGTATACGCATTACTTATTTTATTACAGCCCGATTTAGGCACCGTGGTTGTTATGTTTGTTACAACGGTAGGCCTTTTATTTTTAGCTGGCGCAAAGCTTTGGCAGTTTTTTGCATTAATTTTAACAGGCGTTGCGCTGGTTGTTGGCTTAATTGTTTTAGAGCCATATCGAATGGCACGGGTTGTTGGCTTTTTAGAGCCTTGGGATGATCCATTTGGTAAAGGCTATCAGTTAGTGCAGTCACTGATGGCATACAGTCAAGGTGATTGGTTTGGTCAAGGACTTGGAAATAGCGTACAAAAATTACAGTACTTACCAGAGGCTCATACCGATTTTATTTTTGCTGTTATCGCTGAAGAACTTGGTTTTGTAGGCGTACTAAGCATTTTAATGGTGTTAGGTACTTTGGTGTTTAGGGCTTTATTAATTGGCCAAACAGCACTTAAAAACGGTAAAGAATATGAGGGCTATTTAGCCTTAGCAATTGGCATTTGGTTTGCGTTTCAAACCATGGTTAATGTTGGTGCCAGTGCGGGAATATTACCGACTAAAGGATTAACGCTTCCGTTTATTTCGTATGGTGGCTCGAGTTTATTAATGATGACTATTGCCACTGGTATTTTATTGCGTGTTGATTTTGAAACTAAAATGGCTACCAAGCAAGCCACCTCACGTGGAGGTAAGCGATGAGTAAAAAATTAGTAGTAGTAGCTGGCGGAACTGGCGGGCATATATTTCCGGGTATCGCTGTAGCTGATTATTTAAAAAACCAAGGCTGGGAAGTCAGCTGGATAGGCACACCCGATAGAATGGAAGCCGAGGTTGTGCCAAAGCACAATATTGAGATTGATTTTATTAATGTAAAGGGCGTACGCGGTAATGGCTTAAAGCGTCTTATTAAAGCCCCATTCATGGTACTTAATGCAGTATTGCAGGCGCGTAAGGTATTGAAATCTCAACAACCTGATGTAGTACTTGCTATGGGCGGCTATGTAACCGGGCCAACTGGTATTGCGGCTAAAAGTTTGGGTATTCCACTGGTTATTCATGAGCAAAATGCGGTTGCTGGAATGAGTAATCGATGGTTGGCAAAATTTGCTAATAAAGTACTCGCTGCTTTTCCGAGTGCTTTTGATAAAGGCCAAGCTGAGCTTGTAGGTAATCCTGTTCGCCAAAGTGTGGCTGATGTGCCTAAGCGTGAAGTTTCAAACCCTATAAATGTACTCGTTGTAGGTGGATCGTTAGGTGCTCAAGTACTTAATCAGACCTTACCTGAAGCATTCAAAGTTATGGCAAACACATGTGATTTAAATGTGTGGCACCAAACGGGTAAAGGGCACTTAGAGAGCGTTCAAGGCGCTTATAAACTACATCAATTTACTGAGCAGCAAGTAAAAGTAGCACAATTTATTGATGATATGGATGCAGCGTATAGTTGGGCCGACATTGTTATTTGTCGAGCGGGTGCACTAACGGTAAGCGAAATTGCCGCAGCAGGTAAAATGGCCGTATTTGTACCATTTCCACATGCCGTTGACGATCATCAAACTGCTAACGCACAGTATTTAGTAATGGCTAATGGCGCTTTATTGATGCCACAAGGGCAATTTAATAAACAGTCTATTGTTGCGCTGTTGAGTCCTTATTTAGCGCAACCAAAATTAATTGATGAAATGGCTAATAATGCTAAAAAGCAAGCCATTTTAGATGCCACAGCAAGCGTAGCTGCGCACTGTGAGCAAGTAACAAATAAGAGAAAATAAGTGAAAGAAACGTCATTACAAGAAAAATATTCACGACCAGCAATGCGTCGAATAGACACCATACATTTTATAGGTATTGGCGGTGCTGGTATGGGCGGTATTGCAGAAGTACTTGCTTTTGAAGGTTACCGTATTACAGGGTCTGATATTGCGCACAGTGCAATGACAGAGCGCCTGATAAAAGCCGGCGCAGAAGTCTTTATTGGTCATCATGAAAATAACGTAAAAGATGCTAACGTAGTGGTTGTTTCAAGCGCAATAGATGAAACAAACCCGGAAATTATAGCTGCAAAAGCGGCGCGTATACCAGTAGTTCGCCGTGCAGAAATGCTTGCCGAGTTAATGCGTTTTCGCCACGGTATTGCTATTGCGGGTACTCATGGCAAAACAACTACAACGAGTTTAATTGCCAGTATTTATGCCCAAGCTGGGCTTGATCCTACTTTTATTATTGGTGGTTTATTAAATAGCGCAGGCAGTAATGCAAAGGTTGGCAAAAGCGACTTTTTAATTGCAGAAGCAGATGAAAGCGATGCGTCGTTTTTACATTTACAGCCAATGGTCTCGGTGATCACTAATATTGAAGAGGATCACATGGATACCTACGGTGGTAGTCTTGAGAAAATGAAAGACACCTACGTAGATTTTATCCATAACCTACCGTTTTATGGCTTAGCTGTGGTGTGTATTGACTCAGAAGTAGCTAGCGAGCTAATTCCGCGTTTTGCTCGTCCTGTCATTACTTATGGCGAAGCGCGCGATGCCGATTATCGCATGAGCGACTTTAGTCAATCTGCCAATACGTGTACGTTTACCGTAACAAGTAAAAATGGCGATGGCTTAACTGCCACGCTTAATATGCCTGGTAAGCACAATGCATTAAATGCAACTGCTGCAATTGCTGTAGCTAAAGATCAAAACATTGCTAATTATGCGATTTTAGAAGCACTACAAAAGTTTGAAGGAATTGGTCGTCGTTTTCAGCATTACGGTGAATTTGAGAACGAGCGCGGTAATGTAATGCTTGTTGATGATTATGGTCATCACCCGTCAGAAGTAGCGGCTACCATAGCGGCTGTTCGTGAAGGGTGGCCAGATAAGCGCTTGGTAATGGTTTATCAACCACATAGATTTAGCCGTACTCGTGACTTATACGAAGACTTTGTAAAAGTATTAGCCGATGTTGATCAATTACTTTTACTTGATGTGTATAGCGCCGGAGAAGACCCCATCGTAGGAGCTGATAGTAAAAGTCTGTGTCGTAGTTTGCGTCAACGCGGCAAAGAGCCTCTGCACGTAGCTACCAATGCTGAACTTGCAGGTGTGCTAGCAGCAAACTTACAAAACAATGATTTAGTATTAACCCAAGGTGCTGGTAACATAGGCCAACTAGTTAAAACATTAGCTGCCACGGGTATGTCGATAGAAAAACTTAAACAGGGTGAAGTATGACTCAGGTAAATACACAATTTGGTAAAGTAGCGGTACTGCTAGGTGGAAACTCAGCAGAACGTGAAGTGTCTTTACGCTCGGGTCAGGCTGTTTTAAACGCACTACAAAATAGTGGCGTAGATGCAATTGCATTCGACCCTCAAAATCGCTCGCTGTGGGATTTAAAAGAATTAAATGTAGATCGTGTTTTTATTGCTCTTCACGGCCGTGGTGGTGAAGATGGCACTGTGCAAGGTGCGCTTGAGTTTATGAATCTACCTTACACAGGTAGTAATGTGCTTGGCTCTGCGCTGGCTATGGATAAAGTTCGTTGTAAGCATCTATTTAAATCTGCTGGTTTAAGTACAGCACCTTATGCAGTCGTTGATGCTAAAAAAGGTTTTGATGCTAAAGCCATTATGGATGAGTTTAAAAAAGTAATGGTTAAGCCATCACATGAAGGCTCAAGCATTGGTATGGCGCAAGCAAGCACAGCACAAGAGCTAGATGAAGCTTTGGCTCACGCATTTAAGTTCGATAATCAAGTGCTAGTGGAGCAGTGGATAACAGGGCGAGAATTTACCGTTACAGTGCTTGGCGGCGAAGTGCAGCCTGTTATTGAAATGACTACACCTAACGGTTTTTATGATTATCAAGCTAAGTATCAATCAAATACAACGCAGTATCATTGCCCAGCCGATTTATCGGCGCAAGATACTAAGTACTTACAAGCTATATCGCTAGATGCATTTGATTTGGTGGGCGCAAGTGGTTGGGGCCGTGTTGATGCGATGCAAGACGAGCAAGGTAATTTTTACTTATTAGAAGTAAATACAGTACCGGGTATGACCGAAAAATCGCTCGTGCCAATGGCGGCAAAAGCGAATGGGGCAACTTTTGAGCAATTAGTTGTTCGCATTTTAGAGCAAACGCTTTAATATGCATCCCCTTTTAGAAAAAGCCCGACAAATCAGGCTGAACCTAAATTGGTCGCTGGTTTTTGGGGTGAGTTTTTTTCTGATAGTAGTCATCGGCCTTGTGCAAATTACTACGGGTGTATCAGATTGGCTTGTAGAGAACAAAGATGCGCAGATAAAGCACTTAATTGTACAAGGCCAACCAAAGTACACTGAAGAAACAGCAATTATAAAAGCAATAAAGCAGGCTGACTTAAGTAGCTTTTTTGAATTAGATGTAAAGCATGTGCAGCAGCTAGTTCAAGACTTGCCTTGGGTTGCCACTGTTTCAGTACGAAAGCAATGGCCCGATACAGTTCAAGTATATGTTGTTGAGCATAAGGCTGTAGCTCATTGGAATAGTGATTTGTTACTTAACCAAAGTGGCCAAGCGTTTCAAGCAAGTAGTGATAAGTTACACGACCTGCCGCAATTATATGGCCCTGAAGGCAGTGAAGAAGAAGCATGGGTTGCGTTTAAGCAATTTGATGAAATGCTAAAGGTAAATAACCTGACGCTTTCAAGCCTTGCACTGTCTGAGCGGTTTTCGTGGCAGTTATGGTTAGATAACGGAATACGCTTAGATTTAGGGCGTAAAGATAAAGCTAAACGCGTACAACGTTTTATAGATGTTTACCCGCGAATGGAACAACGTGCAAATGCACAAGTAGATACAATCGATTTACGGTATGATACCGGCCTTGCAGTAAGCTTTAAGCCGCTGCAGGAAGAACAATTACAAAATAAGAGTAAGGCATGACTAAGTCAGCAGAAAGAAACCTCGTGATTGGATTAGACGTTGGTACCTCGAAAGTGGTTGCCACGGTAGGTGAAATCACCGCAGATAACAAGCTCAGCATTGTTGGTGTGGGCAGCCAAGTATCTCATGGTATGGATAAAGGCGGCGTTAACGATTTAAACTTAGTGTCTGAGTCGATTCGCCGAGCTATTGATGAAGCCGAGTTAATGGCTGATTGTCGAATTAGCTCAGTGTACTTAGGAATTTCTGGCAAACATATTCAGTGTCAAAACGAAAGCGGTGTAGTTGCAATCAACAACACCGAAGTGACAGATGAAGACATTGAAAACGTCATTCATATTGCGCGTTCAGTGCCTATTTCTGCAGAGCGAAAAATGCTACATGCATTACCGCAAGAGTACAGCATCGACATGCAAGAAGGGATTAAAAACCCACTAGGTATGAGCGGCGTGCGTATGGAAGCGCGAGCACACATAATTACGTGTTCGAACGACATGGCTAAAAACATTGAAAAATGTGTTCAGCGCTGCGGATTAGAAGTAGACCAACTTATATTTACGGCATTGGCGTCATGTTACTCAGTTTTAACTGATGACGAAAAAGAGCTAGGTGTAGCCGTACTTGATATTGGTGGTGGTACAATGGATATCACCATTTATATTAATGGTGCTCAGCGTCATTCAGCTGTTATTCCTGTTGCGGGTAACCAAGTGACGGGTGATATTGCAAAAATATTTCGTACACCTATATCACATGCAGAGTCACTCAAAGTACAATACGCATGTGCAAATAGCCAAATGGCCAGTAGTGAAGACACTATTGAAGTACCAAGCGTAGGCGGGCGACCTGCAAGATTAATGTCGCGTCATACGTTATCTGAGGTTGTTGAGCCTCGTTTTAGAGAATTATTTGAGTTAGCGATGGAAGAAATTCGTCGTTCAGGCTTAGAAGACCAAATTGCGGCAGGCCTCGTTATCACGGGCGGGACTGCTAAAATGACTGGCGCTATGGAAGTGGCAGAAGACATTTTTCAAATGCCAGTAAGAATAGGCAAACCAATCGGGATGGTTGGTTTGACAGACTATGTAGATGATCCTTCGTACGCAACCGCTGTTGGTTTGTTACAATACGGGCGCACTATGCAATCGATGAATGCACAAAAGTCGAAAGCAGAGGATAACAATAATTGGTGGAACCGCATTACTAAATGGTTCCAAGGCGAGTTTTAATACTCAAGTCGGAGAGTAAACATGTTTGATATGATGGAACAGCACGGTGAAGAAGCCGTAATAAAGGTAATTGGCGTGGGCGGTGGCGGCGGTAACGCTGTTGAGCACATGGTAAAACAACAAATTGAAGGCGTACGTTTTATTGCTGCTAATACGGATGCACAAGCATTACGTAATTCAGCAGCAGACATTACAGTACAACTTGGCACGCAAATAACTTCTGGGTTAGGTGCGGGCGCAAACCCAGAAGTAGGCCGTCAATCAGCTGAAGAAGACGAAGAAACTATCCGTGCAAGCCTTGAAGGCGCCGACATGGTATTTATTGCTGCGGGTATGGGCGGTGGTACAGGTACTGGTGCAGCACCAGTGGTTGCTAAAATTGCTAAAGAATTAGGTATTTTAACCGTTGCAGTAGTAACGCGTCCTTTTGATTTTGAAGGTAAAAAACGTGCATCTGCGGCTGAACAAGGCATTAATGAATTGTCAGAAATTGTAGACTCTCTTATTACAATTCCGAACAATAAATTGCTTAAAGTTTTAGGAAAAGGGACTACACTTCTAGATGCCTTCGCTAAAGCTAATGACGTATTATTTGGCGCAGTACAAGGTATTGCCGAGCTGATTACACGTTCTGGTTTGATTAACGTGGATTTCGCCGATGTACGTACAGTAATGTCAGCGATGGGTACTGCTATGATGGGTACTGCTTCTGCGTCTGGCCCTGATCGTGCACAAGAAGCTGCTGAAGCAGCAATTTCAAGCCCATTACTAGAAGACGTTGATTTAACTGGTGCTAAAGGCATATTAGTTAACATTACCGCAGGTATGGACATTGCAATTGAAGAATTTGAAATTGTTGGTAACCACGTTAAGGCGCTAGCGTCTGAAAATGCAACGGTTGTTGTTGGTGCGGTTATTGATCCAGAAATGAGCGACGAGTTACGTGTAACGGTTGTTGCAACTGGTTTAGGCGGCGATCGTCGTCCACAATTTGGTATTGTCGATAACGGTATTAAAAAGGCGTCAGGTTCTGATGTTACTAGTTCATCAAACCAAACAAGTAGTATGTACGTACCAAGCTTTGCAAGCCAAGGTAGTAGCTCTGAAGAAAGCACTGCTAGCACACAAGTAGAAACTAAAGAACAAACAGAATCTACCAGCTCAAGCAGTTCAACTAGCTCTTCGGCGCAAAACAGTAAAAAAGCAGATAAATCAGAAGGCGGTGATTATTTTGATATTCCTGCTTTTTTACGTAAGCAGGCTGATTAACATTAATTAATACTTTTGTTTGAAATATGTACGAATATTGAAAGGCAAAAGGATTTATGTTAAACTCCGCCGTCTAACTGTAACTGATTTTAAAGTGAGCGAACCTATGATTAAACAGCGTACGATTGCACAAGTAGTCAAAGCCATAGGAATTGGACTTCATAAAGGTGAGAAGGTCACAATAACTCTCCGACCTGCGAGCGCAAATACTGGGATTGTATTTCGTCGTGTGGACCTTGATCCGGTTGTTGAATTTGAAACAACACCTGAAGCCGTTGGTGATACGCAGTTATGTACCTGTTTAATAAACAAAGATGGCGTTCGCTTATCTACTACCGAGCACTTAATTGCAGCGGTTGCTGCAATGGGTATTGATAATCTAATTGTAGAATTAGATAGCTCAGAAGTACCTATTATGGATGGTAGTGCATTACCATTTATATACTTGTTACAAAAAGGCGGCATAGAAGAGCAAAATGTCGCAAAACGCTTTATTCGTATTAAAGAAAAAGTACGTATTGAAGAAGGCGATAAATGGGCCGAAGTAGAACCATATGATGGTTTTCATATCGACTTTGAAATTGCTTTTGATCATCCGGCAATTAACGAAAGTCGCCAACGTGTTGGTTTAGACATTACGGCACAAAGCTTTACTGAAGAAATTAGCCGCGCACGTACTTTTGGTTTTATGAAAGATATAGAATACATGCATGCTAACAACCTAGCGCTAGGTGGTAGCATGGATAGTGCAGTAGTACTTGATGAGTTTAAAGTTTTAAACCCTAATGGTTTACGCTACAGCGATGAGTTCGTTAAGCATAAAATACTAGACTGTGTTGGTGACATGTTTATGACAGGGCACAACCTTTTAGGTAAAGTGACGGCATTTAAATCGGGTCACGATTTAAATAATAAGTTACTTCGTAAAGTTATGGCGACAGAGTCAGCATGGGAGTGGGCAACATTTGAAACGCCTGTTACGATGCCTGCACCCGGCCTTGAGTTAGCGACTGCCTAACTTAGTATTTTAAAAAATACACGCTCACATACAGTTATAAAAAATGACGCTAAATAGCGTCATTTTTTTTGCTTTTAATTTAGCTAAATTTTAAGAATGGACTGCAATTGATCTAAGGTGGTTATTGTATAAGTCGGAGTTATACCTTCCGGCAGCTGCTCCCCTGGATGTTGTAGCCAACACGTATCAATACCAGCGTTATTACCGCCAAGTACGTCACTTGAGGCAGTATCACCCACCATTAATATTTGGCTCTTATCGGGGTTACCCATTAACTCAAAAGTATGCTCAAAAATAGCTTTATTAGGTTTTGCTATTCCCACGAGCTCTGATATGACCAACCACTCAAACATATCTTTTAAACCAGTGTGCTCTAAACGCACAGTCTGCAAGCGGGCAAATCCGTTAGTTATGATACCTAATTTAGCGTGTGGCTTGAGTTTATTTAAAAGCTCAATAGCGCCGGGTAAAGGCTCGCAAATTTGCGCCATAGAATCTAAAAAAGCATCATTTAATTCTTTGGCTGATACATCTAGTTTTTCAGCCCATTCGTTGAAGCGGGTTACCTGCAAGTAATCAGCGCTAATTTTTCCATCTTGATAATCTAGCCACAACTGCTTATTGGTTTTTTGATAATGTACATAATCATCTTTAGTAAACTGTATACCGTATGCTTTAAACATACGGGTCATACCCGCGAGAATATCAAATCTAAACAATGTTTCATCGGCATCAAACAGTACATAACTGTATTTCATTAAACTTCCTAAATTAATTCATTTGCTATATAAAGCAGGGTGTAAAAATGGTGCCATAGCTAAAGTAAGTGCTTGAGTGTAAGTACTTTCACGGGTTGCATGGTTATTAGTAAGAAGCCCAATAGCGCCACCTTTTTGCTTGATATTTTGAGTATTAAAGGCTTTATCCATTACGTCGCCAAGCTCCTCACCGTTTAACAGTGCGTTATATAAAACTTGAGGTAAGGGTAAGCTGCTACTGCGTCCTACAGATTGCTCTGAACCGTTATTAATTACTACATAGGCAAAGGTTGCCGCACCGTAACTAAATTGCTCTGCGCCGCCTTCCATTGCACAGAAGTAGTCTGCTTTATAGGTGTTTTTGCAAAAGGTTACTCTGTTTTGTGCACCAATGCGCGTTTGCTCTTCGCCAATAGGTTGATCTGGTACATTGGAGGGGGCATCAACACCTTGGCAATCAATCTCATGCTCAGGAAAATACATTGCAAAAATACGTTTAGCAGCGTTAATTTTTACAGGGTTTTTAGAACCTACAACAATTTTTAATGAGTACGACACAATATCCCTTATTGTTACTATAAATCAGCAGTGTACGTGAGAAGACTCGACCTTAGAAGATTAGTTATATTGGTATATCCAAAGGTGCTAAGTTCTCTAAGGCACGTTTTTTAATAATAATATCTTTAATAAGTGGGGTAAGCACCAGCTCCATCGCTAAACCCATTTTCCCACCAGGGACCACAAGCGTGTTTATACGAGACATGAAGCTGCCTTCGATCATTTGTAAATAATACGGAAAATCAACATCATCAATTCCCCTAAAACGAATAACGACAAAGCTTTCATCAAGTGATGGAATATCTTTTGCGCTAAAAGGATTAGAAGTGTCAACGGTTGGTACACGTTGAAAGTTAATATGAGTACGCGAAAACTGCGGCGTAATATGATTAATGTAGTCATCCATACTGCGTACAATTGAATCCATTACTTTTTCACGAGAGTGGCCACGATCTTGGGTATCGCGGATCAGCTTTTGGATCCATTCAAGGTTAATTATAGGCACCATGCCTATAAGTAAATCAACGTGTTTAGCTACATCATGATCTTGATCAACGACACCGCCATGCAGGCCTTCGTAAAACATTAAATCGGTACTTGATTCAAGATCCTGCCACGGTGTAAACGTACCCGGTAATTGGTTATAAGGCACTGCTTCGTCAAAAGTATGTAAGTAACGACGTAGCTTACCTTGCCCTGTTTCGCTGTATTGGCTAAAGAGCGTTTCTAGTGCACCAAAGTCATTTGCTTCTCGGCCAAAATAACTAATATGCTTACTTTCTTGTTGGGCTTCGCGTATTTTTTTATCCATTTCAGGGCGAGTGTAACGGTGAAAGCTATCTCCTTCGACAAAAGCTGCGTCTATATTTAAGCTACGAAAAATATGTTTAATAGCATTAGTGGTGGTAGTAGTACCGGCACCAGAAGAACCTGTAATAGCAATGATAGGATGTTTAGCTGACATGTTTATTTCTCTTTTTAAGGACCACGTTAGTTATAAAAAGTCTACTGGCTCTGCTCAAGTGACGCCACCAGCAAATAACGTTATCATGAGGTGCTTAAAATTAAAACGAGAGAAAGCATGAAACTTATTAACCCATTACTCGGACTCTTCTCAATAGCAGCGCTTAGCCTAAGTGTGGCGCATGCTAGCATGCCAAAGAGCCAAATATTACTCGCTGATTTAAATACGCCTTTTGGGGTACAAGTTAAGCTGATAAGTGATAAAAAGAGCTATAACAACCAACCTTATCTAACAAATACTGGTATTTACTTTACTCATGAAGTTATCTCTAATCAGCAAAGCCAAACAGATATTGCGTATTATGATTTCGCTACAAAACAAGTTAGTAATCTTACAAACTCACCTGTAAGTGAATACTCTCCCACAGTTATGCCAAACAAAAAGAGTTTATCAGCCATTGTGGTTGAGGAGGATTCTAAGCAAAAACTATGGGAGTACCCGTTAGATACACAGCAAAGCCCACGTCGTATTTTTGATTGGATAGAACCTGTAGGCTACCACGCTTGGGGTATTCAAAATGATTTAGTCATGTTTATATTAGGTGAGCCTCATACATTGCAATACACCTCAGTAGAGGCTGCCAAAGGGCATATTGCGGCAAGTAATATTGGCCGGACCTTAATTTATAATCATTCAATGGCTAAATTTTTATTTAGTTACACTAAAAACGATCAACATATTTTAGCGAGCTTTAATGCACAAACTAAGCAAGTTGAAGACTTATTAAGGTTACCGGCAAACGTACAAGACTTTATTTTAAAAGATGATACAACGATTGCTTATGCAATTAAAAACCGCGTGTATCAACGTCAGCTTACAGGTAATAATGAGGTTTCACAGTGGCTAGATTTAACTACCTACTGCAATACTACAATCACTCGTATGAGCTATAACAATGATAAGCTCGCTTTTGTGTGTGATGTAAAATAAATTCGGACTTTGCAGTGCGTATACGTTACTGTATTGCGCAACTTACTATTATAGGATTTACAACGTGGCTTACAGCGCAGAAGAGCTTACAGAGCAGCTCATTAAATTACAGTGCAGAAGTAATTTTAAAATTAAGAACATTGCAGAGTACATGTTAGTAAACTCTAAAGAAGCGTTTTACACTCACAGCGAAAGTGGTAAAGGTAAAATTGTAATTCGCCCAGCATTCGAAGTGTTTAGCGATGACTTTAGTGATATAGATGGGGTTGTACGCGCCCCCGGTTATTTTCACAGTAGTGAAATGACCCGTTTCCCTACGCGTATATTTAAAAGTGCTCAGCCAATTCATTACGGCGTGGCGTTTAAAATAAACTCAGAGCAAGCTGCAAAAGACTTTGTAGCTAAATTAACTATGATCATTGGTGGTTAATAAAAGGCTTAGTTAAGCAAAAACTTGGTTAAGATATTTATTAAAAAGCCGCTGAGTTTAATATTCAGCGGCTTTTGTATTTTTATAGTTTAATGAATCTAAGAGTTACTTACTTTTTAAGAAGCTATTAACCGATTCAAGCTCGCGTGTTTTAAGAGCGATACAATCGCTTGTGCTTTCTTCTAGTTTACTCAATGTACGTGCATAACCGGCTACATCAGCTACTTTTTTGTTAAAAAAGGCCTGAGTTTTAGCTAAGCTCTGTGCGTCACAACTTGCTGTTGTAAAGTACGGTAAGTTAGGAATAAAGAAAGGTGGCAAGCTTGCAGTTACTTTATCGTAATTGTTGTATACCCAATCTATAAATAGCGCTTGGCGCTCATCAGTATAACGTTGGCCTGATAAAATAGTACGCATATCAGAAGCCGTTACCTCGTCAGTTAGGCTATAAGCCAATACCGCTTTTTGAAGTTTTGGCTCGCCAAAAAAGCTCATTGCAGCAAGCATGTTCGTACGTACTTGTGGATCTTTTGTCGTTTTAAACGTCGTCATGAATTGATCAAGTAATGCTTCATCACCATGAAAAGCGGCAAGTGTTAAGTAGGTGCCCGCTAAATAAGGGTCTACTTTTTGCGGATCTTTTAAGTAAGCTTGTGTTTGTTCTTTCGCTTTACTGATGACTTTTTGATCTTCACCATCAAAACCTAGACGTGATACAACGGCCGCACGAAGTTGTGCAATAGCACCGTCTTCACCCGCTTTAGCTTCTAAACCATATTTTTTAGCAGCAGGTGTTACTGCACCGCGAATAAATTCAGGCCATAGGTCTTTATTGCTATCATCTTTAAAGGTGCGCTGCTGCGATACTAAGTAACCCAGTGCGGTATTTGCTACGCGAGGGTGGTTATCGCTTACAAATACTTCAAGCGTTTGCATTAATTTTGCTGCAGATATAACACCTGCATCAAGTAATGCATCAGTAGCTGAAAGCAGTGCTAGGCGCTCACGATCGCTTAGTACGCTAGGGGCTTTTTTAATAAGTGCGCTAAATTGTGCATCATCCATTACCCAGCGGTAGTAGCCTAAAGCACCTTGGTCAGGGTAAATCCACTCAGGTTCAAAATCTAGATCAAGCGTTTGGCTTTGTTTATTTAGTAAAATATTAGCTGTTTTTACTTTATCGCCGGCGCCATATTTTATAGCTACAGGTACATTCCAAAGTTGTGCAGGGGCATCAACTCCGGCGTTTGCAAAACGGCTTTGCGAAATAGTAAGCTTTTTACCTTGCTGCTTAACATTTACTAGTGGGAAAGACGATTGCTCAATAAACGATTTTAAAACACTTGCTACATCTTTATTTGACGCTTTACCTAACGCTTCCCATAAATCTGCAGCTTCGGCATTTTTAAAAGAAAACGCTTTTAAATAGCTTTGAATACCTTTTTGGAATGCATCTTCGCCAATCCAGTTTTCAACCATTGCAAGCACTGAGCTACCTTTAGAGTATGCTAAGCCTAAGCCATCCATAATATCGGCATCGGTTTTAATAGGCTTACGAATAGGTTTAGTACTTAGGCGAGCATCAAGTGCCATTACGTTGTTTTGCGGTAAATCAAGGTGTGATTCAAACTCAGGGTTAAGCTGCTTAGTAATTTTAGCCGCCATCCAGCTTGCAAACGCTTCATTTAACCATAAGTCGTTCCACCACTTCATGGTTACCAAGTTACCGTACCATTGGTGAGCAAGTTCGTGAGCAATAATAGACACGTTGCGCTGCTTTTTACTGCGAGTTGCAGCGGCTAAATCAACTAGTAAAATATCTTCACGGTAAGTTACCAGACCAGAATTTTCCATTGCGCCAAACGGGAATTCTGGAACTGCAACTGAGTCTAGTTTTTTATAAACATAAGGAATACCAAAGTAGGCTTCAAGTGCGCTCAGTACTTTTGGCATATTTTCTTTAGCGTATTGGGCTAAGTGAATTTTGCCTTGTGGCGTAATAACACGACCAGGAATAGGCATGCCTTCAATGTTTAACTCTTCAAACGGGCCAACAGCCATCGCTACAAGGTATGAAGGAATTGGCGGCGTTTTATCAAAATAGTGAGTGGTCATATCGCCGTTAACGGTTGTTTTTAGCTCTGGGGTATTGGCATATACTTTTTGAGATGTAGGCGCGGTAATTGTCAGTTGAAATGGAATTTTGTAATTTGGCTCATCAAAAACAGGAAACGCACGACGCGCATCATTCATTTCAAATTGGGTAAATAAATAAGGTGTGCCTTGGTCTAACGTTTTATATAAACCGACACTTTGGCGGTTATAAGGCGCAGAAAAATCAACTTTAAGCGTGTATTTACCCGGTTGGATTTGCTCATTACAGCTAAATTTAACTTTACCGGTTTTAAGCATTTCATTACTTAAATCACAGTTTTCTTCGCCAAGTAGTTGCGCCATTTTAACAGCGTAAGCTACGCCGTTTAGCTCAATGTATTTTGTTGGTTTTAGTACTTCTAGGGCTATTTCAGTCATCCCTGTGAATGTATCTTGGCTTGGGTCGAGAGTTAACGATACCTGCTGAGAGCTTGGTTTTGCGAGTTTTTCGATAACGAATTCGTTAGCGTTTGCAGCATTCATTGCTAAAGCAACGCTCACCGTTAAGAAGCTTTTAAAAAACATAATAATCCCTAGATTGTTGTTGTTAGAAACTACCCTAAATAGGCTTTTTTATGCGTTAATTATTTAGAGTGTGGATATCCTAACAGCTTTTTAGAATGGAGTAATTGATTATAGCTTGGATAAAATAGTCAAAAAGAGGCTAAAGAGTAACAAAGTTTGTCAATGACTTTCACGCAGGGTAAAACGTGTCCAATGCACGTGAGAGTTAATGATACGAATTTGCTGAATCACATTATTTAATAATGAAATGTCGTCAAACTTATCGTGCTGATATTCGTTAAAGCCCATTAAGTAGTTAAAGGCATCTTTTGAGCCTGCTTGCAGCGCATAAATACGAATTTGTTGCTCAAAGTTAAGACGCAGACTGCTAATGGCTGTTTTCATTCCTAATTGGTCTACATTAGGAATGGCGCATTTTTGCAAATACCCAGCGCGCTCCCCTTCACCGGAAAACCATATACGTACTTTTTCGCTATAGCGGCCTGTTTTGGCTGGTAAGTCGAACATTAAGCGGGTCTGGTCGCGGGCTTTAATAAAATTAAGGTAGTCATTAAAGCCTGCATCAATTAAAGCCTGATGCACAGGTACTAAGCGCGGTTTTATTTTTCCGTGGGTATGAAAGCTAAAACATAAATTGCCATGCTCATAAACAAGGTCATCAAGTGTTAAGCAACCTATTTCGTCGCTATACGCGCCGCTATAATAAGCGATTAAAGGCAGCCAAAAGTGCCAATGTTTGGCTTGCTCACGTGCAACTTTAACATCACCATATATATATCCACTATAAAGTGTATGCAGTTCCATAGCTGAAAAAGGGCGACGACCAAGATGGGTTTTCAACGTAATACCTTGAAAGTAATGACGTGTTCTATTTTATACTCAAACTATACAAAGATGCGAGTATCGATTCTAGAATTTAGGTTATTTAATTGCTTAAACAAAAACACCCTGCATAAAAATAGGCAGGGTGTTTTTATTCGCTATCAGTTTATAGCGTAAATTATTCGCTTAAAGCGCGTGCTAAACCTACAGGTTCTATTTCTACACATACTTGGTCATCATTCCAATTTAGACCAACTAAAGCACTATCTTCGTTTAAATCCTCAACCCAATCATCTAAAAATTCATCAAGATTGATTTCTGCTGGGCTATATTCAGCCCATTCGTCTTTACATTGAGCTTTAGCTGCTTCTTCGCTTTCCCACAAAAGTAATACGTCAGTTTCTGCAAACTGATTTGACTCACATACAACAAAGCCGCCATCATCGCTGCTTAGTGCCCATACTTGCTCGCTTACACGTACTTTTTCTACAAAGCTAACTAGTTGTGATTCTATTTCGATATCGCTCATGTGTTTACCTTTTTAAATTAGAGACTAGGACTGGTATTTATTGCTGCTTGGCGCTTGCTATATTGCTCATGAAAAGCAACAAGCTCACTGTGCTGACTAAAGTCAGTCAGTTCGCGAAAGCAAATCCAATCAAGCAGGCAGTATAAACTGATGTTGAGGTATTCACAGCTTTTAAATTCATCATCAGCTAAATGTGTATTTAAATAGCTTAATGTTTCAGCAATGCGTTCGTTTTGCAGATTAAAAAATAGTTTATCGCTTTGAGTATCAAAACCAGAGCGTTTGCATAGCACCATTTCAACAAGTGAATCATTGCAGGCATTAACGATTGTGAGTAATTGCTCTTGTGGCCATGTCAGATCAGGCTTAGCTGTTTTTTTAAGAAGGTAGCGTAAAATTGTATTTGAATCGCCTAACGTGAGATCGCCATCAACCAAAATAGGTACTTTGCGTGCAGGGTTATTATTAGCAAGGGTAGGGCGGCCTTCTTCAGAAAATATATTTAAAGTAACAAATTCTAAATCACAGTTGTTTTCAAGAGCCCACATTCTTATGCGCCGAGCATAAGGTGAGGCATCAGTACCAATAAGCTTCATAAATACTCCTAAAAAAAGCCGCATAAGCGGCTTTTTGTTTATTGTAGTAACACAACGTTATTCTGAACGGCTTGTAACTTCAAGTAAATGATAGCCAAACTGTGTTTGCACAGGGCCTTGCACTTGGTTAATAGGTGCAGAGAATACAACTTTATCAAATTCAGGTACCATCATGCCTGGGCCAAACTCACCAAGAGCGCCACCATCTTGACCCGAAGGACAGTTAGAATGTGCTTTTGCTAATTCAGCAAAATCTTCGCCCTGTTCAATTTGTGTTTTTAGGTCTAAGCATTGTGCTTCGCTATCTACAAGTATGTGTCGTGCGCTTGCTACTGTCATCAAAATCTCCTGGATTTAAAGTAATGTTTTTTAATAAAATTGAAACTAGTCTAGTCAGGTTACGCTAATTGTACCAGTTTAGTTATTAGATAGTGCTTTTTCAATTGCGTTAACTAAGCGTGCTGATGAAGGTTCAGTTTTAGAGTTAAAGCGAGTAATTGTTTTACGATCAGCAGATACCAAATATTTATAAAAATTCCAATTAGGTGAACTCGTCTGCTCATTTAAGTGTTTAAATATTGCATTAGCATTACTACCGCGTACTTCGCTGGTGGCAAACATAGGAAAAGTGACCCCATAATTTACAAAACATACTTTTGCCGTTAACTTTTCGTCATTTTCTTCTTGAAAGAAATCGTCAGACGGGAAACCAAGTATTACTAACCCTTCGTCTTCGTATTGTTTGTAAAGTGCCTCTAGTCCTCTAAATTGTGGGGTGAACCCACAATTACTGGCTGTGTTTACAATAAGCAAAGGCTTATTTTTAAACTGGCACAAGTTAATTGTTTGCTCAGAACGCAGCTTTCGTATATCTACATTGGTAAAATCTTGGCATGCTTCTGCGCTTTCATTCGTTAACGCGTGTGCGTGCAATGGTATATTTATACATAAAGCAGCTAACCCTAAAATTATTTTTTTTAGCATAACTAGCTCCTACATTTACGATTGTTTGATAGGGGGAACATACGCTAATATGAACAAAATTGATCAACCCTTCAAGTTACTATGACAACTCGTCTTGCAAATATTAATGATTTAAATGAAATAGTCTCCATTTATAACGAAACAATTGCGTCTCGAATGGTGACCGCTGATACCGAAGAAGTGAGCGTGGAGCAAAAGCGTGAGTGGTTTAATAGCCATACTGCAAATCGCCCCATCTATGTTTATTGCGAAGAAGAAAAAGTGCTGGCTTGGCTTAGTTATAAGTCGTTTTATGGCCGCCCAGCTTACGATGGCACAGTAGAAATAAGTATTTATATTACCAGCAAAGCGCAAGGTAAAGGTTTAGGTAAAAAGTTAATGGAATTTGCTCAAACAAAAGCTAAGCAGTTAGGTATTAAAGTATTACTAGGTTTTATTTTCAGTCATAACGTGCCAAGCATAAAGTTATTTAAACATTTTGAGTTTAATGTATGGGGCGAATTACCTAATGTTGCCATTATGGACGATACACCATATAGCCTAACTATTTTTGGAAAACACCTATAATAGAATGATGTTTTAAATCTGAGTTATATTTTTTTACAAAATAAGTACAAGGACTTATGCTAATTAAATAAAAATGGACTACGCTATTAACATATTAAGTTTATTAATTTTAAGTGTAGCTTGATGGTTCGAAAAATATTAATTGTTGATAGTAGCAGTATCATCGCCATGAGGGTGAAGGTGCTTTTAGAATTAATAGGATGTGAAGTCGAATTAATTCACTTTAGCATGCTAGAAATGTACACTCGGATCGCTGACTATGACCTTGTTATAGTCGCTCATGGTGTGCCTGTAGATGCTATAAAACCGCTTGCGAATGAAGTTGTGCAAGAGCGCTTTATGCTGCTTGCACCTAAAGCTGAGAACGGTGAGCAATTAACTGCCTTTAGTGAGCTAAACCATGTTGCACCTAATGCAACGGTGGTTTACCCATTTTTTTCCAATAAAGAAATCACTTCACTGCTAGAGAGCCTACTTGAACTTGGCTCAAATCATATATTAAAACTGCCAACCATTTTATTAGTTGACCATATCCCTGAGCGCCTTGAAAAAATGAAAACCAGTTTGGTTGGTGCGCACATAGAAACTTATACAGCCACTGATAGCACCCAAGCATTAGAAATAAGTAAAGATAAGCACATAGACATACTCATAAGCGATTTTATTTTAAATGATGGTACTGGGTTAGATATTTTTTCACGCTTAAAAGTTTCGCAATCACATTGCCGCTGTTTGTTATTTACCTCTCGTCCTGATCAAGTTTCGATGATAGAGGCTATTCGCCAAGGCGTAGAAGATGTACTCATTAAACCTTTAAATGACAGTGTTTTACTTCAGTCGGTACATAAACTATGGCAAACAGAGCTACTAAAACGCGACAACGCAGAGCTTGTTGAAAGGCTTCAAGATACCGTAGATGCATTAATCGAAAAAGACAGCCTACTTCAAGTTATTTATAAACATACACCCGATGCCATCATGCTGTTTCAGCGCGGTGGTAAAGTAATAGAAGCTAATGATGCATGTTTAAAGCTGTTTAATTTACCGTTTAATGAACTGGAAGGTAAATCTGTATTTAGCTTTTTAGATGAGGATTCTATTAGCGGTATTAAAGATAAAATTTCAACGCTAAATAGTAATCGTCAATTTAGTTGTGATTTGCGTTTAGCTAAAACGACGGGGGGTTACATTCCGCTGGTGGGTTCTTTTAACGAAATAGATCACCATGGTGATATAGCCCTTGCTGTTATTTTTAAAAATGTAACGCACCTTAAGCAAAAAGAAGATTTACTGTTAGAAGCAAAAGATGTACTTGAGGAACAAGTAAGAGCGCGTACCTCGCAACTTGAGCATGCTAAAAATGTCGCTGAAGCTGCCAATCTTAGTAAATCAGAGTTTTTGGCCAACATGTCGCATGAGTTACGTACACCAATGCATTCAATATTAAGCTTTTCGCGCTTTGGCTTGAGCAAATTAGCTGCTGGCGATTTTGCTAAAGAAAAACTCGTAAAATACTTATCTCGCATTGAAAGTAGTGGTGAGCGCCTACTTTCACTACTTAACAACTTGCTCGATTTATCTAAACTCGACGTGGGTAAATTTCCCTTTAACCCTCGACCATACAACTTAGCAAATATTATAAAAACAAGCATTGATGATGTATCGGGTACTGCTATGGAAAAAGAAATAGAAATAGCTTTTATTGCCCAACCACTACCCGTTATTGCACAGTGCGATGAAGAACAAATAAATCAGTTATTACGAAATGTACTCGGCAACGCCTTAAAATTTAGTGAGCCAAAAAGCAAAATTAAAGTAACTCTTGAGTCAAACAATGAGCTTGCCATAATAGAAGTGATTGATAACGGCATTGGTATACCTGAGGATGAGCTCGAACATATTTTTACTAAGTTTGCACAAAGTAGTAAAACAAATAGTGGTGCAGGCGGTACCGGTTTAGGCCTTGCCTTATGTAGGGAGTTTGTGTCTTTACATCAAGGTGAAATAACCGCGCAAAATAACGAAAACGGTGGTGCAACAGTATGCATACAAGTGCCACTGGAAATAAATCTAGATGAACATTTGGCCGAAGAGCAATTAGAGCAGCAAAACCACTAATTATTTTTGGCAAGCCAAGTAACCTTTTTTAAGAATTTGAATGGATGATAAATTATGGCCTTAACTAAAATTCTTGCCGTCGATGACGAGCCGTTTAACCTTGAAATAATTGAAGAAATTTTAGAGGAACTTGATTTTGAATTGCAAGTAGCAACCAGCGGTCCAGAATGCTTAGGCATGGTTGAAGATTATATGCCTCAGGTTATATTACTCGACGTAAGTATGCCGCAAATGAACGGTTATGAGGTGTGTAAAGCACTTAAGGCTAACCCTAATACAGCGCATATAATTGTTATGTTTGTTTCAGCACGCGGTACTGTTGAAGAGCGAATGGAAGGCTATTCAGTAGGTGCCGAGGATTATATTGTAAAGCCATTTGGACACGATGAACTTAAATCAAAACTCAAAAACTTAAACCAAGTACTTATTGAAAAACAAAGCCTCGAAAAGCAAGTTGAAGACGCGACTTCTACAGCATTTAATGCGATGGCCAACAGTAGTGAAATGGGCGAAATAGTTAATTATGTTGAAAACATCGGGTTTATTAATGAACCAGAAGAGCTAGGTAAAGCACTTATAGATTGCCTTAAATCATTTGACTTACAAAGTAATGTTGAATTTAGGCAGGGCGATGAAATAAGCCATTTTGCGCTAAATGGTGTATGTTCGCCAATAGTCGTTGAGCTATTTGAAATGCTTAAAAATAAAGGGCGTTTACATGAATTTTCGCACCGAATTTTAGTTAATTATGAACTGATTAGCCTGCTTATTTTAAACATGCCAGATCACGATCCAGATAAACACGGGCGCATACGCGATCACGTGTGTTTTATTGTAAGCGTGACCGAGCAACAATTACGCGCAATCATGACCAAAAAAATGCTTGAGTCGCAACAGGCGAAACTTAATGCTGTTGCAAGTGCGGTACACAGCAAATTTCATGGGCTAATTAGCTTATTAAATGAGAACCGCCAAAGTAACGAAAGAGTATTTAAACAATTACAAGAAGAGCTTGAGGAGCGTATTCCTACAATGGGGTTAGATGAAGATCAGGAGGTGTTTATTTATAAAAAAGTAGATAAAACAATCCAAAATTCAATTGCTAGAGAGGAGTCTGTAAAACAGGTAAAAGCAGCCTTTGCTGAAATTGAGCAACATCTTTCGTTGTTATTAAAAAGCTAGTATGTTTTAAATTTTGAGGTTTACTTTCGAGTATTTAAGCATCTCGGGGTAAACCTTTTTCAACGATTCTAATCAGTCTTAGGGTTTTTCGAAGTTGCACACGCTGTTTGTCGTTTTGCTGTGTAAGTGCCCAATTAATATGCTCTAAAACAAGCTCGCTACAATTCAGTGCTTTATCTTCAAGGGCAAAAACTATCTTACGGCTAAAATCGGCATTTCCTAAACCCACCGCTAAATTACGTAGCCATCGCTCATGGCCAATACGGCGAATAGGGCTGCCTTCAGTATTTTTTAAAAACGTTGCTTCATCCCAAGCAAATAACTCAAGTAAGTCTTTATCTTTTAATTGTGTGCGAGGGTGAAAGTCATTTTCATCAGTTATTTGTCCATATCGGTTCCATGGGCATACCAGTTGGCAGTCATCGCAGCCATAAATACGATTACCTAATAAAGCTCTATATTGCTCAGGTATAGCGCCTTGATGCTCAATAGTTAAGTACGATATGCATTTGCGTGCATCAACTACATAAGGCTCTACAATTGCACCTGTAGGGCAAAGCGTAATGCAGGCTACACATTTTCCGCAGCCTTCGAAGGTGTTTTCATCATCAATCGGTAGGGGTAAATCAACAAATAACTCACCTAAAAAAAACCATGAGCCAGCTTCTTGGTTTATTAACAACGAATGTTTGCCACGCCAGCCTAAACCTGCTTTTTCAGCAAGTTGGCGCTCAAGCACCGGCGCTGAGTCTACAAACGGCCTAAAGCCATAATCGCCAATTTCTTGCTCTATTTTTTGGCCTAGTTTTTTTAACCTATTACGCATTAATTTATGGTAATCACGCCCTAAAGCATAGCGGCTAATGTAGGCTTTTTCGGTATTTTTAAGTGTTTTAGCAAAGCTTGCATCAGGGGGGAGGTAATTCATTTTTACCGAAATAACGCGCTGAGTACCAGGAACTAATTCAGCAGGGCGAGCGCGTTTCATGCCATGTGCCGCCATATAATCCATTGACCCGTGATAACCTGCATCAAGCCAGCGCTGTAATTGTGCTTCGTGCTTAGATAAATCAATGTCGGTTATGCCAACTTCGCTAAAGCCAAGCTCTTGCCCCCATACTTTAATTTGTTGGGCTAGTTGTTCATAATTTGGAGTAGGGTTGCTCACACACATTTCACGCTTAAATTAATAGCCGCGTAATTTAACATATTTGCTGGTGGGCGAAAACGCCTGTCAGAGCACAAATCGCTTTAACTGTTGCTGGGTTTGTAAGCTTAATTGCTGAGATTGTTGGCAATCGTTAAGGGCAGTATCTATTTGTTGTTTGGCTTGCTCGCCTAAAGCTACTATCTGCTCTACCGATTGATGGGTCTGTGTTTGAGTGTTTTCTAACGTATGTACTGCATTTACTATTTGTTGGAGCTGTTGTTGGTTTTGTTCAAACTCATTAAGCATTTTAGTAAAGCCATCGGATGTATTACTTATCGCGCTTTGCGCATTATTAGAATGGGTAATTAATTGCTCTGACTCTTTGTTTGTTTCATTTACTAGCTCGTTCATTTGGTTAATAAAGTCGCTAATTTGCCTAGTTGCACCGCTTACTTTTATTGACAGCGTACGTACTTCATCGGCAACAACAGCAAAGCCTCTACCTGCGTCACCGGCTCTAGCCGCTTCAATTGCAGCATTGAGCGCCAATAAATTAGTTTGATCAGAAAACTCTTCAACCATTTTTAATATGCTGCGAATATTTTCGCTGTTTTCTTTAAGCCCTGCTACCGTGTTTGAAAAGCTACCCAGCATATTAGTAATCAAACCAACTTGCTCAACTAAGGCTAAAAGTTCGGATGCAGAGAGCTTTACAAAATTAAGGTGTTCATTATTTACCTCATGCACGCTGTCTGTGTTGCTTACTATGTTTTGTAAGCTTTGCGTTATTTGCATACTGGCATTAATAATACTGCGGCTTAAGTTAATTTGCTGCTCACTTGATTGCTCAGTACTATGCATAGACTCAGTCACTTGAGTGTTACTGTGCGCACTAGCTTGAGCGCTATTGTGCGTAGTGCTTAATAACTCACTTAAATGAGTGGTGAATATATTGTACTGCGTACTTAAATCTTTAAATTCATCATAAGAAAAATGAGGGAGTTTTGCTGCTAAATTGGCATCTTGCTGGTTTATTTGTATTAAAGTGTCTCGCATTGCAGTTACAGGACGTACAATTAAAAAGCGCATATAAAAAAGAGTAAAAACAAAGCCAGCTACAATAACGAAAGTTAGCAACCAAAATAACCCTGTACTTTGCTGTTGTTCGCTTAAGGTTTGATATAACCAAAATAATGTAATTGCTTGAAACAAAAATACAAAACTCAAATTACCCACTATTTTACGGGTTAGTGTAAAAAAGAATGTTTGTTCTACATAATCATAAATTTTCATAAAACCACTCATTGAACTCAAGTCCTGTAATTTTGATTAGCAATAGGTAAGCTACCTTTACTATAACGACGCTAAATAAGCTTTAGTGTGGGCTGGATAGTTGGTAAAAATTCCCTCTACACCATATTCAAGCATCAGTGATATATCTTGCTCTTTATCGACCGTATAAGCATAAATCTTTAGGCCTCGTTTTTTAGCATCATCTGCAAATTCTTTATTTACAAAGTTTTTATCTACATGAACACTAAATGCATTTAGCTCTTGAGCAAATTTTGCGTAGTGAAGCGGGATCGATGATGTTAATGCGCCTATTTTAAGCCATGGTAGTATTTTTTTAAGGTACTGCAATTGATGATGATCAAACGACGACACTAAAATGTTTTCTTTTGATATTTTGCCTGCTGCAATATTACACTCAAGCACCGTTGTAAACTTTTCAAGTTCAAAGGTATGTTTAAGCTCTAAATTTAATAATGTTTTATTGTTATTCCAATCAATTAGCTGCTGAAGCGTTGGTATTTTTTCGCCGTTACCCGCATTTAGTTTAGACAAGTCTTGGGCAGTAAAGTCCCTTACCTTACCTGTGCCGCTGGTGGTTCTATCAAGCCACGAATCATGAATAATCATGTAATCATCAAGCGTACTCTGAACATCAACTTCAATGCCATCAATGTTGGCTTTTAGTGCTTCTAAAATTGCGCTTTTAGTGTTTTCAGGAAAATCGCCACTGGCACCTCTGTGTGCGAATACTTTCATTGTCGAGCCTT
This sequence comes from Pseudoalteromonas sp. MMG006, assembly GCF_018101025.1. Lineage (NCBI taxonomy): Bacteria > Pseudomonadati > Pseudomonadota > Gammaproteobacteria > Alteromonadales > Pseudoalteromonadaceae > Pseudoalteromonas > Pseudoalteromonas sp. MMG006. Next base: position 49,479 of record NZ_JAGJEJ010000001.1, read on the forward strand.
TTTAGTGATTGACCAGGTTTCAAAACATGCAGCACTAACAATAAGCGCACCGCCAATAAGTGTCATTAAAGTAGGGCGTTCATGAATAATTACTATAGCCAGTATTGTGCCATAAAGTGGCTGTAAGCAAGAAATTAACCCCGCAGTTGCTGCAGATAAATGCTTTAAACTGGCTGCAAATAACGAGTGTGGTGTAGCGGTAAAAATAATACCCGCCACAGCAATTAAAATAAGGTCGTGGTTACTAACCTCATACACAGGAACTTCAATAAATGCGCATAACATTAAACTTGCCACCAAGGTTTGATAAAACATAGTCTGTGGGCCGCCGTACTGGCTAAAGTAGCGCTTGTGGATGATGTTTCTAATTGAAAAAAACAAAGCCGATACAATTCCCGTAATGACACCAAAGGTTACATCGTCACCTAAATCGGCACTTGGCACGAGTAAATATATGCCAACTACTACAATAGCTGCACTTATTATATCTTTCGCTTGGGGCCTACTTTTATTAAACACCGGCTCTAAAAAAACCGTCATAACGGGGTAGCTAAAAAAAGCCAGCATACCAATAGTAACACCGGCCATTTGCATGCCTGCAAAATAAGTTACCCAATGTAAGCCTACTGCTACACCTAAAAATAGTGCTATTAAATAGTCTTTAGGTTTATTTAGTTTTATTTGTTTTTTTTGAAAATACAGCATCGCCAAAAGTGCCATACCAGCAATGGCGGTTCTGTAAACAGTAATATCAAGCGCATTTAAACCAATTAGTTTTGCAAAAAGGGCAGTGCCCCCAAAAAGTAATACGGCAATATGTAAGTAAATTAAACTTTGCTGTTGTGGCTGCATTTAAACATCATCTCCTTTTTTTAATATGTTATCACTGGGCGAGCGCCTACAGGATGAAATTTATAAAACATGACAATTGTCAGCAAAGTTAATGACATTTCACACTCTTATTAATTTTGGGGTTTGGCATAGTTACCTTACTTACTTGGAGGTTGCTATGAATACATTCGTTTTAATAAGCTTGGCGATTAGCGAGTTTTTGGAATCAATTAGCTTTAGTGTTTCAATAAATGATTACTTTATACTCATTAGTGTTTTTGTGTTATTTATATTTATTAATAAAAATAGTGCTTTAAATAAAAATAATAACTTAGAGGTATGGGTATGAGTGAAGCTAACACACTTTCAAAACCAGCAGATAAAAATTTTTGGAAGTACGCGCCATTAACTTTTACGGGGTTTTATTTATTACCCACTCTTTTTAACTTATCGCATTTGCCAGTAAACACAATTGTAATGAGTGTGGCGTTTTATATTGTATTTATTTTGCTTTATATAAAAGCCATGAACTGTGAAGCAAAAGCTATCTCTAAACTGTTTATAATGATGTTAGTGGTTTGTTTTAGCGCTACATTTTATACCACAGGCACGTCTACCTTATACGGATTTATCACTTTTATAGCGGGTGAATCGTATAGTAAAAGGCACAGGGTATACGCAGTATTTGGTATTGCTTTTGCGGTGTTATTAAGCGCCTACTTAGCTGATATGGAAAATGTAAAATATTTTTTAGCAGGCACATTATTAATTTCAGCCGCATTATTTGCCTTTGGTATAGCTAGTCAAAAAGAGCAGCTGCACAAAATGCGCGAGCAAGAAAGCGCTAACCAATTAGAGCAATTAGCTGCCATTGCTGAGCGTGAACGAATAGCGCGCGACCTGCACGATATTTTAGGTCATTCACTTTCATCAATTGCGTTAAAAGCAGAGCTTGCCAATAAGTTGAATCAGGGTGAGCGATATGAGCAGGCAAATAACGAAATAGCACAAGTTGCTGATCTTGCAAGGCAACTGTTAAGCGACGTGAGAAGCGCCGTAAGTGATTTAAAACAGCTTAATTTAGTTAGTCAGCTGGCGCAGCTTAAACAAAGGCTTATAGAGCAAGAGTTTAACGTTACATTTAACGTGGTTTTAAATACTTTGCCCGCTAAAGTAGAGGGGTTAGCAGGCCTTATAATTAAAGAAGCCGTTACTAATTTACTGCGCCATAGCAGTACAAAAAACAGCGAGATAAATATAGAGCAAACAGCGCAGCAATTACTTATAACGGTTATCGATCATGCACCTTGCAGCACGTTAAGCGCAGGTAATGGCTTAAACGGTATAAAAGAGCGCGCAGAGCAACTTAATGGTAGTGCTAGTTTTACATGTGGCGAGCGCTTTACTTTAAATGTAATACTGCCAATTACAGCTAAGGATTTACAATGATCAAAGTATATTTAGTGGAAGATCAAGCACTGGTTCGCGACGCAGTTGCTGCTTTGCTAAGCCTTGATTTTAATATTGAGGTAATAGGCCAAGCAAGTAACGGCCAAGATGCGCTAACAGCAATAACTAGCCTTACAGACGACAGCATGCCTGATATTATTTTAACCGATATCGAAATGCCAAATATGAATGGCATAGAGCTGAGTGAGCAAATAGCGGTAAAATTTCCTGATATAAAAGTGGTAATAATGACCACGTTTTCACGAGCGGGTTATATAAGGCGCTCATTAAGTGCGGGTGTTAAAGGATTTATATTAAAAGAAGCCCCGAGCGATGAGCTTATCAACGCGCTTAAAAAAGTAATGCAAGGGCAAAAAGTAATTGACCCAGAACTTGCCATTAACGCCCTAGACGATGCAGATCCACTGACCGACAAAGAACGCAAAGCACTCAAGCTTGCAAGCGATGGTCTTAAAACAAGTGAGATTGCTAAGCTGCTTTTTATAAGCGAAGGCACTACGCGTAACTATTTGTCTGATGCAATCGCAAAGCTAAACGCTACAAACCGCGTAGATGCAGCGCGTATTGCAAGGCAAAAAGGCTGGCTTTAGTATCCTTTTTATTAAAAACAAATTCGGTATCGCGTTAAATAACTCACTAATTTAACGCGATAGCCATAAACCACACAATTAACGCAGGAGGGCTTCTTAACTTGCTCTGGGTTTATAAATTATAAGTAAAGTATTACTATGTTACTTATAAAAGTAACGAACAGCGCTTAAAGTTACGCTAAAAAACAACAAGTGAGAGTTTAATGACAGCATTAATAGAGTTTAAAAACGAAAATAACACCGCTATATTAACGATGAACACCGCTGAAAACCGCCACAACCCCGCATTTTTAGCGCAGCTTAACCAACACCTAGATAACATTGAAAGTAACCAAGCCATTACATCGGTAGTATTAACATCATCGAGTGATAAAAACTGGTCACTTGGAATCGACTTACAATGGATGGCAAACTCAAGTAACACACCTACAGATATCGCTAACTTTATGCTTGAAATAACTCAGCTATTAAAGCGTATTGTTACCTTTCCGATGCCTATTATTGCAGCGCTAAACGGCCATACTTATGGTAATGGTGCTGTACTTGCGTGTGCGTGTGATTTTAGATTTATGAAATCAGACAAAGGCTTTTTCTGTTTTCCTGAGGTTGATGTACTCGTCCCGTTTGTGCCTTCTATGATCCCTATTATTCATAAAGCAATTCCTCACACCTACTTTAACCGCTTAGCTATGTCTGGGCAGCGTGTTGGTGCAAGCGATCTTTTAACAAACAATGTAATAGAAGAAGTGTTTACTAATAACAAAGAGCTACAAGCTGGTGTACTTGAATTTGCACAGCAATTTAATAAAAATCGTTGGATTTATGCTCAAAATAAAACACAAATAAACAAACATATTTTACAAACAACAAAACAAGAAGACCCAGCATTTATAGAAAATATTAGTAAACTGCTCTGGAAAAACCTACAGAAAAAGTAGACTTAAATCCTGCGTGTTTAACTTATAATTGAAACAAACACGCAGCATAATTAAGGACGTGTTAAGTCCTGTTATCTTATATTTTTAAACACAAAATTAAGTTGGTAAAAGTTTAATTGCTTTTACCTGTCTCATTTTACGTATATGGGTTAAAATACCTACATAACCAACTAACAAGATAGTGAATGTCAAACCAAGATCCAAATCTCAGTCGAGAACAAGAAAAGTACGAAAACCCAGTCCCTAGCCGTGAGTTTATACTTACTCACCTTCAAGAGCGTTCAAAACCAGCTAACTACGCACAATTATGCGAAGAGCTTGCGGTAAACGATGAAGAGCGCCAAATAGCATTTAAACGCCGCCTTCGTGCTATGGAGCGCGACGGGCAATTGTATTTCAATAAGTTTAAATGTTATGCCTTAATAGACGAAGCCGGTTTAACTAAAGGCAAAGTAATAGGCCACAGAGACGGTTTTGGCTTTTTAGAAGTTGAAGGCGAGAGCAAAGATTGGTTTATAGCTAAGCACCAAATGAACATGGTGCTACATGGCGACATTGTACTAGCTAAAGGCACAAAGCGTGGCTCTGGCTCAAAATGTGATGCTCGCATTATTAAAGTGCTTACCAACGAGCGTGCACCTATAGTAGGGCGTTACTTTGTTGAACACGGCATAGCTGTTGTAGTTGCTGAAGATCCGCGCATTACCCAAGATATAATGATTTTACCAGGCAACGAAAACGGTGCCCGCCATAATCAAATGGTGCAGGTAAAAATCACTCAAAACCCAAGTCGTAATATGAACGCCGTGGGTAAAGTTATAGACGTACTTGGCGAGCATTTAGCCCCAGGTATGGAAATTGAAGTAGCGCTTCGTAATCACGATATTCCTCATGTTTGGCCAGAAGAAGTAGAAGCTCAAGTGGCTCACCTTGGTGAATTTGTGGAAGATACTGATAAAGAAGGCCGTGTAGATTTACGTGACCTTCCGCTTGTCACTATTGATGGCGAAGATGCACGCGACTTTGATGATGCAGTATATTGTGAACGTAAAAAATCAGGCGGTTGGCGCTTATGGGTTGCCATTGCCGACGTATCGCATTATGTAGGCATGAACACGCCGCTTAATAAAGAAGCCATAGCGCGTGGTAACTCAGTGTATTTTCCTGAGCAAGTAATTCCTATGCTGCCAAAAGTGTTGTCTAACGGTTTATGTTCACTGAATCCTAAAGTAGATCGTTTATGTATGGTTGCCGAAATGACCGTATCGGATGCGGGTAAGCTTTCGGGTTATAAGTTTTACGAAGCCGTGATGAACTCTCACGCACGTTTAACTTACACCAAAGTAAACGCTATTTTAAAAGGTGATGAAAAACTACGCGATGAATACTCAGCCGTAGTGCCACATTTAACTGACCTACAGCAAATGTACATGGCACTTAAAGCTGCCCGCCAAGAGCGCGGTGCCATCGAGTTTGAAACACTCGAAACACGTTTTGTATTTAACGCGCAACGCAAAATAGAATCAATAGTGCCTGTTATTCGTAATGACGCGCACAAACTCATTGAAGAATGTATGATTTTGGCCAACGTTTCGGCGGCTAAATTACTCGAAAAACACGAAGCTAGCGCGCTTTATCGTGTGCACGATGAACCAGATCAAGAAAAGCTAGGTAACTTTACTAAGTTTTTAACTGAGCTTGGTATTCAAAGCACGTTAAGTGATGAGCCAACACCAAAAGAAATAACCCAAGTATTAGCTCGCTTAGGCGACCGCCCAGAGGCTGAGCTTATTCAAACTATGTTACTTCGTTCAATGAAGCAGGCTGTATATCAGCCAGATAACATAGGCCACTTTGGTTTAGCACTTTCGGCTTATGCACACTTTACATCGCCAATTCGTCGTTACCCAGATTTAGTAGTGCATCGCGCAATTAAAGCGGTAATAAAAGCACAAGGTCAACAAACGTCAGGGGCGTATGCTTATACCGACGATGAGGTAGATCAATTAGGCGAGCAGTGTTCAACAACAGAGCGCCGCGCAGACGACGCAACGCGAGAAGTTGCCGACTGGCTTAAATGTGAGTTTATGCAAGATCACGTTGGCGACGAGTTCAATGGAGTTATTTCATCGGTCACTAATTTTGGTTTGTTTATACGCCTAGACGATTTACAAATTGATGGGCTTATTCATGTCACTAATTTAGGTGATGAATACTTCCAGCATGATGCTGCAAAACACACCCTAATAGGTGAGCACACACATAAAGTTTATCGCCTTGGCGATAAAGTAACTGTGCAAGTTGCATCGGTTAGCTTAGATGAGCGCCGTATAAACTTAACGCTTAAAGGCGATGTAGCACAAGATAGATATTCACGCCGCCGTGGTGCTAAAGGCGCGGGTAAATCTGGCCATGCACCAGCAAGTGTTCGCTCGCAATTAAAAGCAGGTAAAATACCTGGCAAGTCATCTGCTACGGATGAAAAACCTAAAGGTAAAAAAAAGCCAGCGGGTAAAAGTAAAAAGGCAGTAAAAGCCGCTGATGGCACACCTAAGAAAAAACCAAAGAAAAAGGCAGCTAAAAAGCCTAAAAGACCAGGCAAAAATGCCCGTAAACGTAATAGCCCAGGAGCAGATAATACGTGAGTAATGAATTAATTTTTGGCTTTCATTCTGTTGAAGCAATTTTAGAAAGTGAGCCTGAGCGTTTTATAGAGATTTACGCGCTTAAAGGCCGTGACGACAAACGCTCAACCCCGATTATTGATGAAGCACGTAAGTTTGGTATTTCAGTGCAATTTATGCAGCGTAAAGCGCTTGATAGCAAATCAAAAGGCGAGCAACATCAGGGCATTATTGCAAACGTTAAAGCAGCGCCAACGTTTAATGAAAAAGATCTAGATGAGATCATTGCACGCGAAGACACACCGTTTTTACTTGTGCTTGATGGTATAACCGATCCGCATAACTTAGGTGCATGCCTGCGCAGTGCAGATGCTGCAGGCGTACACGCTGTGATTGTACCTAAAGACAAGTCGGCTAAGCTTAACGGTACTGCACGTAAAGTGGCCTGTGGCGCAGCTGAAACAGTACCGCTTATTCAAGTTACTAACCTTGCGCGTACACTACGTGAAATTAAAGATGCAGGTGTATGGGTTGTAGGCACGGCCGGCGAGACAGATACACACGTATTTGAAGCCAACCTAACGGGCCCGATGGCTATTGTTATGGGTGCTGAAGGCGAGGGGATGCGCCGTTTAACACGTGAGCATTGCGATGTACTTGTTAAAATTCCAATGGCAGGCACAGTTTCAAGCTTAAACGTATCGGTTGCTACAGGTATTTGTTTATTTGAAGTATTACGCCAGCGTAACGCAAATAACTAATAGTTTAATGTATTAAAAAAGCCGAGGTTGAAATTCAATCTCGGCTTTTTTGTGTCTGTAATTTACGCACTTAACTTTACAGCAATTGATGCTCTATTATAGCGATAGGTAAATGATTCAATAACAAGGCAATAATTTAGATGTGTAGTGCTCTCACATAAAAAATTATTAACGCTTTTAGTGAACCGTTTATCTCATACAAAGCGCAAGTAAACGGTTTAATAACAAGGCAATAATTTAGATGTGTAGTACTCTTACATAAAAAATTATTAACGCTGTTAGTGAACCGTTTAACCAGCTTTAAGCTTAAAAGCTATAAGTGTAGCCTACCTGTACTGTACGTGGCTTACCTGGCTGAATACCACCATTAGCGCGGTTAGCGATATAGGTTTTATCAAACAGATTATCTACGGTTAGGTAAACTTTTTGTTTTTCATCAATTAAGTATTTAGCGGCTAAATCCCATACTACACGGCTATCAATGGCATTTAAGCCTGAATCAGTTAAATCAGCATGCGCATTTGATACATAACGCACTTGGCTATTAATTACAAAAGCTGAAAACTCAGCACCTAACGAAAGGGCTACTTGGTTTTCTGGTACGTATGGCATTGCATCGCCTTTTTCTACCGACCCCCAAATTTCAGAATCAAAATCGTTTTGGAACTCTGAATCTGTGTAGGTGTAAGTTAGTTTTACAGGGAACATCGCCGCGTCAGTGGCAAACGTACGTGCAGCACTAAATTCAAAGCCCGATACTTCTACTTCACCGTAGTTGTATTGGTCGCCAATGTTTTCATCGCTACAACCTACAGCTGCAGTACAGTTACCGTGCATGTTGTCGTAATCTGAGAAAAACGCAATCACTTCACCTGTAAAACCAGCGGCGTTAAAGCGCGAACCAAACTCAATATTTACACTTTCTTCTTCGTCTTGGTCTGCGTTACCCGGCGCCGCAGGTGCGTAACCTTTTTGAATGCCCGCAAGTAGCGTTACGTTTTCGTTAAGTGTATAAGTAGCACCAAGTGACGGAACTAAAATCTCAGTATCGTTCGATACATCTTTAGTTAATCCTTCACTGCGTGTTGGATCTGTTTTAGACCACTCTTCACGCGTAATCGTAATGTCTTCATAACGAAGGCCAGCACTTACTACTAATGCATCTATTGTCCACTCGTCTTGAACAAATAAGGTTTTTGCTTTAGCGCTATCTACGCGGTTGCTGTCAGACCCTGGGATACCTTGCGACGTTAATGTCATGCTTAAATCTTGATTTAACGTGTACGTATCTTGCCACTGAAAACGGTCCATTTCGTCTTCGTGGTAACGTACGCCAACAGTCACGTAGTGATCGCCTGCAGGAATGTGTAATTCTGATTGAATGCCTTTAGCTTGGTAATCACGGTTATTCGCTTTTACGCCAATACCTTCAATGCCTTCACTCGTTGGGTTTGCTTCAAACTCACTGTACTGCTCAAGCGTGCTTGTACCTACACTGCTTGCTTTATACCAGTTACGATGAAAATCGTTTAAGTAAGCCGTTGCTAGTAGCTCATAACCTTCACCAAATTGGTAAGCATAGTTAAGCTGGTACGCATTATGGCGAGTGTTCATTTCATCGTTTTGCGATGCTGCATAACGGCGGTAAGGGTTTGAGTTGTAATCTTCTTCGGTTAAACCCATGTACGTTTCATCAGATGTTTCATCAGAGTATTTTACTTTTAGCTCTAAGCTATGCGCATCGTTTTTACCAAACGTGTGGCCAAACTTTAATAGTACATCTGTTTTTTCAAAGCCAGTATTGTCGCTACCTACTGGCAGCTTTTTAAATCCGTCGGCGCCATAAGTAAATACTTCAATTAAGCCCGCTGTGTTGTTTTTTTCTTTACCAAAGTAAGCGTGGCCTTTGTAATAACCGTCGCCGCCAAGGGCTGCATCTACCATTGCTTTTGAGCTATTTGCCTCAGTGGGTAAACTGCGAGAAAGTAAATTTAAAACACCACCCGTAGTACGCGGGCCGTACTTAACAGAGGCTGCACCTTTTAATACTTCAATAGACTCCATACGGCCCATAGTAGGGAAGTAGTAAGCTGAAGGTGCAGAGTAAGGAGCGGGTGCAACTAATACACCGTCTTCCATTACTGATATTTTATCGTTACGGCCAGTACCTGTACCGCGCATACCAATGTTAGGGCGAAGGCCGTAGCCGTCTTCTTCTTGCACGTATACACCCGGAACAGAGGCTAAAACACGTGAGATATCGGTGTATTCAAATTTTTGTAGTTCTTCGTCAGTAATAAACGTCGCAGAACCAGGAATATCGTTAATAGCCTGCTGTGAGCCAATAACGGTAATTTGTTCAAAACGCTGATCTTGGTTAGAACTGCCTTGTGCTATTGCAGTAGCACTAAAAGACAAAGCAACCGCAGTCGCAAGGGTAGATACTAAAAACTTAGAGGTCATTGTGTGTCCTGATCATGTCAATTATCTTAATTGGCGTAATTTGAACACGTTAACGAATACGAATCAATGTTATTAACTGTTTAATAGTTCAGTTTTTTAGAATTAAAATCACTCACTTATGCTACTTTGTTAACTAAATTGTTTCTTTTGTATGGCAGTGTCAGTTTAACGTTCATTCTTAAGTATCGGTTTTGTATATTGAGTTAACCAAGCCTTAGCGCTATAAATTCAGCCAGTTTATCTACAGCGTGCTCCGATTCGCCACCGCTTTTAATTAAGCTAATACCTATACTGCCTAAGCTTGGTAAGTGTTTTGTTTGAATTTGAAAGTTAAGATCGTTAGGCACAGTACTTTTAGCAAGTACTGTAATACCCAACCCTTCTTTTAAAGCGGCGATAAGACCGGTTAAATCGGCGTTGCTATAAACAATGCGGTATTTTATGCCTGCATTTTTTAATGCATCAATGGCTCTACGACGATAAATACAGCCTTCGGGCGCTGTAACTAAGGTCACTACTGCATTTTTTGCAAGTGAAAGGTCGCCTACCCATACAAGTTCGTCTTGCATAAAAATTGGAAATTTATCAGAGTTGAGTCGCTCATTAAGGGCAAGCACTAAATCAAACTGATCTTGCCTTGAAGCCGAAAGCAAATGCTTACTCAAGCGCGATTTAACCTCTAACGACACTTCAGGATAAAACGCTACAAAGTCGCCAATAATAGAAGGTAGTATGCGCGCCGCAAATTCGCTTGGTATACCTAAGCGCACTTTACCGGCAATGTTTTCAGAGGTGAACTGCTGCAAAATAGCATCGTTATGTTGCATCATTTGTTTAGCCATAGGCAGTAATAGCTCACCGTACTGATTAAGCACTTGGCGTTGCCCTTGTTTTTTAAATAGCTTATAGCCAATCATATCCTCGAGGCGCTTAATTTGTAGGCTCACAGCAGGTTGTGAAAGACCCAGTAAATCACCCGCTTTAGCAAAACCTCCTACCTCAACTACCATTACAAACGTGCGCAAACCATCGGTTGATATATTTTTCATATTTAAAATTACAATTTATACGGCTATATATATAAGTATTATTTATCAATTGATAAATAATTACAATTTGTTGTTAATAGATGTGCGCAATATACTTTTACCATTAAAAATACACAGGTGTTTGTTATGACTTTTAACCCAATAATGTTTGCCCGTCACAGCAATGCAAGTAGTGCGGTTACTAACGCTTTACAAACTAACAACGCTCACGTTGTATTGGATTTTAGCGGTACCGAAACCAGCGTATTTTTAAGCACTATTTTAGGCCTAGATTTAACTAAGCTAACCGCCAGCGGTTTAGGCCTAAAAGGCACGCTTGATGGCGACTATAATTCTGACTACAGCTTTGCTGTTTATTACTTTAGTGAAACTGCATACAGATTTGTATTACCTCACAGCGCAAGCCTGCAATTACAAGCGCTTATAAACGAGCAACAACTTCGTTTTGATATTGACTACGTAATACGTACCGACCTTTCTACATTTACCTTAAGCGGAAACAACGCATTTGACGCATTAATCGACGCGTTTAAATTAACGCCAGGGCTGCGCTTATCAAATCCGCAATTATGTTACGGTGCGCAAAGCGGCGATGTATTTATTACTGCAATAGACAAAAACGACGAACAACATTTTGTGTTAGTCGCCAAACAGCAAGAACTACAAAAATGGCAACAACACTTACAAGCACAAGGCTTTGCGCTAACGCAAAACGAAGCTGCTTAAACACAAACAACAAACAGGTAAACATTTTATGTTTACCTGTTTTTAGATCTATTTAAGCCACGCCCGCACAGGGTTAATTTAAAACGTGAAGGAATGTTATGACTGCTAAAACTGTACTACATGCTAAGCACCTTGAAGCAGGCGCAAAAATGGTTGATTTTCATGGCTGGGAAATGCCAATCAACTACGGCTCACAAATAGAAGAACACAATGCCGTGCGTACCGATGCAGGTATGTTTGACGTATCACACATGACTATTGTTGATATTGAAGGCCCTCAAGCAAAAGCATTTTTACGCAAGTTAGTAGCAAACGACGTAGCTAAATTAACAGTCCCTGGTAAAGCACTTTACACAGGCATGCTTAACGAGCAAGGCGGCGTAATTGATGACTTAATTATTTACTACTTTAGCGAAACGTTTTACCGCCTAGTTGTTAACTCAGCAACACGCGAAAAAGATTTAGCGCACTTAGCCAACGTATCGAGCGACTTTGATGTAACTGTTACTGAGCGCCCTGAGTTTGCAATGATTGCAGTGCAAGGCCCTAACGCTAAAGCAAAAACAGCCACATTGTTAAATGCTGAGCAACAAGCAGCCGTTGAAGGTATGAAGCCATTTTTTGGTGTTCAAGTAGGTGATTTATTTATTGCCACAACGGGTTATACTGGCGAAGACGGTTACGAGATTGTAGTACCGAACGAGCAAGCAGCCGATTTATGGCAACAACTGCTAGATGCAGGCGTTGCGCCTGCTGGTTTAGGTGCACGCGACACGCTACGTTTAGAAGCAGGTATGAACCTTTACGGCCTAGATATGGACGAGAGCGTATCGCCTCTTGCTGCTAACATGGCATGGACCATTGCATGGGAACCAGAAGATCGTGACTTTATTGGTCGTGACGTACTTGTTAAGCAACGCGCTGAAAAAAGCACTGACAAACTTGTTGGCCTAGTGCTTGAAGAAAAAGGCGTATTGCGTAGCGGCTCAAAAGTAATTGTTGATGGTGGTGAAGGGGTCATTACCTCAGGTACTTTCTCACCAACGCTTGGTTTTAGTGTAGCCCTTGCACGTGTACCGCGTTCAATAGGGGATACAGCCCAAGTAGAAATGCGCAAAAAATTAGTTAACGTTAAAGTAGTAAAGCCTAGCTTTGTACGTAACGGCAAATCAATAATTTAAAAATTTGGTTATACCAATCACAATAATTATTGTGATTGGTATCCTCCCAATATAAACCAAAGGAACAAAATAATGAGCAATATCCCTAGCGATTTAAAATACGCCTCTTCACACGAGTGGGTTCGCAACGAAGGCGACGGTACTTTTACTGTTGGTATTTCAGAGCATGCGCAAGAGCTACTTGGCGACATGGTATTTGTTGAATTACCAGAAGTTGGCGACGAAGTAGACGCGGGCGAAGACTGTGCAGTAGCTGAGTCGGTTAAAGCAGCATCAGACATTTACGCGCCAATTGCAGGCGAAATTGTTGCTATTAACGAAGAGCTAGAAGACGCACCAGAGACGGTAAACAACGACGCTTACGGCGACGGTTGGTTATTCCGTATTAAAGCATCTGACGAGTCAGAGCTTGAAAACCTACTTAGCGCAGAAGATTACGCTAACACTATCGACGAAGAGTAATCACTCTTAGCAGATAACAAAAGCCCCACTGAGTATTTATGGGGCTTTTATGATTTAACAGCTTACCCCCATACAAAGCAAGTTATTAAATCATCACATATTTTAATCATACTAATTACCCATTAGTATTTAGGATCATAGGAATCTAGACTCATGTCAAACGCCAAATCTCTTGAACAACTAGAGCAAAAGCAAGATTTTATTCGCCGCCATATTGGGCCTAGCCCAGCACAAGTAAGCGATATGCTAAGTGCTTTAGAAGTATCAAGTGTGCAAGAGCTGATCGACCAAACTGTACCGGCTAGCATTCGCTTAGAGCAGCCATTAACAGTTGGCGAAAGCCGTACGGAAGTTGAAACACTAAGCTACTTAAAATCGGTAGCAAGCAAAAATAAAGTTTTCAAATCGTACATTGGCCAAGGCTACCACCCAACGCACGTACCGCACGTAATTTTACGTAACGTACTAGAAAACCCAGGTTGGTATACTGCGTACACGCCGTACCAGCCAGAAATTGCGCAAGGGCGTTTAGAGTCGTTATTAAATTTTCAAACTATGACCCTAGATTTAACAGGCCTTGATTTAGCAAGTGCATCACTACTTGACGAATCAACCGCTGCTGCAGAGGCAATGGGCCTTGCAAAACGCGTATCTAAAGCTAAAAAAGCCAATGCCTTTTTTATCGCCGACGACGTACACACACAAACTATTGACGTAGTAAGCACCCGTGCTGAGCAGTTTGGTTTTGACATAATTGTAGGTAAAGCAGCAGATGCCGTTAACCACGACATTTTTGGTGCGCTTTTCCAATACCCATCTACATCGGGTGAAGTGGTTGATGTAACCGACCTAATTGCGGGCGTACAAAGCAAAAAGGCCATTGCCTGTGTTGCTGCCGACATAATGAGTTTATTACTATTAAAAGCACCGGGTAAACTAGGCGCAGACGTAGTACTTGGTTCGGCTCAGCGTTTTGGTGTACCTATGGGTTACGGCGGTCCACACGCTGCATTTTTTGCAACACGTGACGCATACAAACGTTCATTACCAGGGCGTATTATTGGTGTATCTAAAGACCGTTTAGGTAACGACGCACTACGTATGGCAATGCAAACGCGCGAACAACACATTCGCCGCGACAAAGCCAACTCAAACATTTGTACAGCGCAGGTATTACTTGCCAACATGGCCGCGTTTTACGCGGTGTACCACGGCCCACAAGGCTTAAAAACTATCGCGCAGCGTATACATCGCTTTGCTGATATTTTAGCAACAGGCCTAAAAGCTAAAGGTATCGCACTTAAGCACAGCACATGGTTTGATACGCTAACAGTAGTAAGCGACAGTAAAGACGACGTAATTGCACGTGCTATTGCACAAGGCGTTAACTTCGCTACAAACCACGATGGCGAATACTCAATTTCAGTATCAGAAACCACAACACGTGAAGACGTAGCGCAGTTATTTGATATTGTACTAGGCGAAGGCCACGGCCTAAGTGTAGATAGCATCGCAGCCGATATTGAAGCAAACGGTAGCGACTCTATTCCTGCTAGTTTAGTACGTGATGACGAAGTATTAACGCATCCAAACTTTAATAGCTACCACAGCGAAACAGACATGCTTCGCTACATTAAGCGCCTTGAAAACAAAGATTTAGCGCTTAACCACTCAATGATCTCATTAGGTTCATGTACTATGAAACTAAACGCGACCGCTGAGATGATCCCAATTACATGGCCTGAATTTGCAAACCTTCACCCATTCTGCCCGCTAGACCAAGCAGAAGGTTACCAAATAATGATTAACGAGCTGCACGACTGGCTAGTTAACATTACCGGTTACGATGCGGTTTCACTTCAGCCAAACTCGGGTGCACAAGGTGAATACGCAGGCTTAATCGCGATTCGTAAATACCACGAGTCACGCGACGATGCGCACCGTAATGTATGTTTAATCCCAAGCTCAGCGCACGGTACTAACCCTGCATCTGCGCAAATGGCCAGCATGAAAATTGTGGTAGTTAACTGCGACAAAAACGGTAACGTAGACATGGCCGATCTTAAAGCGAAAGCTGAAGAAGTGTCTGAAAACCTATCGTGTATTATGATCACATACCCATCTACACACGGTGTTTACGAAGAAACCATTCGCGAAATTTGTGACATTGTGCACGAGCACGGCGGCCAAGTTTACATGGATGGCGCAAACATGAACGCGCAAGTAGGCGTAACAAGCCCAGGCTTTATTGGCTCAGACGTATCGCACTTAAACTTGCATAAAACGTTTTGTATTCCACACGGTGGCGGCGGCCCAGGTGTAGGGCCGATTGGTGTTAAATCGCACCTTGCGCCATTTATGCCAAACCACAGCGTAATTAACGTGCCGGGTACAAACGTTAATAACGGTGCAGTATCGGCAGCGCCATACGGCTCAGCGGCTATTTTACCTATTTCATGGGCTTACATTACCATGATGGGGAGCGAGGGCTTAAAACAAGCCACCGAAATGGCCATTGTGAACGCTAACTACTTAACACACGAGTTAAGCCAGCACTTCCCAATTTTATACCGTGGCCGCAACAACCGCGTTGCTCACGAATGTATTGTTGATTTACGCCCATTAAAAGAAGCGTCAGGCATTACTGAAATGGATGTAGCTAAGCGCTTACAAGACTACGGCTTCCATTCACCAACTATGTCGTTCCCAGTAGCGGGCACATTGATGATAGAGCCAACTGAATCTGAGTCAAAAGGCGAAATAGACCGCTTTATCGAAGCGATGGTGTCAATCAAAGGCGAAATCGACAAAGTAATCTCTGGCGAATGGTCAATCGAAAACAACCCACTTGTGTTTGCACCGCATACACAAGCTGACGTGTTAGGTAACGAATGGGACCGCGCATACGATCGTTTTTACGCAGCCTTCCCAGTGCCTTCTGTAGCTAAAGTCAAGTTTTGGCCAACGGTTACACGTATAGATGACGTATACGGCGACCGTAATTTAGTATGTTCATGCCCAGCGGTTGAGACTTATCGCGACTAAGAGCAGAGATGTTCATGATAAATAAGTTTGCGAACGCGTATAAATAAGTTTGCGAATGGGCAAAAAAGGTGAGCTTTTATAGCTCACCTTTTTTATTGATTTTCATTAGGCAGCAGTTACTACAAGCTCATCCCCGCACCATTAAACTTCAGCCATTTCTTAGCTTCATCATAGTCAGGCATCACTTTTTCTATCGTGCGCCAAAATTTAGGAGAGTGGTTTTTGTCTTCTAGATGGGCAAGCTCATGAACAATAACGTAATCTAATACGCTTAAAGGCAACATGGCGCACTTCCAATGGAGGTTTATTGCTCCTTTCGAAGTACATGACCCCCAACGGTTTTGTAACTCCATTACACGAATGCTGACAGGTTTAAGTTTCATTTTGGGCTGGTAGAGCTTAAGCCTTTCATTTAAACGCTGCTGTAATTTCGTTTTGTAAAAATTCTTAAAGTGATCAGGGGCATTATCAACTTCTGAATCTAATAACTTAAACTGCCCATAGTGGAAAATGAGAGGCTCTAATTGGTCTTGCACTAGTTGCAGGCGGTAATTTCTGCCAAAATATAAAAAACTTTCACCGTTAACATATTCTCGATGGATTCGAGTTCTGTTAAGGTCCTCCCACTCGGCTAGGCTCTTATAAATCCAACTTCTTTTAGACTCTATGATCTGTTCTATTTTCTCAACATCAAACGGTGATGGCGCTATTACTAAAACAGTACCATCACGTTCAATATAAATACTTGTTGTCTTCCTATCACTCTTCTTGAGTTGGTAGCTGATATCCTTATATGTGCTGACATTTAAAGTATCTGCCACTAATTACCATCCTGTTGTTTTCTGTTGGACAAAATATCTAGCTCTCTTCTTTTGGCTAGATTCAATAACTCTGTTGTTGCTAGCTCAAATGATTCTTCTAGTGCCGGAATGTCACTCAAAATAAATACTTCTTGGATTTTACCTTCAAGTTCATCAACCATATTAGGGCGATCCCAGAAGTTTAAACCTTCAATTTTATTAGCCATTATTTCTAGTATTTGTTCAACAATACTCCTAACGGCTTCCATCTCACTTGGCTGGCAAGAACCATCAAATGCCAACTCAATGATTAAATCAGTAAACGGATCTCCAGCAGATGTATCATCACCTCTACCTTCATCAATTTCCTCTCTTAATGTTTCCAAGTGAAGCAGCATCTGATCCCACTGCTCATTGTACTTCTTAAGAATATCATCCAGCTTTTCACTGAAGCGTTTATACATAACAGGGTCATCAGCTTCATTCACTTTACAATGCTTACGAATCGCATGTTCCATTTCACTTGCCGCAGCACGCTCATCTTTATGCTCCTTTAATGTGGTAATGAATTTATCTGAGAACAACTCTACAGGTGGCACTTTAGGGTTAATACCTAGGCTAATTAGATGTTCACTAACTAGCTTGCGAACTTTTTCACCAGCACCAGCAATATTGATAGAGTCATCTTTATACCGCTCTCTCGCTTTAGCCTGTAGATGACTAAATTGGTACATAGGTATTTTGTATGGATGTGCCAGCTTGTTTGGCAAAATAATATCCATACTTTGCATGAATTTCTTAAGGTAGACATTAAAGCTATCGCGAGTTTTAACATCCTCTAACGCTTGAATGACTGACTCAGTAGCTTTGTATCTTTCAATATCTGAAGATAACTTTTGCTGAACAAGATTTTCAATTTGTGAGATATCTTTATCTTCAAATAGTTGAATCAACTGCCTATAACGGCTTTGAAGTACAGGCATTTCAGACTCGACCGATTTAAACGTATCTAATATGTCTTGTTGATCTCTGCCTGAATACAGCGATAGCGCTTCTTTTAGATTCTCAGTTAACCCTATGTAATCGACAACATACCCAACTGTTTTGCCGGGATATGTTCTGTTAACACGGGCTATTGTTTGCAGTAAATTATGTTCTTTTAGCTTCTTATCGATGTACATAACCTGTTCAATAGGCGCATCAAAACCAGTAAGAAGCATGTCACAAACTATTAAGAATCCGATGCCAGTATCTGGCTTGTCGTAATCAAATTTCTTCTTAAAGTTTTCCACAGCATTACGTTTACGAGACTCGTTTCGAGCAGCTACGAATGAAGCCTTTTCATTCGTTCCATCAGAAGAAATGACAACCATAGCATCTAGAAACTCCACTTGTCTGAGTAGCTCTTTATCCTGTTCTTCAGCAGGTTTATGCTTTTCCTCTTCTGCCCAGTCATTAAGCGCTTTTCTAATAAACGTTTGATAGTGCAATGCCGCTTGCTTTGAAGAACAAACAACCTGAGCTTTATAGCCACTAGGCAACACCTTTTGTATATAGTGCTTAACAAGGTCGTTAGATATTTCTTCAATACGATCTTCTGCTTCTAATATGTCGCCAGTTGCACCATATTTTTTGCGGATTGCAGCTATTTCTTCTTCGGTCCTGTTTTTAAATAAGTTTTCGAATTTTGTATCAAAACCATGTTTATCATAGATTGCTGATTCGGCTGTTTTACCCTCATACAATATTTGCAGAGTTGCACCATCATCCACGGCATCTTGAAGCTTGTATTCATCAATATATGGTTCATCAGGGTTATTGCCAAAGCGTTTCCAAGTTGGATCGTTATGATGGTCGGCAATTAAAGGAGTCCCAGTAAAAGCTAAGCGAGTTGCGTTAGGGAACGCATCGAACATATTGTCCGACAAACTGGCTTTATCTTGCCCTGTTTTCTGTGTTCGGTGCGCTTCATCAATCATGATAAGCACTTTGTCTGATGGATTAACTTCACCGAAGCTTTCAAATAGCTTCACAACATTGTCTTTGTCAGCTTGAGAAGAATACTCAGAAGAAGGTTCTGCAACAGATTTACCCAAAGCTTCATTTAAATAGTCTGGCGTATTGCTGTTATCTGCTTCTCTAAACTTATGCACCATAACCATATTGAGTGTTGAGCGATCATCACATAGCTCTTTTTTCACTTCATCGCTGCTTGAAATGCTATAAACCGTTTCACCAGTCAAAGAAGCTGTTTTACCAAGTTGTTCGTCTAAATCTTTACGGTCATTGACCATTAGAACTTTGTATTCATGCAAATCTTTAGTGCTTCGCATTTTGCGTACTAAAAAGACCATTGTTAAAGACTTGCCGCTACCTTGTGTATGCCAAACGACACCAGAGCGTTCATCACTTGTCTCGCCAGTTCTAATTCGTTGAATAATCTTATTAACAGCACGATATTGTTGATAACGAGCAACAACCTTTATGCGTTGCTTTCCTGCATCCATGAATAATGTAAAGTTATTCGTAATGTCTATCAGGTTTCTGGGGTGCAACATACCTTGAACAAGGGTTTCTTGTTTACGATGCTTCCCTGTCGTGGGGTCAACATAAGGAGTATCATCTGGGTAAATAGTCTTCCAATTAAAATAATACTCTTCTGTTGATGTAACTGTACCAAACTTGGCGTTGTCACCATATGTGCCAACCATTAATTGATTGGTATAAAAAAGCTTTTCTTCCCCTTCAATCAGTTGAGAACCTTCCGGCTCCCTTAAGTCAGCATATCGCCTTAATTGCTCTATTGCTTGATTCATTGGGTCTGATGTAAAGCTATTTACATCTTTACATTCAATAACAACCAGCGGAAGGCCGTTAACAAACAATACAACATCAGGAATGATGCACTCTTTAACGCCAGCAGGGGTATCAATACGAAACTGATTTATTGCAACAAATCGGTTAGCATTCCAGTTATCAAAATCAATAATCTTAACCGTAGGGTTCTGCTCACCAGTTACGGTGTTCTCATCGACCTGCCATTTTTTGATTCGCTCCATAAACTCTTGATTGTTTTCAAGCAGGCTCTTTACACCAAAATCAGTGAAGTCTTCATAAAGTCCATCTATTTGTGAATCAGTTAACCAACATTGGCCATCAATAGTGTTAAGTGTGCTTATCGCCTTGGCAAACTCTCGTTGGATAACACATTCTCTGAAATGTTCTCGATAACTAATGCTAGGATCTTTAGGTATCACACTAGAGGAATGCTCAATAACTTGCCATCCCATAGCTGCTAGTTGATTTAGTAGAGGCTTTTCTACAAATTGATATTCAGACATTAAACCTCTCCCACTGGTTCTGGTACTAGCTCATAAAACACGAATTCTAGGAAGCTAGAAATTGTGGTCCTTTGATTTTCTATATCGTCATCCACCCAAACATGATGTTCAGGGTTAAGCTCTTCGCGCCAATCATGCAATTGCTTTGCAATATCTTGCGAGACTATTTTTTCTTCACTCAACGCATCAATCCGCTTACTTAACGACTCATTAGTAATTTGTTTTTTACGTATCTGTTTCGAAAATCTCAAACTTAGAACTTCTTCAAGGTATACACGAGGCTTACAGCTTAATTTATCGGTATTTCGTTCAACAAAATCAATTAACTCTTCAGTATTCAAATGGTGTGCTGATTTTACAAATGCATCTTTATTTCCAATTTCAAGATATGAGCCTTGAGCATTTTTCTTAATTTCGATTAGAGCAATATCATTCTTTGAAAATCCGTGTACCTTTAAAAAGTTCGCTACCCCATCCTTGAAGTGGCTAAGCATTATTACTTGTTGGCACTTATCCGCTAATCTCACTAGCTTACTATGGGTTTGCCCAACTCTGTTCTCATCAAATGAGGTTACAGGGTCATCAAAAACAATAATTGTTTTGGCTAAGGTTTTGTTTTCAAGTGAATCTAGTGATGCAAGAAAAATTGATAAACCAAGAGATCGTCTATCAGATTCACTAAAAATTTTATCTAAATCATTCTCGGCAATATCAGCGCCTTTAAACTTTACTTTAAAGCTATAAATGGGTTTGTTACCAAGTGGTTCAGGCTTATATTCAAGTTTAAAGTCTCTACTACCTAAATCATTAAAATGTTTATTAATTTTAGTGAAATACTGCTCTAAGAAGGCGCTTTGTTCTTTCCGTAGTGATTCTTTTAGCTTTGGAATATCGTCCTCAAGATCGCAGATGCTTTTTGATAAAGCGATGTGTTCTATACAGGCTTCATTCTTTTCGTATCGTTCAACTTGTAGCGCAACGTCTTTACCTTGCTGCTCAAGGTGTTCAAGGTCTTTTTCAATTTGGTCTCCTTCAAATCTAGCTTTGAATTCGTTGGCTCTTTTATTAAAGGTTTGGTAATTAGAGTTAAGATCTGCAACATCACTAGATATATTTTTAATAAGAAGCTCAAACTGAGCTGTATCTACAACTTCAAATGATTTTTTAGGGTCGGCTAGCTTAGTTTCAATCCTGACATTAAACTCCCCAATAATTTGAACAGCTAATAGGTTTAGCTCATCAAGCTTCTTTTGAATTGAATCATGTGACTTTTCGATATTCGAAATTATTTCATGAATTTCATCAACACGACTAAGCTCTGGGTAACTATCAATGACTAAACCTGCCTTTTGGATTGAAGATATTAACTGTTCAATCCAGTATTTCGTCAGTAAAGGGTGATGTTGCGCCACAGTAGACTTTACATACCCTTCGTGCCTAGCAAATTGATCATCAAAACATTGTCGATACAGATCCAGTAACTCATTTGCTTGTGGTGTAATTGCCTGTCCACAAAAATGACAGTTATCACCATCAAGTAAACTTAAGCCTTGTTTAATCCATTGTTCAGCACCTTCAGGCTTAACAAAGTGTTTTTCAATATGACGATTTAACTCTGCTTTGGCTGCCTCATGTGGGTTGTCTAGCCCGGTTTTTAGTACAGTGTTAATTGCCGTTACCGCTTCACTAAAATCTGTAGCTACTTTAAGCGGAAATAGATTCTTTCTTTCCCTAATCGCCTTACTTGCTTTCTTTTGTGAGTTAAGCAAAGCATATTCTTCACGTTTTTTATCTAGTTCTTCTTTGGTAGCGTCTATATCCGCAATTACTGGTTCAGCTATAAATGATTTTAAGTCATCAACTTTTGAAAACTCGCTTTGAATTAACTTTTTGAGATCTGACTTCTTCTCTTTTAATTCTTTATTTTTCGCTGCTATGTTTTCTGCTTTAACAACACCCTGCGACCCTAAGATAAAGTCGCTAAAGCTCTCCTTGGTATCACGAGTTAGTGTACGCCCTAAAAAAACATTTTGGTGATAGAAAGCATCATCATAAACAGCAAGCCTTAAATGACCGGGCAACTTATTTTTCCAATCATCATTATTAAAAATAGCTTTAACTTCTTTTTTGCCATCAGCATCTAAAAAGTTCAGTTCTACCTTTTGTGCTAACCCATCATCAGGAATGCTCTTACGGGCGCTCAGCGTAGCTGATTCACCAGATTTGAGAGATGAAAAAATATCACCCAACGTGCTTTTCCCGTATGTATTTCTGCCGTACACGAGAGTAAGCTTTTCAAATTGGCTTTGGCGACCATTGCAGTCTTTATAGGTGCCAATATTTTTTATTGTGGAAATCCGTTTTAACAAAATATCTCCTTAACTCGCTAGTATGCAAAGCTTTGCACATCAACAAGTAAGTCTTTAACTTGTTTATTTATACGTTTATTAAATTCAAACTCAACTTCGACTTTTCTCAGCTTGCTGACATTTACCTTAAAATAGTCCGTCAGCACTTTTTTCTTTTGCGCTAATGTATAATCATCGAAATTAGGAATATAACTTGTTTCGTATTTTCTATGGCTAAGCTCTTTGAAAGCCCTGACGAACTTTTTAGGCTGAATAGTAACGTTAAAGCGCTTAATAAGCTTTCCTACATAATGATCAAGCGTATGTAACAGTTGTTCATCATTAATCTCTGAAAAGAAAAACAGCCAACCTTTGGCTTTATTGTCGAAAACACAACCCGTAATTCGAAGGTTAAGTCGCCAAAGTAAAAATGCTTCACTTTTCTGTTTTGAATGTTTGTAACTGGTAAAAATAGATACAAGTGAATGCTTCAACCTTTCAATAGAGCCAAGCCGAGCGCTAATTGTTGAGTCGTAAAAGTGATAACCTAAATAGTCAAAAGAACGCCCTAATTGTTCGATTGTGGACTTATCTGGGCGCTTGATAGGGTCATACATTTTTAGCCCGATACGACTAAAACGTTTCCTTATATCAGTTGCTATGGTCTGCGCGTCATTAAAATCGCAAAATACCATGACATCATCTACATATCGGTAATATTTAATGTTTGGCAACGATTCAAAGTAGTTATCAATATTTAACAGGTATATTGCGGCAAGAATATTCGATATCGCTAAACCTTGGGGAACACCTCTTGTCGAAAGCGGGTCTGTTGTTTTCGACACTGCCACAGTTGGTGAAGTAACGGCAGAAAAAAGTACACTCTTAATATCGTCAGAACGTATTTTCTTACCTAAACGACTTCTTAATTCTTTATGCTTTATCGAAGGGTAAAAATTGCTGACATCAAGCTTAATAACGCCAGTAAAGCCGCCTGATGCAACATCCTCCTTTACTCGTTTGATCACTTTTTGCGGTAAGTTAAATTCAACATCACCGTCATAAATTTCAGTTAAAAAATCACACATAGCACGCATTGCAATGCGATCTCTAACCGTTGGAATTGAAATCTCTCTCGGTGCTTTATCTTTGCCTTTGCTCACTAATTTCAGCTTGTACTTAGTGAATTTGTAAGTCCCTGCTAGCATTTTTCGTGACAGAATAGCTATTTGCTCATCAAGTTGAGCACGGAAGGCGTACTGATCTAAATTATCGATGCCTGTCGCACCTGAATAAACCACATGCTCAACAAAAATTCGCTTTAAGTTTTCTTCTGAAAAATGATTATTAAATTGCTGCTGAATTGTCATGCTAACTTCTCAATAGCAACCAAAAGAATAACGGGCAATAAATATAAAAGCGTCAGCAATACATAACGCTTAGCTAACCACCATGTGATGCTTAACCAGTGATACCATGTAGGGCAACGATCTAAGCCTATTTTACACCCTGTATTAGTATCGACACCTTTATTGTTGGTAACGTGCTCAAGGCAAAGAGCTAGGTAGTAATCATAATCTGTATGGTTTTCGCAAAGTCCCATGATTTGCTCATACTCTGCTGATATTTTTTCTATATCTGCATTCTCTTCTTTAGCTTTGTGGTAGAAAGTGTTGAGGGTTTCATAACTTTCTTTAATGAGGCTTGCCCGTTCTTTGAAAGACAGCCCTGCAATAAACCCTGACAGACTTAATACCAACACTGAATACACTATCCAGCTAATACCAGCTAAGTCCTCTTGACCTGCTGACGGAGTAAATTTTAAGTAATAGATTGAAACGGCAACGCCAAAAAATGAGTACCACAGCAATAGCAACTGTGATTGAAATGCATTAGACAGCAAACGTTTTTCGGCTTGTATTCTTGCTTTTCTTGTCCACCAAACATTGTCGGAGAATGCCATTTTACTACTTCCTTTTTATTAAGGCGTTCTAGGGTGTCAGTGGGTTACATAGAGTTAACACCCCTGACGGGGCAAGCTATAAGCCTCCGAAGAAGCTACAACTAAGAGACAAGCTCTTCAATATTAGTTGCACTCACAAGTGAGTGGCTAACCTATTCAAGCCGAAGCTCTCAAGGTCAACACACCCTAGAACAAAACTGGTTATACTTTTACTTTCCCTGTTAGCAAATCTTGCATCAGGCCCTTTTTAATATTTGTATACTTTTCAATGATTACTTCTTCGTTAACGATTTTTTCTGATAGTGAATCTATAACTTCAACGATCTTTAACTGTTCACAATTATGCTTTGGTAAGCATACTTTTACTTTTTTGAATTCGGACTGTTTAACACCTTCCACTGTTGAACCGCTACCTCTTGAAAAAATTGCTCTACGAAAATTATCTGACATTAATAAATATTTTAAAAAAGAGGAGTCGCACTTTAAGCTAGACTGCAAAATGATCATTCTCTGAGCAAAAGCTACCTTACTTTGTGTGTCTAATTGAGCTACGTTTGCAAGTGGTGCTTCTGTCGTAAATAGAACATCACCTTGATTGGGTATACCTCTAGTCATCCAAACATCGTAATCCTCAGCAGCTATATATTCTCTTGGTTCAGGATCAATATAACCAAACCTCACATTTTTAGCTGTTATTAAAGGAATACCGTCCCCAGTTTTATTTGGAGTTTTGCCCCTATAGTCAATAACTCTATCCAGAATGTCTTCAACTCGTTGTATCTCCCAATCTTTAGGAATCCAACCCAATTCTGTTTCTTGATATAGTTCTGGCGCTTCTTCATAGCTTGGGCGCAATTGACCATAGCTTTTGTTGGTTTCTGGCGTGCCAGATAAATCGATACCGCGAGAAAATAAATCAGCCATCATGCCTTGTTTGACGGCAGTATATTTGTCGATAAGGTTTTGAGTCAGGTCAATGAAATTATCAATCGTATTCATCACCTTAGCTATTTTCTGCTGCTTTTCTATTGAAGGGGCTAATACCGTTAGCGTTTTCATATCTGCTTGAAACAGATGTGGGACTCCGCTACCTGCCACTCTCTCAGCCACTAGCTTCTTAAACTTTTCACCTTGCAAAAAATAAAAGATAAACTCAGAACACAATACATCTTGGTTTTTAAGC
This sequence comes from Pseudoalteromonas sp. MMG006, assembly GCF_018101025.1. Classification (NCBI taxonomy): domain Bacteria; kingdom Pseudomonadati; phylum Pseudomonadota; class Gammaproteobacteria; order Alteromonadales; family Pseudoalteromonadaceae; genus Pseudoalteromonas; species Pseudoalteromonas sp. MMG006. Next base: position 75,254 of record NZ_JAGJEJ010000001.1, read on the forward strand.
CTGACTAACATCATCGTGCTGTTAATGGTAGTCGGACCGGGCAAGCTATCAATAAGTGCTATTCTTCCAATAGTGCCGTCCTTAGAGATGATAATATCGTTGACATTGAGCTTAATTTCAGGAGATTCATCATATCTAAATTGATTTATATGCTGGCATTCATCCCATTGGATTTTATCACCTTTAATATGTGTCCCAGCAATAAGATATGGCCCTTCCTCTGTATATTCATGAGACTTTAAACCTTTCCAGCCAATTCGTCCTCTGACATGAGAAAGCTTACCTAAGTTGTATGAAGCTAAATACTGAGTTTCGTTATTCATAACCCAACTCCACTAAGAAACCATTTAGTAAAGTTGACTGCTGTTCACGTTCAGCAAGAATATCCTTAGCTGTTATTGCGTATTTATTATGAAGGTTTTCAACCGCTTTAATTAGTTGTGTCACTAGTTGGCGCAGGTAGTGTGCATAGCTATCAACCATCTGCTGTTTAAAGCGTGCCTCAATAAGTGCCTTAGCTTCTTCTGGTGTAATTTTTTCACGCGCAGCTTCAACGAGATCTTCTTTTTTCTTTTCAGCTTCTTTAATGCCAGATTTTAGCTCTTTCAGTTTTTTTTCAAGAGTGGTATGTTGTTCCAACTTTGCGTCTATCTCAGCATTAGCTGAGGTTAACTTTTCAATGCTAGCTTCTAGCTGCAATGCACGCGCAGAGTCTTCTTTTTTGGCAAACTTTAGCTCTTTCTTTAAATCACGAAGCTGACCGTTGTTTTCTTTTTTGCCATCTTTAAGTGCTTTCACCTGAGTTTTTGGTAACACGCCTGATTCAGACTCGTCCTCTGCTTCTTCATCATCTTCAGTTGACTCATTTACCGCAGCAAACAATGCTTCCAACTCTGTAATTCTGGCAGCATCTTTTTTAAGGTTTGCTAGTACCTCTGGGAATTGAGATTCAAGAATTTCTTCGTCTGGAATTAGCTCAGCATTCCAACCTGAGTTGGCAATAGACTTAAGATCCGCTTCATGCTGTTTAAAGTTATTCGCCATTGCACCACGTACTTGATAAATGGATAGCAAGTTTTCAGGCAATAAGGCACTTACAATGCTGTTTAGGGCATCGCGTCTTAACGCAAAAACTCCTTTAGAACCTAAGGTTTTATCACCGAGTTTATGGAATTGAGGAACAAAGTGCTTACTCCACCAGTTATCTAACTGCCCATAAAAAGCATTATGCTTAGCAATAAGTTGAGGGTGGTTTTCTATAGTTGTTTTAATGTCGGCTTTGTTTTCAATAGCCTGAGCAAAAGACCAATATTTTGAAGAGAGCGAGTCGCCATCTTTTTGCTTAGGGTGGCCTGAAGTAAACAGTGCTTCTTTTAATTTGGCATAATTTTGCCAGTGAGATTCAAGGCTGTTAACTTCATCAGCAGGTACACCACCGTTTAAATGAGCTTTAACATTATGAGGCTCTGGTGCTGGGCTGTTATCAACATAACGTCTAATGTTTAAATTGAACTCTTCTTGCTCAAGTTCACTAACAGGCACTGCTCGTGCGTATTTTTCTACATTCTTATCAGTATCTGATGTGAGAGATTCATATACATGAGTGATTTTTTCAATGTCTTCTGGGCGAAGGCTGTTTTGGTTTTTACCTTCTTTGTATTCGCGATCCGCATTGATAAACACAACATGTTTGCGCTTAGCAGCATTAGCCTTGTTAAATACTAGGACGCAAGCAGGGATACCCGTTCCATAGAATAAACCTTGTGGTAAACCAATAACCGCTTCTAATATGCCTTCTTCAATAAACTTTTGGCGACACGTTTTTTCTTCACCACCACGAAACAAGACGCCATGTGGCATAACCACAGCCATCTTGCCGTCTTGTTTAAGTGAAGCCAGCATATGTTGAACAAACATGAAATCAGCCTTTTTACCGCCCTCAGGAAGCCATGTGTGGAAGCGGCTTTGATGTGTCATGCCATCGCGACTGTAGTTTTGTGAAAACGGTGGATTCGCGATAACTCTTGAATAAGTGCGGATTTCGCCATTAGCATCAATATGCTGGGGTTTGGCAAGGGTGTCTTCATTTTGAATATTTGCACCGCCAACACCGTGCAAAATCATATTCATTTTACAAATAGACCATGTGGTGCCGCTGTCTTCCTGACCGAATAAGTCTATTTTGTTAACGTCACCACCCGTTTCTTCAACGTACTTCTTACTTTGGATGAGCATACCGCCACTTCCCACCGTGGGGTCGTATATTTCCATTCCTTCACCCGGCTGTAGAAGCTCAACTAATAAACGAACCACTTCAGAAGGCGTGTAGAATTCACCACCTTTTTTACCAGCGCTGTCAGCAAAGAACTTAATTAAGTATTCGTAAGCCGCACCTAATAAATCAGGAAACTCAAAGCACTCATTGGTTAACGTAAAATCTTTTTGGTCAAAGTGCTGAATGAAATCGATCAGCACTTTATCTTCCATCGGCTTTTTACCAACTTTTTTGTTGAAGTTGATATGCTTTAGAACATCTTCAAGACCCTTTTTAATATTGGCATCTTCAAGTGCGGCAAGCGCTTTATTTAGCTCAGTCCCCACGTTTTTCTTAACGTGCTTAATCGTTGACCATGATGCTGCTTCAGGCACGAAGTAATCAAATTGAGAAGGCAGAGAAACAAGCTTTTCAATTGCAGCGTCTGACTTTCCTTCTTTTTCTAAACGGGCGCGGATAGCGGCTTTATCTGCTTCAAATTGATCAGACATGCGCTTTAAGAACAACATACCGAAGATGTATTCTTTATATTCCGAGGCATCCATTTTACCGCGCAATATGTCACACGCTTTAAATAGCAGGCTTTCTAATCTAGTTAATGTCAGTTTATGTTTCATGTTTTCAATAATTCTCTTTGATTGAGCTGTGCTGGAATACCACCACTCTTTTAAATTCTTTGTTGTTTATTTAAATTTCGAAAAAGTCTTCATCTAACTTTTTGATATGCAATACATCTTCATCTCGACTACCAATGTTGTAGCGCAGCATGAGTTTGGCCAGCTCTTTACCATTAATTAAGACGATACGAGTGCCTAGATTGTTTGCTGTTTCTTGAGCTGACAGTGTGAAATCTGAAGTTGTAATGAAGATACCCTTTTGCGCCCGTTTAAGGTTTAGCGCCCCAAAAAAGTCTCTGATGTCGCCAGCACTTACGTTATTGCCTTCTGCATATCGCTTTGCTTGAATATATATTTGATCGACACCTAATGGGTCTTGATCGATAACACCATCAACACCATTATCTCCAGTTTTACCTAATGCATGAGCTGCACCCTCACCAGTACCTCCATAGCCCATAGCAATTAGTAGCTTTATCAACAGCTCCTCAAAAAATGCAGGTGTAACTTTACGTGTTCTAGATAAAAGGTCCGATGTAAGGGCGTCATTAATCGCTTTGTAAGCGTTTCTTAATGCTTCATCTGGCGTTATGTCTTCTATATTATCATTACTTTGGGGATTTATTAGGGTAGTTATTACTGCTACCTCATTTTTTTGTTCAGAAAAGGCGACAAATTCATCAAATTGTTTTAAATAGTTTTTATCTATTACAGTTGATTCACCTTCGAGAGCTTTTATGCCTCGTGTAGTGATTACAAAATGCGCGCGTCTTGTAACTTCTAGAAGTCCTGCCTTTGTCAGGTATGTGCGTGCCCAGCCAACTCGGTTATCTAGAATAGGCTGCCTTCCACTAGGTAGTGTTTCAGATTTTTCTTCATCAGTAAGATTAAATTGTTCAGCTAGTTCGTTAATTACATCCCTTAGCTTAACTTCTCTTCCATGAGCTCTATGTGCAACCTCTAAAAATGGGCGCATAAATTGCTGGTAATTAGGTATCACTAGCAGTCCTTTGTGTTGTTAGTACAATGGCCGACAATACTGCGCACTGTAATTTTTATACTATCTAGGTACAGTATTGTAATTTAGCTAAAAGCTCAATCTTAATGTGTTATGTAGCGTATAAATAGAACTGAATTATAGCTACAAGCACTCATTTTCAATGTTTTTAGCTAATTGAATCAACAAGCAATGTTGCTTAGGCTCATCTATTGCTTCAATTGCTGAACTATTAAGTTCACCAAAGTATGACCCTAACCAAAGTACAATATCCCAGTCGAAATAGTATTTACTTACCTGTTCAATAATAGGTTCTAAAATAGGTTTAACGTGTCGTTTATAGATATCAAACTGAAAGGCGGGGTAGCCCTCATAGCCTGCGAAATTTGGTGCTGTTACAAAAAAGGCTTTATTTGTATCGACTAAGTTTTTTAAATCTTGTTCAGTAAATGGCTTGCTGGGGGTTGAAAGTAAATCAATGACTTGAGCCGCCGATAAAAGAGCGTGATGCGATAAGAATAAGTTGATTTGGTTGTAATAAATACGGTGTTGCTCAGTAGGCGCATTTGTAAGTTTATTAAGTTTGAGTACTTCAGTAAAAAACTGAATGTACTGTTGAGCTCGCGAGAAATCATTCATTTTAATGCTCCTAAAAAGCGCTTTATATGTTGTTTTTTATTAGTACGAATAAAAAAATCGAGTTCCTTTTCGAGCTTATCCTGCCCCTCTGGTGTTTCAAGTAGATCAATTAGCGTTGTCATTTTGTTAACTTTTTGCTTTTTTATAAAAAAATAAAAATATTTTTTTTGAGAAAAAAGTCTGCTTTTAATCAGTTTTTCGAATAGTTTGAGCTTCGATTCAGTTATTACCATTTGGTTTCTCCTTCCGATTTATTATTGATTAACTACTGCTTATATTATTGTTATTTGTCGTTTTTTTAAGCTTTTGTTGTATTGAAAAAACTATGCTTTGTAAGAATGAGCTTGATTGACAAACTTAAAATCTGTGTTATTAAGTTGTTGATTTATATGTGTTAATTTTTATTTTAGACTGTTTTTTGTACTTGACACTATTTTTTTGTGTATATAGATTTAAATACATATCAAGAGAAGGTTACGGGTATGAAAAGTTATGAAAACATTAAAGAAGGCAATGAAGGGTTGCTCAAATTACACGAGACGCAGCCGCCAATTAGCGTAAGTGTAATAAACAGTATTGATGCTTGGAATCATAAGTGTAAAGTTAAAGGTGGGCATGTTCCTTTTTTATCGATTAAAACTGTGCCAACCAGTGGATTTGCATCAGTTAATTTACTTAAGGGCTTTGATGTTCAGCTAGACACACTCTCCAAGCTAGAAACTAAGTTTGTTAAAGGACTAGCTTATTATAAAAATATAGTCGCTATTAGCACTCAATATCCTTTATTAAAAATTACTGAAACTTTATCCATAGCAGAAAATTTAGGTGTAAGGCATCCCTCAAACATAGTTTCTAATAAACGGTCTAGGTACGAGCAAGTTTCAGTTATGACAACTGACGTGCTCATTACATATATCGATTCTAAAGGGAATACTTGTAAAGAAGCTTTTTCGCTTAAGTATATTTCAGAGGATGGTTGCTACCGCAGCACTCAAAATAAAGAACTTAATACTAAAAATAAGTTACAAATAGAGGCAATCTACTGGGAAATAAAAGAGGTGAAATGGTCTGAGATCACACAAAAGCATCCGCTTATCAATAAAGACTTTCAAGATAACCTTTCGCAAATGAGTGTGTATGATGATGTTAATTACCCCAAAACTCTTCTAAAAAAAGTTAGAAGAAAAATCCTCTTAATTTACTCTAAACACGCTGCATTTATCGAATTTCACGCCTTAATAGAATTAGTTGCTGCATCTTTAAAAATCGCTGAGTGTAAGGTTAGAGGGTGCTTTTGGGTTTTAATGAGGGAACACCAGCTCCCATTTAATATGCACCGAAAGATCAAACCATTTGGTTTACTCTATAAGTCAGAGGGGCCGTGGTTATGGGAATAACAGAAGCTATTACTATTGGCCAAGAATTATATTCACCGAAGTACAAGAAAAATGGTAAATATGTTTGTGATACTTATACAGTACTCGATTTTTTATATGAGAGTGGTGTTAAGTGTCTAATTTTAATTGAGCAAAATTATGCAAAACCTAAAAAGCCATTTATATATTCGATTGGTGATGTACTCGGTGGTTTTTATTTTCAAGATTATGAGGTACGTAACTGCGATTTTGCTAATTCTGAACGTGTACGGTGGTTTAAAGAACATCAATTATCTCAGGGGCAATGCAACTCAATACAGCTTAAAAAAAAATTGAGCTATGAAAAGGTACTTTCTAAAACGAATCATAAGTACAAGTTCTCTAAACTACTTTTCCAAAGACCAAATGGAATTCGACTATACCTTAATGGCCTATTACACAGTGAAATTAAAGCTTTAAGTGCTGAGTTTGGGTTTCACTTATCTTCAGCTTACCGAATCCTGAATATTTACTTAGCATTTGGTGAATGCCGTGACTCATTTATACCTCTATACAAAAATATAGGAAAATTTCGCAGCATAGCTAAAAATGCCATTGAAGCTAAGAAAAAGTTTTCAAAAGGCCTCGGAAGGCCTCCTATGTCCTATAAAGAGAAACGTCGAGTTGTTAATCAGCAAGATGAAATCAATGTGTCTCATTTCATAAAAAGAATTAAACGACAAAGTTCACTGTCTATTTTGTGTGATGAGTTTAACCAGAGATTTGCGGTTAGCGAGCAGGCTAATAGAGAAATAGATTATTCAAAGTTACTCACGCTAGGTCAATTTAGGCGGCTTTATTATAAGCTTGTAACAAAAGCAGAGCATCGGAAGCGTATATTCGGCGCTAAGGAATTTAATAATAGCTATGCAACTAGAACCTCTACGTCTAGATCTGGTTTATCTTGTGTATCAGAGCGCTATGAGATTGATTCAACTACCATAGATGCTTATGTCGTGTCAGAGTTTAACTTTAAAGCAGTTCCTAGGCTTACACTCTATTTTGTTATAGACGTTTTTAGTAGTTGTATTGTGGGCTTTTATCTGACTCATCTAGGCCAATCAGAAGAGTCATTTAGGATGGCTTTATTTAATTCGTTTGTTGAGAAGTCAGCTTTATGCAAGAAGCATAACGTCGAATATAAAGATGGAGATTGGCCCTGTCATCATGTGTGTCGGGAGCTTGTTTTTGATCGTGGTACTGAGCTTAAAAAAAGAAATATAGAAAGTATGATTGATGGAGATATCGGCATCAAAACGGTCTCTCTTCCAACAGCATACTTTGGCAAAGGCAAAGGAACTGTTGAGGGCGCTTTTAGGTGTTTTAAAGATGACTTTGCTAAAAGGCTGGAAAGTTTTGTAGATAAAAATGGTCCTAAAGCGTTTCAGCATGCTTCAAGAAAAGCCTCCCTAACGCTTAAAGATCTAAATAGGTTAATTATAGAGTGGATTATCAAACGTAATAGCACTGCGGATGTTTCTAAAAAGTTGGACAAAGCAATGATGATTGCTGATGTTGACCCGACCCCCGTAGCAATCTGGAACTATAGTTTAAATTCAGTAGTAAATGAATTGCCACAGTGTACTCCGCAGAAAATAATGGAAGCCATTCTTCCTCTAATTACGGCAAAAGTAGGGAAAGGTGGCGTTGAAATAAAAAGAAAGTGTGGGGTGCGTAAAGTCGTATCATTAGTCTATCAAACAGACTGCATCGACTTTGAGAAGTTTAGAATGGAAACCGCTCAAAATAACCATGAAAAGGTCGTTGAGATTGAAGTGAAATACAATCCTAGTTGTGCTGATAAAATATGGTACAGAGGATCTCATAGTAAGGGTAAGTTAATTGAATTCGTTTTAGATGAGAAGTATTGCAAATTTGAAGGTGCTGATCAGTTCGATCTATCTTTATTCGCTCAGAAGGAGAGAGTAAAAAAAAGTAAGCAGAATTTCGATAAAAGTCTGGCAAATGCTAATTTCGCAAAGAGCATTAAAGTTGCTGAAGATGGCAACAAGAAAAGCTTCGTACCCAAGTCTATGGCTAAATCATGTGTCAAAGATACAAAGTCTAATGTCGAGGAAGATAAAAAGAACGAAGTTAACAGTAACGCTAAGAAAGTGTGTAGTTTGATTGACCAGATAGAAGGGGATGAGTAAATGAGTAATTATTTTGAGCAAATAGAAAAACTTGTGGCTCCAAACCCATTATTAAAAGCACTCAACCTTATTGCTAATAAAAAAGATTTTATGCTTCAGAGTAAAGTTTTACTTAAAAAAGCAGATGTTCTTGAAGCTATAAAAGGTAAAAATGCATATGAAGCTGTAGTTCTTAAAAAAAAATTAATGGATAAGTTTTTTTTCTTACCGGACGATGAAACTTGGGCAGTCTATTGTTCATTAAAAAATGCAATATCAACAGGCTATTTGGCAAAAAATATTAACGATGAAGCGTATTTTAAACAAATAAATGAGAAGTTATTTTCTTCCAATCAATTAAGCAAATCATCTTCATCTGGTGGTTATTTATGTGGCCCAGCAGGATATGGGAAAACGATGACGGTTGAGAGAGTTTTAAATACTATCCCACAAGTAATTGAGCATAATCATCAAGCGACAGCAACAAAGACGCCGTTAATACAAATTGTATGGGTAAAAGTAACATGTAGTACATCATCTAAAAAAGCGACTTTAAGAAGTATACTAAAAGAAGTTCATTGTTTATCAGGCTCGATCTATAGTGAATCAACAAAAAATAAATCAGTAGATCACTATTTAAAAGAGGTTACTTCTGTTTTTCTACAGTACTCAGTAGGAATACTGGTTATTGATGAGAGCCAATGGTTTAGTTCAGGAAGAAGAGCTGATAAAGATGGTATTAATGCCAGCTTTCTGCAAGAAATATACAATGAATTCAATGTTCCTGTTCTATTAATTGGAACGCCGATTTTGAGAGATGCTATTGTTGATAGTAACGCTACTCAACGTCGTTATGAGCAGTTTATGAGTAAAAATTACAGCTGCATGACAATAGATAAAGGTACTATCGTTGAAGTAATTAAAGTTCTTTTCAACAACTATATTTTCCCCGAGTCAGAAGAAAAAATAACGAAAGCACAGATAAATAAAGTATTGGCTTTTTGTCGTGGGAACATGTCGATATTACTCAAGCTTGCTGAAAAAGTATTAGTTTTGTCTTTTGAAAATAATGACAAAGACATAAGCAGTGAGTTATTAGATTATGCAATGGATACTATAAAAATGGATGTTGAAACATTTTTTAATGGAGAAAGAAATTATTATGCAGATGACAGCAAAAATGGAACAAGTAAACAGAGCTCTAAACCACTAGAAAAAAAAGCTGTCAATAAACAAAAGCTGCTGCTTGAAAAATTATCAAAAGTAGATGGGATGATTGACATTAATTCGTTTGATAGTGGGGTTTCAAAGTGAGCGACCTCGAACATTTCATTAACTTCTTTCCAATTCAAGCTAATGAATATTATCCCGCGTATATAATGAGATTACGCTATCTAGGAAAGCATTTAAGCTTACCTAACGAAATGCTTATATCCGATATAAGGGCTTCAACAATACCCGATAATATCTATCCTCGCTCCATTATTCCTTGCATAAATATATTGGAGCCAACAAGTATTGAAAATAATACTGGGCTTATAAACCGTGCGGTATTAATTGATCATTTTAGTGCTAATTATTGGCAAGGCTTTATTAAACCCGGTGAGCTTAACCTTTACAATGCAGCGATTATAAATGGTCATAAGGCAAGTCATAATCTATTTGAAGGTGAGCAGCTTTTAAAAGTATTTAAACCTCTTAAGTTTTGCAGAATGTGCGCTGAAAATGATAGAAAATCAATAGGCTTAGCGTACTGGTATAGTGAGCATCAAATACCAACAATTTACACTTGCTCAAAGCATTCGTCAGTTTTAGAACATGTCGTATGGGATCATAAAAAAACCTTAATCGATAACCCTATTATATCTTCTAATAATGCGTGTAAATTACCTAGGGTAGCTATAACCCCCTTACAAGTTTGGTTGGATAAGCAATCTAAATATTTATTAACTCAGCCCTTACCACACACTAGGGCATGGGTTGCCTCAGTTCGCGAAATTTTATATGAACTATTCGAGGCAAAATATACGTCAAGGGGCGTTGTGTTTTCATCTAAGCTAATTAACCAATGGGGTTTATTTCTAAGAGAATCATTTAACAAATTGGAGCCTACCAAGCGTTATGGTACTGAACTTGAGAAATCTACAAGCTTTAAAATTCAACGCATATTATCTCCTAAAGTTAGGCAGACACACCCTATGATATTTTTGCTTTTAATTAAATTTGCAGAAGAATATACGGGTGAAAATATAGCTAGCTACCGCGCAGATCATTTTAAAAAACATTCATTGAACTGTAATGGGCTACTGAGTTAAAGCTAATGAATGTACTGCCGTTGCTACCTGATGAGACAATATATTCATTTTTGGCACGGCTTAGAGTTTACTCGGGTAGCTATAATCATCGTTCAGCGAGCTTGCTCTGGTTTGAACAATATGGGTTAAGTTTAGACCAAAAGCTAGCCACCCACTTAGCGTATTTTTCCGCGCAAACGAACTTCCCAGTAGAACAATTACTTAATGAGCATACTTACTATCCCTTATTTTCTTTAGCGGGTCATGAGCCGAAAAAGCTTAAAAAAGTTATGCTCACGGGTCCATCTTATCGATTAGGCAATTACGCTAAAATCTCCCAATCGGGTCTGAAAGCATTAAGCAAGGATAAATACTGCTTATCGTGTATTGAAGCTGATAAAGAGAAGTATGGCGTTGCTTATTGGCACCTGTCACATCAGTTCACAGGCATACAAAGTTGCCATATACACAATACGTTACTTATCGGTACACCGCCTTCATCAAGAGTATACAGCTTGCCTCCACAAGCAATATCATCTTCTGATGCGCCAGCGAGTGATTTACAGCGGTTTTTCACTTCTTATGTGTTGGAAGTTAATGAGTCGGCTAAAAGCCAGAAGCGCAATGATTTGTTACTGGACAAAAATAATTTGAATGCTCTGGTTAGACAAAAAGGGTTTATGAGTAATGACAGCATCAGTATGCAATGCTTAATAGCGGCTATATCAAACATAACTGTGCGCCTGTTTAATAACGATGTTTTTACTGAACACGTAGTAAGAAATCTTATTCGCAAGCCTTATTATGCATGCCATCCGCTTAAACTTATATTATTTCGCTTTGCCTTGGAGCAACTGCCTGACATAGCGGCGCAAGAGCATTTACAGTTATTGAAACCAACAGATAAAGATAAAAAACGTGAGAAACAGTGTCTATTATTACTACAGGGAGGTGAGTTAAATTTTACTGAAATAGCTAGACGTATAAGCTGCTCTATAGGTTATGTGATTAAGCTAGCTAAACAAGAAAATATAGCTTATTTAAAACGGACGCAATTTATTTCAGCTGATACAGAAAAGCGAATTTTAATGCGTTTAGTAAAAGGTGATGCTAGAGATGTAATAGCACGCGAAGAGCAAGTATCAGTTAGCTCTGTTGAGAAAATATGTGGTGAGCATTATCAGCTTTCAGAGTGGCGACAATACTTAAGGGCACTGGGCAAAAGAGACAAGTATCGTATTGAGATGCGTTCAGTCCTTAAAAAACACTCCTTTTCTACACGTGCCGAAATTAAAACTATGTACCCAGCTTGTTATATGTGGCTTTATAAATACGACACCCAATGGCTGTATTTGCATCTACCGCCAGCATCCTATCGTTCAAAATAATTAATAGAGGAGTGAGACTGGTGAGCCATCAAATTATTTGTATTCAAGTTAGCGAGCTTAATAAAAGTAGCCTCTATATGCACCATCGACTAACAACGCCTAGTTTATGTTTAATTGAATATAGTGATGATTTAATGGCTCAAATCGAACGCGCGCGGCAGGTACTTTTGAGCAATGAGTTAGAAGAAGTGGTATTAAAAGTAACGGGTATTAATTGGTTTTTTGAACTTACAAAAAGGTATGGGCACAACACAGTATCGTACTTACATGTAACACCCTACAAGATTGCTTTTTCAGGGTTAGTGCCACCTAATAAAGAGCCTTACTTTACCACTCCTTATATAGCTACAACTGACATCTTAATAGACGGTTGTACTCTTAAAAAGGTCGAGCTAGATAAAAGGCGCTATACGTTGGCTTTATCTATGGTTAAAGAGCTTGAAGTAAAGGAAGTTGAACTCGAAGAATTATCTAATTTAATTTGGCGTTTAGACGAAGTAGGGAACTCAATACACGCACTGGATAATGATTGTATAAATAGTTTATCCGCCGGTTGTGATTCCACTTTGCTAAGTATTAACGAGGAGATTAATCATTTAGAAGCAAGGCTGGAAAAGCTAGAACTTTATATAGAGCAACTTCTAAGGCGGTTAATAAAGCGCTTGTTTGGTATCGATTACGGTGATTGGTTAACACATATTAGTGCTGGGACAGGGAATAAAGTCAGCTTACGTTTTGAGCATTGTAGTTATCATAATAAGGTAATTACATTTAGTGGTGTGGGTATTACTAAGGCAGGTAAAGTGGGTAAACGCTATCAATCAATTAGTGTTGATATTAGGAAAGAGGGATGAATATCCAATCCTTGATTTCAAAGCTAAAGCAAGCCAAAAAGCGCCGAGTTATATTCGATTACCATCGCTCACCGAAAAATGGGGTTGATATAAGTACCGAAGACTGGATATGGATAGCCCCTTTTTTGTATGGACTGTTTAAAGAGCTTAAATCAATGAAGTACACCATTACGATAACATGGTGGGGAGAGATTTTTGTTATTTACAAAGATGCTGATACTGCATTTGAATTGACTTTAAATTATCAATCCTCCGTTCTCTATACTTATGAGTTCACGCAGCGATTACGAGATAAGACTCATGTAATACATACGATTTCAAATAGACAGACTGCTTTAAATTTGGGGCTGAAAGCCTATCGTACGGGAACCAAATGGTTCTATATACCTTTAAGGGAATCCGCAGTTACTCCAGCTAGTGCAGCATGTAAGATTAACGAAGTGATGCAAGCTCGACTAAAAGAATACAGTTTTGCTGGCTGGTCAGTAAAACCCGACATAGCGACTTCAGATGACATTGCAGCTGTTATTCATTATGGAGCAGCCTTATTTGGCTTAGGCTCCAGATTTGATTACATCTCTAAGAAGCTTCTTGAATTAATAATTTACCAAGACATTGAGTTAACCAATAATGCTATATACATAAAACGTAGCCCATATCTAAGCGGCTATGAGTTTTATCTAGATATTAAACACTTCTCTTTTATAAAAAAGTATTTACCCCCTCAATAACTTCATCCCTAAAAAGCATACTAGATATTTTAAATTTAAGTTCTACACTTTTAAATAAGCTTATTTGAAGTGACTTTGTATATATTAAAATTAAGGATATTTAAGATGGATCTATATTATGTAAACAATAACTCGCAGACTACTGGTGAACATGAAGTACATAAAAATGGCTGTAACTTTATGCCTTCAAATAAAGCAGAGCTAGGTATGCACAGCACATGCTCTTCGGCAGTACAAAAAGCAAAGAATATTTATCCTAATGTGGATGGGTGCAAGTTTTGCATTCCTAATTGCCACACTAGATAACCGTTCCTTAAATAGGAAATAAAGGTGCATTTTCGCAAACTTATTTATTTTTTTGCTGCCCGCCAGCCCAATAAAAATGGAGGGGGTATTCGCAAACTTATTTATCGTAAACAAGAGACTGATTTTTGAACTTTAATGGGGACTAAGTTCCATTATAGTTTGAAAATTTATCAAAATTATAAAAGCCGTTGCAGCAATGCAACGGCTTTTTTGTGTGTTGTGATTCGCCATTAATCACATGAACGTAGGTTGGGAAGAGTGAAACAAAACCCAACAAATCACAAATATACTTACTCGCTCACAACCCAAGAGTATGTGTTATTTATTGTAGGCGCTTAGCTTGCTGACGCGCTGGCGGCAGCCTTAAAGCTATAAATAATATTGTGCGCCTGTAGCTTTTAGGCTACATTAATTTAGCAAGTTGAATAAATTAGAGTAATTATTATGGCGCTACAAACATCAGATTTTAACCCGTTTGACTATATGGAAACACAACAAGAAGTTAATACATTTTTAGAAGAGTGTTTAGCTGATGATGATCCAAATACCTTTATTGAAGCACTTGGCTTATTAGTTAAAAAACATGGCGTGAGTGATATTGCTAAAGCAACGGGGCTAAACCGTGAAAGCTTATATAAAGCAGTTAACGGTAAAACCAAGCCACGTTGGGAAACTATTTTTAAAGTGATAAAAGCACTTAACTTTCGCCTTACAACACAAGTTGCATAGGCTAGGTAGAGTGAAACCTAACCAATCAAAAATATACTTACTCCCTCAAAAGCCAAGAGTATGTGTTATTTAATGTAGGCGTTTAGCTTGCTGACGCGCGGGCGATAGCCCGAATAAGTATTTGAATAGGTGTTTGAGGTTATCGTCACCGATAATGTGAATGCCTTTCGCGTTTTCTAAGGATTAGAAACTTTATTCAAGGTTTTGTCGCGCTGGCGACAGCAGCCAAAGAGGGGCTATAGATTTTCAAATTTTACTCTGCTGCAAGTAATTCATCCTTGAAGCTGGGTTACTGTCGGCATCCATGCCTTCACTTCCTCATACTGCGAAGCTGCGCTTCGGTTATTCGTCACCTCTCAGCGCACCCGAGCATCACGCTTAATCCTTCAAAACCACAATTGATGTGAACGTAAACGCCATGAAAGCACATCCATGTGCAAGCATGGCTTTCATTTCATCCATGAAATGAATTACTCATCAAGTGCTTATTTTCAGGGCGTGATGACGGGGAAGGGTGTTAAACGTGAGATTGGTGCTCTAGTTTAGATAAGCCAATTTAATTTTAGTCCTAATATAATTTGAATAAATACATAAAATTAAAAGAGAAAAATTTCATGTAACTTCTTTTTTAAATAAAAGTTATGTATGCTTATTTCATAATCATACGATAATAACTCTAAATATGTGAAGGGAGTTCCAAACTATTTATAGGGTTTAATATGGACAGTTTAATGAGTGAAGAAAAGTTTTTCGCATCCGAAATATCGCATTCAGCAGAAGCAGCTGAGAATCAATTATTAGAAATACTTAAAACTAGTAATTTGCGCGATAAGTGCTATGCATATAAATCTAGGGTAAAGACTTGGAAAAGCCTAATTTCAAAAGTTGAAATTAAAAGGAAAAAGAAACCAGAGTATAATTTAGAGGATATAACTGATGTATTAGGTCTAAGAGTTGTTACTCTTTTTCGACAAGATATGATTGATGTTATAGATATAATTCTTTCACTCGTTACCCATCAAATGCCTTATAACCCAATTCCATTTGTCAAAAATAGTTTGAAGGAGGCTATAATCTATAGTCCTTCTATAACAAATGACAATATAATTAGTCAGGCCGATCAAAAAATAAACTCATTTGAGCTGCTTTCATATCAAAATATAAAAAAAGAGCCAAGCGCCGCAAGATACTCAAGCATACATTTAGTAGCTTGTATGGATGTTGGTGTACCCGATTTTAAGGTTGATTATAAAATTCCGATAGAAATTCAAATTAGAACAGTCTTCGAGGATGCCTGGGGCGAACTTGACCATAAATATGGTTACCAGAGTCGAGAAGGTAAGTCTGAAGAGATTATCGCAAACCCACTTCATGTTCAAAAAAATCTATTAACAATGAAAAAGTTTGTCGATGCATGCTCAGAGTATGCTGATAACATTAGAGATTTGGCTGTTGAAACACAATTAGAAGAACGGACTGTTAAACCTCTAGATACAGATGAATTAATAACGGATAACTTAACCGTAGAAGGTGTATCTAAAAATATAATTGATGATTATATGAAAGTGAGAGAAGAGCGAGCTGCAGCTGAAAGATCATCTAATCGCAGCCAACTATATTTAAACGCGGCAGAAAGTTTTAGTAAATTACTTGAGCAGACTTTATCTAATACTTCAATTCAAAAAGAAAGTTATTTTAAGACTTACTACTACTACATTAAAATGGACGAAGCTCTATGTAGATTATCTACATCAGATAGCTCTGAGACAGAAAAAGCACTAATTATTTATAAAGAACTAATTAAAACTTATTCTGCTTATCCCGTTATAAGATTTAGGATGGGGCAGTCATACATTCGTTTGAAAGAGTTTGAAGAGGGGCGAAAGCAACTTAAAACGTGTCGTAGAATAATTTCAAAACTTGAAAATGTTACTTTAGAAAAGAAAAGAGTATGCTTACCTGAGATTGAACTGAAAAAACTTGATGTCGGATTATGTATATTATTAGGATTTGCATACTGGAAAGAAGCAAATGATATTTACAATACAGCACCAGAATCAATTAGAGTTCGCGCTTTTTTAGATCAAGCTTTTCTTCAAACACAACCTGCGCTTAATATTCCAACTTTAACTTTTGAGCACAAATTGAAGCTAATAAATAATATTATATTTTATGCTCTAGAGATTGTTCACTTCAAAAACCTTAAGGGAAACAATGAGAAATACTTAAAATTTATAGAGGATAATTATACTTTCATTGCAGAAAATACACAGCTTGAAAATAGTCAGAATATACAACAGTTAGATACTTTGATGAACTGTTATCTATTCTTGGATGATACGCTAAAGGCTGTCAATGTTGCTAAAAGAATAGAAAAGCTCAGTTTAGAAAGTAATATTAAAGGTGGGTCTAGAATTGACAAAAAGGTACTTACTCGTGTTAAAGATCTATTAAGTTGAAACGGATAGATTGACATTAGTTAGGTTATCTTGCATCTTTACTAAAGAGGTATTTTATAGTTGACAGAAAAAAATATCTCTTTAGTATTAGCGTCAATAGACAGAATAATCTGTTCATAAGGAGTTACTATGTTAAATTCTCCAGAGTGGGATATCTAGATACCCATAAAATAACTAGTTATTAAATTGAATACCAACCCTAAGTGGTTTTTATAAATTATATAATTAGGGTCACTAAAAAGGTTAGCTAAATAAGCTAACCTTTTTTGTTTCAGGTCTACTTAAATAGTACTTTTAGATAAATACTCCCCACCTAAAACTTTAAACCAAAGAAAACCAATGGGGTCGCCCAATAGAGAGTTACGGTTAAGCAGGCAGCTGTGTTTTCTTGAACTCTTTATTCGAAAAGACCAAGTAGTCATCACGCTGATTGGTATCAATATGCACCTCTTGGCTTACGCCTCAGTCATCGTTTAGTACCAATATCAGCCAAGCTACAAATATCTTGAAGTTATACTTTTAAGCTCTATAATTACCCGTAACAACACCCCTCCCGCTACCCGTAAGCTCAGCGCCCTGCGAGGGGTTAATTATTTCTATAGCATGGTAAAAGGATAGCCTTCATGCAAGTTCCCTAAAGCCCCTATAACATTTGTGCAGCAAGTCGACTTTCTAGTGGAACCAAAGGCGCAAAATTTTGACTACATATCAATGGTCTAGATTTATAGTTTATTGCTCATTGAGTTTATTATTATGTCTAGACCGCTGCGAATAGAGTATGAAAATGCGTTTTATCATGTGGTGAATCGCGGAAGAGGGCGTGAAAATACCTTTTTGAGTGATGACGATTTTAAATGTTTTTCATACTGCATTGAACAAGTAAGCCTTTGCTTTAATATTGAAGTGCATTCGTATTGTTTAATGACGTGAACCGCTCTCATCTCCTTTGTACAAATTAATATAATTTTTATAGATTGTATTTCTAAGGATCCTAGGGTGTTTTATTGATTCATTTTTTAATATATGTAAGCATTGAGATATATGAAAAAAAACTACATGCTGTAGTATGCTTTCTAGAGTAATTAATAACGCAAGGAGCGAATATGATCGATCAATTCTTAGTACCAAACGACTACGCGATTCATATTGTAGAAAAGCGAATGAGTATCGATGCTTTAATAATCGCACTCTATAACACCCCTTCTGAAAAGACATTCAAACACTTTAAATTTGTAAACTCACATATTGTTGATGGCTATGCAAAGCCAGGTCAGATCGTGTTGATATCGCCAATCAATACAATGGAGTGCACTGAGCTAGAACAGCAATTTCAGGCTTCAGCTCTTGAAGTAGATAAAAAGCTAAGAGAGCTCGATGAGCATGAAAAAGAAATACTTTCTAAGCGTTATGAGCTGCTTAGTAATGTCGCTAAGTATAATGGGTTGTATTTTGGTGTTGCTAACAACTCTTGGAATTCACACGTTGGGCAAGTTAAAGCGATTTTAAAGGAGCTAGAAAAGACATATGTTAATCAATACAATGCGCATGGCAATTTAAATAACCAACAGTTTTTCCATAGGCGCAAACTTCTTTTTACTCGTTTAGATACAGCCCTAAGCCGTTTTGCTCAGCCAGCCTTAGGCGGAAGTTTAGTGGCGGGTGATATAAGACGAAATTTAGGATTAAGCTCTAAAAGCATGATACATCATTGGCAACAACAAGGTGGGATGGCTAAAAGTATTCCTGAATTTGCCCAAAACTATAAAACAGTAGCCAATATGGCCAAAAACCTGAAAAGAGTTGGGTATGTTGGGATTGCGCTGACAGGTGTCGAGGCAAGTGCAAATATTGTAAAAGCATGCACAGAAGGAAATGAGCAAGCTTGTACTAAGGCTAAGTATGTTGAGACAGGCAAAGCTGGAGGTGCAGTTTTAGGAGGTGCAGCGTTAGGCTATCTTGGGTCCTATACATTATGTAGTGTAGTTTTTGGTTTACCATCCGGAGGAACGAGCCTTTTGTGGTGTGGTATCGTAGCGGGTGGAACAGGTGGTGTACTTGGAGGTTTTGGTGGAGGCCATGCTGGAGGGGTTGCTGGCGAGTTAATATATGAGGTTGTTGAAAAGTAATGGAGCCTATTAAATTGTGGTTCTTAACTCTATTTCTTACATCTGCGGGTCTTTTCTTTTTTTTAATATTACCAATATTAATAGCTATAAAAGATAAAAAAACACGTCTGATAGAGGATGCTCTAGATGATGGAAACCGTTTTTATTCATTAAATATCATAACTGCTGGTAGCGGAGCATTACACTATGGTTCTATATTTCTATTCGACTGGTATGCAAGACGTTATAAAGTAATAGAAAAAAGAAAAGAGGTCCCGAAAAATTTACAGGTGTGGTTTAAGCTTTATTATATTTTATTTATAATATTTAGCTCTATGTTTTTATTAGCATGCCTTATTGCATATTTGGGTTTAGATTGACTGTTTTTCTTCTTTGTTGATTAAATAATGGATTTGATATTTTTCGGTGTTGGCCTAGGTGTCATTTTTATCATTATTTTACCTTTAACCTTTTATTTAAAAGAGAAAAAGCTCAGAACAGTTGAAGATATTTTAGAGTCAGGAAACCGCTATTATTCCCTAAATATTTTTATGATGCTCCATGGTTTACATCATTATGGCAGTGTATTTTTATTTGATTGGTATGCAAAACGTTATAATTTATTAAGTGATAGAAATAAGGTGTCAGCTCAAGCCTCGATACTATTTAAAGTGTATTTTGTAATTTTTATGCTTTGCGCACTTTTAATGTTTTCATCTACATTATTTTTTTGAGTAATGACTTTGGCCGAGATTGTTAAACGTGAGGTTGCTGTTTGGTCTTGGCAAGAAACAAGACCTGACCTTCTGTATTTCCAGTACCCAGTAAAGCTCACGATCGTCGTAATTATTGGTTTTTATTATGTGTTGTTTGGCATTTTCCCACAGTTCAAAGCTAAAGCTTTGTACTAGTTCATTTTACCAAAGAGTAGCTGAGAAATTAATTGCATATTATTTAATACCCTACAAAATATTTTAATATCGACAAGGACTGTGGGTAATCTTCATAATAAATTACACATTATTCCTCCTAAAACAATCATATTCCAAGAGGTTATTGTGTCAGTCATCGACAAAATTCAAAACTTCAGCGCGAAAATTCAACCTTTTTTTGATAAATTTGGTGCAGATAAAGTACACCTATCTCCTGAAGTATTCGGGTGTTTAAAAGATAATGGTGAGCCAATTGGCAATCAATTGATTTTACGTAGTCTTAGCTTCTCAGATGGTAAGCCACGTAAAGATTTTGTTTATACAGACTCCGATGGTAGTTTTAGATTTCCTGAAAAAACGATTCGTTCCGATGAACTCAGCATACCATTCAAAGAAATATTTACTAATCAATACATTACCACGACTATTAATAGAAAAAAATTTATTATTTGGCGAGCGACATTAATAGGGAAAAACCCTATTGATGAATTTAACAATAAATTAAGTTGCCTTAACGCTGATATTAATAATGAGGCCATTTTATTTAGCTTTTCTAGTAATCGAGAAGAGATGAGCTTAGAGGGAACTTCAATTTGTCGTTAGGATAAAGACTTTGAAGTTATTGATGTTGATGAACACCTAAATCTAACTAACGATTATGTTAAATAAAAATATAAGGAAATAATTATGATGCAAGTTTTAACTCCTTCATTAGCAGCTTGATTTGCTGCTATATCATATTCAACTGACACAACTGATGGTGTCGAGGGCTCTGCTTATTATGGAGCTTTATCGAGGCACTTTGATTTTGATAGTGATTCAGTAAAGGGCATAAGTGGATCTATCCTAGAAAGAGTTTTTCGTCATCGTACACCTTTTGGTTGTATTGCTAAGGGAAAAACTAACGCGTTTAAGGGTCATTATGTACTAGCGCTTAGAGGAACAGCAAAAATGCGCGATTGTATTACTGATCTACATTGTGGTGTTTCCACTGGTCCCAATAACCAAAGTGTACATGCAGGATTCAATCAAACATTTAACTCGCTCAAATCACAGTTAGAACAGTATTTTTCGAATAATCCTACAGCTCCTGTTCACGTTGTTGGTCACAGTTTAGGTGGCGCATTAGCTAATTTAGCTGCAAACTGGTTGAAACAACGCTTCAAAGTACCTGTTAAACTCTATACTTTTGGTGCTCCGCGAGTTGGGCTATCGAATTTTGCGAACCATACACAAAATGCTTTACAGGGGGTTTACCGCTGTGTACATGCTGGTGATCCTGTACCAATGGTGCCTGTGTGGCCTTTCGTACACACTACTTATGAATATATTTTAAATTCATCCCCTTCAATATCACCAGGGGCGCATAGTATGTCTAACCCAACACCAGGGTATTTGAATACGGCATCAAAATATAAAACTTATGAAGATATACAAAAGGGATTCGAATTACGCTACCAAGAAGCCACTCGTCTTGAATTTGAAAAACGTCATCAAGCTAGTTTCAATGCTCTTTGGGCCAGGAAAATAGGTGCAGCACTTCTTGATTTTTTAAATAAAATAGGTGCGATTAGTGCACTACAAGTTAGTGTTACAGGTTTATTAACTGTTTATGATGCCATTGCGTCTTATTTAGCGAATGAAGTAGAAACCTCACGAGCTTATGCTGCAGAAGTAAAAGGTATAGTAGGCCATATGTATGTTTTTTGTGGCTTACCAGCAAGTAAGCTTATAGATTTTAGTTACCGTGGGATTCGTGCTATTTTGAAAAAAATGCTAATTAAACTTTCTCAGCTGGCTAAATTCTCAATTGAATTAGCAAGCCATACAGCTCATTTAATGGTTTAAATAAAAACTGAGAAGACTGTAAATAGAAAAAAGGGCAATAACATTGCCCTTTTTTACGCCCTTAAAGTGGTAGTTATAAACTATAGCGCTACTAAGCTTTGCGCTAGCATTGCCTTTATTTGTTTTACTATTTTAGCTTCTGTTTCAGGTTCGAATTGTTGTATATGTGGGGTATGAATATGCCCTGTGGGTATACTTGAATTAAGCGCATCGCGCAGGCGAATACTCCTATACGATATTTCGTTAGATAGGTAACCACCGCCGCCGCCATTTACCGCAATACTATTTTTAAGCTCGTCGTACGAAGGCGCTTTATAGGTTTTTTCAAGCGTGGTGACTTCGTGATTGTCGATAACTTTATAAGGGCCTTTGGCTTGTTGCATGTAAGTTACAGGCAAGCTAAATTTTACAAACTCATTGCCCGGGAGTGGTCGGCCATTAAGTTTTGGGATTACTGGGCTTGTTTGCGTGCCGCCATACACAATATTGGCATTGTCTGGGGCGGTTACACTGCGACGTTTACCCGGGAAGTGCTCTAAATCAAATTCTGTTCTGCCCATACTTACGGTTACTACCATGTCTACATTATTAAGTGCGTAGTAGGGGGCAAGTAGCGACTCTATTATGCCTTGATCAAAGTCTTCGTAGCGTACAGGCACCATAACGGTGTTAATTTCGGCGCTCACGCCGTTGTAATTAATAACTTGGCCGTCGAGTAATAACGCTGCAACACCTGAGGGGTTACTTTGGTTTATGTTCTTATCAAGTAAAAAAGGGTCAAAGCCCGTTAGTAATATTTTTTTAGTGCTGCCTGATGAAAAAGCAAGGTCGGTACGTCCTCTGCTGCCGTTCTCAAGTATGTTTAGTAAAGTATTTAACTGAGCCTGCGTAATTGAAAATTTAGGTGGTGTTGTGCGTATTACTTTGCTTGAAAGCAGGCGCGCCCAGTAAAGCTCTCGGTCGTCGTAGTTATTGGTTTTTATTATGCGCTGCTTGGCGCTTTCCCACAGTTCAAAACTAAAGCTTTGTACTAATGTTTTTGCACTTTTAAAGTCGTTTAATTCTTTAAATTGTTGCTCAAAACTTGATACTTGTGGGGTAAATGCTTTTAAAACATTTGGCATTGCCGATTGGGCTTTGTTGATGCGCTGTTCTTCAACAGTTAAAGGATTACTTAAAGCAGCGAATGAAGAGGCAATTAAGCTGGTCGCTAATAATACTTTGATCATAATATTCCTAATATAAGGCTATTGTTTTATATGTAATTTACTATCCTATGATTACTAATCAAGAGCAACCTATTAACGTTGAATCGACTGAAATTTGCTTTTGTTGTTTGTTATGCAATTCAACACTGCAACATACAAGGAGCTCAGTGCGACCTTGTTCTTCTTATTTTTCAGCAGTATTGAGTACAAGCGCTTGCTGTTTTATTTGCACTGCAGAGTTTTTTTCTATTAATAAAATCGCAAGTTAGCGAGCGGCTAAAAAATGGAGTCGTAATGCGGGTATTATTCAAAAACCTGTGGACGGGCAACAACTGTAAGTTGGTTTGGGATAGGCGAAACTCAACGCATAGCCAATGTAATAAATTCAGCTACAGATAAATACCAATGCTATTGGTTGTAGGCGCTTAGCTTGCTGGCGCGTCGGGCGATAGCTCGAAAAGTTTTACAAAATTGTCTACAGACGCCTCTACTATTAATAAAGCCTAAGTTACTTTGATAATTAAGTAACTGTGGAACTCCCATAGTTTGCTAGAGGCTCTTTTTTAGCTAAATATTTAAAGCTGCTTTGGCGTTTGCTAAATAGGTTTGTGATACTGGTACTTCCAAACCATTTTCGATAATAAGCATAAGTTTTCTGCCTAGGTTAGCGTGTTGAACTAGTAACGGGGTTGGTAAAGCTATTAGATTTGATTGAGCCTGCACGTTAACCGCTCATATTTTAAATACAGGATATGCGCAATGTTTAAGCTACAAAGGGTTGGTTATGTGTAAGCATAAGCCACAGACTTGTTATAGCGCAGTGTGTAAACACAGACAGGAGCTGGACTAACATTGGTACTAAACGATGACTGAGGCGAAGCCAAGGGCCTTAAATAATCATCAATAATTTAGCCTAAATTCATATGGGTGACTGGTGCATATCCACACCAATCGACGTCATTACTAGGTGGGTAGTTATATTTAAATTGAGTTCAAATAATAAGAATACTTGGTTTTTGAATAAAGAGATCAAGAAAACATAGCTGCTAGTTTGACCAAAACCTTCTAATGAGTTACCTCTTTAACTCCTAAGGTACCGTGAAGATGAAGTAGTTTCTGGATGTTTCGTTTTTCTATAACAGAAGAGAATTTTAAAAGTTGGCAACAAATCTTTACCAAAAAGTTGATTTAAATTATCTTAATTAGTATCATTTTAGCTACAATCCCCCACAACAACAAGGAAGAGTTGATGAAATCACCTTATGTAACAGAACAATATAAATCAGATCCTATTGGTTTTCTAATTAATATTTTAGATGCTAAAAAAATTGAAAATAAGATTAGAAACGAAGATGATATCTTACCTATATTAACTGGCCTAATTGCCTATAGACAGTTAAGTCGCTATAAACAGACACAGTTAAATGCCGCAATTTTAGCAATAAAAAGTGGACCTGTTAAAGAGCATCTATATGGGCTTGTTGCACAGTTAGCATTTAATCCAAAGTGGTTTAGCTGGAGTTTGAGTGACAAAGAATTAAGAGCCTTTTTTGAAAATAATAAAGACTTAGCTAAAGCAACTGCCGTTTTAGGTGTGGCGTCCGTAGGAACAAGCGTCCCTGCAATTTTAGAATCGCTTTTAAATATAAAAAAAACCGGGGTTAAAGCTGCGGCTAAAGAAGCAATAGTGAAAGCCTCTAATAGTGAAGTAGTTAAATCCGCCGCTTCACAATTTACTAAAAACTCAAAAGTTCTTATTGGTAGTAGTTATGCAGCGGCATATGTCACTGTTATTTCTACTTTTTTGTGGTACTGCTCAAGCAAAAATGAAGCGGCTGCAAAAAAAGAGTTAATCTTAAGAGGTTTAATTAAACTGGAAGATATTTAAATGATATTAAAAGGCTGCATAGTAATATTTTGCTTAATATGCATCAATCTTTTTGCTCGACATCATATAACTCAAAAGAAAGCTAAAGGTCATTCTAATAAGGACTTGTTAATAATCTCATTTATCTTTTCAAGTCTACTGGCGATTCTAACATTGGCTATGCTAGCTATTGGTACTGAGTTCGTTTGCTCGATTCAATCTATAGGCTTGTTTATCATATATTGGAGTAATATATATGGTTTGCTAAAAGTATGGAGAAATGCTGAGTGAAACTAATTAAGCCTTTTTGTTTAATAAGTATTATACTTTTTAGTCAGCTTGCGGCAGGAAATGATTTATATTTTGATGTGGGCAAAGCTACACCTTACCTTAGTGTTTGCTCTCTTAAAAATGATTTATCTGAAAGTAATAGCGTTGTTGACTTTGCTAATGGTGTACTAAGTGAAATATATCATTCTTCTGAGGAATCGAAAAAGGAAGTTGCTGCTTTAGGAGCTAATGAATATTTTGACCAGCTAAGTTATCAATCTGCACTCGGTGTTACTCAAGAATATGAGCTTTACACTTTACCAAGGTGCGAACGCTTTGCAATTAATATTTTGAATAAGTTATGCTCAGATAAAGTGAGAGGCTTATCAATGCTAGAGTCTGCATGTGAAAAGGCTAAACAGTATCTTTAAATAACAAAACTTAATAAGATTATATTACAAATTAATTTAGGATGGTTTTTAAGGCTTAATTTTCGATTAGCTTTAATAAAAGGCTAAAGGGGTTAAATCTCGGCTTCATATATCAATGGTCTAGATTTATAGTTTATTGCTCATTGAGTTAATTATTATATCTAGACCGTTGCGAATAGAGTTGAGAATGCATTTATAATGTGTGAATCGTGGAGGAGGGCGTGAAAACACCTTTTTGAGTGATGACGACTTTAAGTGTTTTTTATACTGTATTGAACAAGCAAGCCTTCGTTTTAATATTGAAGTACATTCGTATTGCTCAATGATCAATTACTATTACCTGCTGATAAAAAAGACGAATTTGACCTCTATGGATTTTGCTTTCGGTCCTAATGAAAAGTAAAAAGCCGTTACGGCAATGCAATGGCTTTTCATTATGGTTTTATGTGCTCTGGCAATACGAGCATAAGGCTTTATACCCCTTTAAAAACCTCGCTTTATTCATCAGGCCCTTTGAGCGTAAATTTTAAATGTTTACGCATATCTTTTAAAATAACGCCTTTTTTAAGCATTGCGCCGCTTAAACGCTTTTGCCACTTTAATAAATCTGGCTCTGCGGCTGCTAAGGCTTGCTCGTTTTCAAACTGAAAGCACAGCAGTAGTGAACTTGGAAATAAGTGATATTCCACATCAAACCAGCATTGCAACATACCAGGGAGCTCAGCGCGGCCTTGCTCTTCTAATTTTTCGGCAGTATTAAGTACAAGTGCTTGCTGTTTTACTTGCACTGCAGAGTGTTTTTACTAGTAAAATCGCAAGTTAGCGAGCGGCTAAAAAATGGAGTCGTAATGCGGGTATTATTCAAAAACCTGTGGACGGGCAACAACTGTAAGTTGGTTTGGGATAGGCGAAACTCAACGCATAGCCAATGTAATAAATTCAGCTACAGATAAATACCAATGCTATTGGTTATAGGCGCTTTGCTTGCTGGCGCGTCGGGCGATAGCTCGAAAAGTTTTACAAAATTGTCTACAGACGCCTCTACTATTAATAAAGCTTAAGTTACTTTGATAATTAAGTAACTGTGGAGCTCCCATAGTTTGCTAGAGGCTCTTTTTTAGCTAAATATTTAAAGCTGCTTTGGTGTTTGCTAAATAGGTTTGTGATACTGGTACTTCCAAACCATTTTCCATTAAAACCAAAGGGGTCAAATCTTGACTTCATACATCAATGGTCTAGATTTATAGTTTATTGCTCATTGAGTTTATTATTATGTCTAGACCGCAGCGAATAGAGTATGAAAATGCGTTTTATCATGTGATGAATCGCGGAAGAGGGCGTGAAAATACCTTTCTGAGTGATGACGATTTTAAGCATTTTTTATATTGCATTGAGCAAGCAAGCCTTCGTTTTAATATTGAAGTGCATTCGTATTGCTTAATGACCAATCATTACCACCTACTTATAAAAACTCCTGATGCAAATTTAGGCAGGGCCATGAAACATATTAATGGTCTCTATACGCAATATTTTAATAGAACACACAATACAGACGGTGCACTGTTTAGAGGTCGCTATAAGGCTGTGCTGGTGGATGCTGATAATTACTTACTCCACGTTAGTCGTTATATACATCGTAACCCAATAGAGACGAGCACCCCTCTGGTAGATGACCTTGCTGACTATAAATGGTCTAGCTATTCGGCTTTCATCAAAAAAACAGCGATGCCAAAATGGTTGGTTCGAGACTTTATATTTTCGCTTCAAGGAAAAAATCGTAAATATGCTGCGTACAAACAGTTTGTTGAATATGAAAATAAGGAAGAAATGAGTGCTTTTTATGGCGCTAAAAAGTTATTTTCGATATTGGGCAGCGATGAATTTATTCAGAATATTAAAGAGTATATTGCAAAATCAGACAACGAAAAAAGCGTTGTTGTTCAGAGGCGTTCAACTGATGATGTTATTGCGTACTTAGCTAAATATTTTTGTATAGATACACATGATATTGTAACGGTTAAAAAAGGGCGTAAAGAGAAAAACTTACCACGTATGTTTGCTATTAAGTTATGCCAAGATTTAACAGGGCAAAATTTGAAAGCGTTAGCCGTTGTTTTTAATGTTCAACATTATTCAGCCATATCCCAAACGGTAAGTAGGCTAAATAAGTTAATAATTGAAGATGATAAGGTCAACTTACAGTTTGAAAAACTTCGAGATAGTTTGGTGTATGAAGTCAAGAATTGACCCCTTCGCTTGACCCCTTCGTTTCCCATGTTCAGCTTTGCTGAACATCGCAACTACACAGATAAATGAGGGCTAGTAAAAGTCATAGTATTTTTTTCATTTAACTTCCCCTAAAATGCAGAGGTTTAAATAATTATGTTAATAAAAATAGGTTTTAATAATGAAAAAAATACTGACTGTTTTAAGTTTATTCATATTTGCAGGGTGCTCTAGTTATCACAATATCAATGAAGACGGTGAAAGCTCATTAGGTGGGGGCTTTAAAGATCGTATTATTGCGGATGGTGTCTATAAAATCACTGCTCAGACAAATTTTGCACCATGGACTAACTTTGATGCAGCAAATGAAACGTTTAACCGTAGAGCTAAAGAGTTATGTGCTGGCAATTATGACATAATCAAATCAGCAGAAGATGAGTTTGAGCATGTTGAAACTGCTGGAGCCGAAAAGTATATAATTTCGAGGATAAAAGGTTATGTTCGTTGTGAGACTTCAAAATTGTCAGACGAAGAAGCTCTAAAAGAAGTTGAATCAAGCTTCTATTAATAAACACCTTATCCAAGGCTTTATTGAAACCAAAGGCACTAAACTTTAATACACATCAAGTGCGTAGGTTTTTAGTTTATTACTCATCGAGTTTATTACTCTGTCGAGACCACGGCGAATAGAGTTTAAGAATACGTTTCCCATGTGATTAACCGTGGGAGAGTGCGAGAGAAAATAAAGGGCAATGTTATTGCCCTTTATTACATGCTTAAACTAGTAGCTCTGAACTATAGCGCGACTAAGCTTTGCTCTAGCATTGCTTTTATTTGTTTTACTATTTTAGCTTCTGTTTCAGGTTCGAATTGTTGTATACGTGGGGTATGAATATGCCCTGTAGGTATACTTGAATTAAGCGCATCGCGCAGGCGAATACTTCTATACGATATTTCGTTAGACAGGTAACCACCGCCGCCGCCATTTACCGCAATACTATTTTTAAGTTCGCCATACGAATCGGCTTTATAGTTTTTTTCAAGCGTGGTGACTTCGTGATTGTCGATAACTTTATAAGGGCCTTTGGCTTGTTGCATGTAAGTTACAGGCAAGCTAAATTTTACAAACTCGTTGCCCGGGAGCGGTCGGCCATTAAGTTTTGGTATAACTGGGTTTGTTTGCGTGCCGCCATACACAATATTGGCATTGTCTGGGGCGGTTACACTGCGGCGTTTACCCGGAAAGTGCTCTAAGTCAAATTCTGTTCTGCCCATACTTACGGTGACTACCATGTCTACATTATTAAGTGCGTAGTAAGGGGCAAGTAGTGATTCTATTATACCTTGATCGAAGTCTTCGTAGCGCACAGGCACCATAACGGTGTTAATTTCGGCGCTCACGCCGTTGTAATTAATAACTTGGCCGTCGAGTAATAACGCTGCAACACCTGAGGGGTTACTTTGGTTTATGTTTTTATCGAGTAAAAATGGGTCAAAGCCCGTTAGTAATATTTTTTTAGTGCTGCCTGATGAAAAAGCAAGGTCGGTGCGGCCTCTGCTGCCGTCCTCAAGTAGGGTTAGTAACGTATTTAACTGAGCCTGCGTAATTGAAAACTTAGGCGATGTTGTGCGTATTACTTTGCTTGAAAGCAGGCGCGCCCAGTAAAGCTCTCGGTCGTCGTAATTATTGGTTTTTATTATGCGTTGCTTGGCACTTTCCCACAGTTCAAAGCTAAAGCTTTGTACTAATGTTTTTGCACTTTTAAAGTTGTTAAGCTCTTTAAATTGTTGCTCAAAACTAGATACTTGTGGGGTAAATGCTTTTAAAACATTTGGCATTGCCGATTGGGCTTTGTTGATACGCTGTTCTTCAACAGTTAAAGGATTACTTAAAGCAGCGAATGAAGAGGCTATTAAGCTGGTCGCTAATAATACTTTGATCATAATATTCCTAATATAAGGCTATTGTTTTATATGTAATTTACTATCCTATGATTACTAATCAAGAGCAACCTATTAACGTTGAATCGACTGAAATTTACTTTTGCCGAGCATTGGTATTATTTAACTGGCCAATTAGCATTATCGGCTAACAAAAATTTATGAGTTAAAAATTGGTCTTTATGGGTTCTACTTTAAGTACTCATAAAAGCAAAAAGCCGTTGCAGCGGCTTTCGGTTATGGTTTTATGCGTTTCGGTAATACGAGCGAAAGGTTTTATACCCCTTAAAAAACCTCTAATTAATCGTCAGGCCCTTTTGAAGTAAACACTAAATGTTTACGCATATCTTTTAAAATTACGCCTTTTTTAAGCATTGCCCCGCTTAAACGCTTTTGCCATTTTAATAAATCAGGCTCTGCAGCTGCTAATGCTTGCTCGTTTTCAAACTGAAAACACAAAAGTAGTGAACTTGGAAATAAATGATATTCCACATCAAACCAACACTGCAACATACCAGGAATTTCTTCTCGCCCTAGTGCTTCGAGTTTATCGGCCACATTAAGCACTAGTGCTTGTTGTTTTACTTGCACTGCAGAGAGTTTTTTCATTATTAAAGTCCAAATTAGCGGCTAACACATACAGCCAGAATGCGGGCATTATACGCAAGCTTGTAGGCAGGCAACAACCGTAGGTTAGTTTGAATACAGCGAAACCCAACGTATAGTCTGTAATAACCACAGCTAAAGATAAATACAAATGCTATTACTTGTAGGCGCTGAGCTTGCTGGCGCGTCGGGCGAAAGCCCGAAATATTGGGTTTAAGATGTAGAAATAGTTAGTATTAGTTTTTAACCAGAAAAAGCATATCTGAATTTTTGTGAATTATTATTTCACCACAAAACTAACGACTCCTGCACCGACACATAAACTGACACTATTCTCCTAAAAGCCAATCGCTCACATAGTAAACACTCTCGCCCTATGCTTTAATATTAAAAACAAGGGGGCGTTATGCGTAAAAATCGATTTTTATTTAATAAACACGTTGTGGCAATGGCTACGCTAGGGGCTTTAGCTGTGCCGTTGCCTGTACTAAGTAATGAGCCTGGGGTGTTAGTTGAGCAGGTTTGTGCCAGTTGCCATAGTTTAAACAACCTTGAGCGCAGTGCGGGTTATAGCCAAGAGGATTGGCAAACACTAATAAGCTATATGATTGATACCGGTGAAGGCACTGCCCTTAGTAAAGATATAAGCACGTATTTGGCAAAGCATTACCCTGTTAACACTAAGCGCGAGTCAACGGTGGTAAAAGGCGATTTAAAACTTACTTTTAAATACTGGCAAGTACCAACGCTTGGGCAGCGCGCTCGCGATCCCGTGCAAGGTAAAAACGGGATTATTTGATGGGTTGGCCAGTGGGGCAACATTTTAGGTAAGTTAAATCCTAAAACAGGTGAAATGAAAGAGTACACGTTGCCAAGTGGTACGTACGCACACAGTGTATCGCTTGATAAAAATCAAACCCCTTGGTTTTTAGGCAATAAAAATGGCACGGTTGGGTATTTAGATTTAACAACCGAAAAATTTAAAGTGTATAAAATGCCTGATAAAAACGCCCGAGACCCGCATACTGGCGTGTTTGATAGCGCAGGCATATTTTGGTTTACCCTGCAGCACAGCAACATGGTTGGCAAGCTAGACCCAAAAAGTGGCGATATTAAACTGGCTACTTTACCCACTAAAGGCTCGCGTCCTTATGGTATTAAGCTTGATTCAAAAGGCACGCCTTGGGTGTCTTGTAACGGCAGTAACTGTTTAATTAAAGTTGATAAAAACACCATGGCGCTTAGCGAAATAAAACTCCCAGGCGCTAAAGCACATACTAGGCGTCTCGCTATTACGCCTGATGATATGGTGTTTTATGTGAACTCTGGCATGGGTAAACTTGGCCGCTATAACCCCAAAAACGGTAAAATAACGCAGTGGGATAACCCAAGCGGTAAAAACAGCCACCCGTATGCTATTGAATATGCCGATAACGCTATTTGGTTTAACGAGTCAGCCAAGCGCCCCGAAACGTTAGTAAGGTTTGATTTAAAAGCTCAAACCATGCAAAGCTGGCAAGTTCCGAGTAAAGATGGGGTTTACTCTGGCTTAATTAGGCACATGCGTATGGGAAATAATGGTTTAATTATTCATCAAACAGCGACTAATCAAATTGCCGAAGTTACGTGGGCTAGTAAATAGTTAATTAAAGTTGTGGTTTTAACCTGCATTAAATAACTGCATGTTTTAAAACTGTTTTCGGCATAATAATTTTACTAATGGAAGTAGGAGTATTTTACAAACGTTAGCAATATTTACTTTAAAGAAGTTAAGGTAATTATAAAGTCTAATATTAACTTGTTGATTAATTTGGGTATTTTTAATGGCTTACGTTTTGCTTAGTAATAGGTGTATTTTTTAAATAAATAAAGGAGTTATTATGAGTACCGTTATTACTGGGTTATTTGATAATGCATCACAAGCAACACTGGCTATTTATAGATTAGAAGCGTTAGGCGTTAGCGAAGCTGACATAAGTGTTGTAGCTAACGACTCATACGCAAAGGAAGATTTTGCTGTTGACGAAGGAACAAAAGCTGCTGAAGGCGGCATTGTAGGTGCGGCTTCAGGTGGTATTATTGCAGCCATTGTTGGTGGTTTTACCGCCGTAGGTACAGTGGCAACAGGTGGTACTGGTTTATTAGTAGCAGGCCCATTAGTGGCCGCGTTTGCAGCGGGTGGTGCTGGTGCTGCTGTAGGTGGTACTTTAGGTGCTGCAATCGGTGCGTTTATTCCTGAGCACGAAATTAAATATTATGAAGATGCGATTGAAAAAGGCTCTATTTTAATAGGTGTTAAGTACGATAGCGATAACAAAAATGCTATTGAAGAGATACTTAACAACGCAGGCGCAAGTAACGTGTCTACTGCATAATCATTTATTGATTTAGAAAAAGGTGAAACTTAGTTTCACCTTTTTTTTGTGCTAATTTTTATGTACTAAGCAATTAAGCTTAAACATACATAGTGCAATCTCTTGTATAGCTAGCAGCAAATCCCCCTTATAAATATAAGTATTTATAAGGGGGATTTGCTGTATTAGAGTGACTTACTTCGGTTACTTAGATTTTCGCTTATCTAGTACATAACGCACAGCCATTCTTGCAGCGCCAGCGCCAATCCCCGAAACGACTGCCCATGTAACAGCTTCTTTAAGATCAGTTTTTTCGCTTGGCTTGTCTTTAGGTGCAGGCTCATTGGTAACCTTTTCCCACGACTTTTGTAAAGTTTTCCTTGTTAACATACCTGCAGAAGCAGCTGCGAGACCTATACCTATCGTCGTAATTAGTTGTTTATTACTCATATTGTCCTCGTTTTATTTAATAGCGGCAGAGTTATTAGTTGTTAACTCTTAAAGTAAGAACATTAATAACAGCAATTTACGTACCGATAGACGTTTGAGGATAAAAAGCACAGCTATTAACTAAAAGGTTATTTTACTGATGCTTAGCAATATTATTAAGTTTACGGGTCAGTACCTAGTAAGGTGTTTATGTAGGCGAGTTCTTCACTAAAAATTCCGTTAAAAAATGCGCATTGTTCAATGATTACAGCGTCGTTTGGTTGGCCTTTGTATTCTTGCTGGCACCTTATAAGTTCGGTGGTTAACCATTGGCAGGTATCGCTAGCTGAGTTTATTGCTTTTTTTAAAAATGATGGCCATTTTATTTTTTGTAAATTAAAGCGGTAAAGCACCACTGCAATATCCCCATAAGCTTGTTGCTCAAGAGAAGGGCTGTTTTCACTGTTTATTGAAAGACTGCCTAAAAACCTTGTACTGACTAGCGCTTGCTGAAGAGCAGTTTGTTGTGGTTGACTTAAAAAGGTATTTTCATGATCCATGGGAGGCCTATGTCAGCTGTTTGCAGGGCAATATAAAAAGTAAAATACTTTGCTATTTATGCGCACCAAAAATTCAGAAACAGTGATAACAAAATAAGACTGACCCTTTACTGAATTAATAAAACATAATTGTAATTGCTGAGGCGCTTTAAAGTGCGTGATTTTATTGCTTTGAGCGAGCTCATCTGAATTTTATGCAAATTTAGGTTACCATTAAAAAACATTAATAACTGAATCAGGAGACATGTGAATTATTTAGCTCACCTTTATTTAGCAAAGCCTACCGCTGATTCTCACTTTGGAAATTTGCTGGGTGACTTTGGTGGCAAAAGGCACCTAGAACAATTGCCAAACAGTGTTAAAAATGGGCTCGATAATCACTATTTGGTTGATAAATTTACCGACTCTCACCCATTAGTAAAAGAAGCCAAACAGTACTTTTCACCCGAGCGAAAGCGCTTTGCTGGCGTGGCTATTGATGTGGTGTTCGATCACTTTTTAATTATGCATTGGCAACGCTTTAACAAGCAGCCTTTAAACGATTTTAAGTACAACAGCTTTGCGCTTTTAAACAAACGTATACCGATTATGCCACCGCGTATGCAACAGGTTGTAGCCAGTATGACTAAAAACGATTGGTTTAAAGAGTACGAAACGATAAATGGAGTAGGGCTTGCGCTTGATAACATAGCCAAACGCATTCGGTTTACTAATAACTTTGCAGGTTCCGCTGAAGATATAACGCGTAACTACAATGAATTAGAAAGTGTGTTTTTAACGTTTTTTCCAGAGCTGATTAAGCATGTAAATGAGAACGGCCTTGAAAGAGGTTGTTAAAATAGTAGTAATAAGCGTTTCACATTAAATAAAAGCAGGAGCAGAAAAAGAACCCTAAAGGCCCAAATATACATAAACTAGCATTGCGTAAAGCAACTAATAGTAAAATATGGGCGGGCTGTAGTGTATTCCCTTAGTGAAGAAATATTGTTGAAATTTAAAAGGAAGTAGATTTTATGCCTGATGTAACGGCGCTTATTTATATAGCTATTATGGCTTTTTATTTATTACATAAAAACGAAGAAGCCAAAATATTAGTACCCGTAATTGGCTTTGCTGCAATCCCTCTTTTTAGCAACGATTACTGGCTATGGTTTAAGGTAAGTGTAGGGTTGGGAATTTATGTATTGATGTTGGAAAAAGCTAAAGCAGGGTATACCGGTGGTGGCGCTGTTTCAGCATTTGCTATGTTTTTTATGTTGGCTTTTTTAGTTAGTATTTTTATAAAAACTATTTTTTCTGTTGTTATTAATTTTAGTTTTTAAAATCTGCTCTAAATACTTAAAAGTAACTTAGCTAAGCTTTTTAGCTAAGTAAGCTGTTATTAATAAGGCCGAATCCCATTTTATGGTTCGGCCTTTTTAAGTTTTAGGTTAATAACAATAAGAGTTATTTTTTCTTTTCGCTTGGTGCTGGTTGGCCATAATTAGGTGAACGAGGTCCATATAATAAGCCGTTGTAAATATCTGAAGAAAGTAAGCGTGTTGAAGTCATTGCTGCGATTTCAAAGCCTTTATCGGTTACAGTTTCAGCAATTTGATTAATTGCTGCAATAACAAGCATACCTACAAGGCCGCCACCTCCGTTACTTTGTTGTTCCGCTGAAGAGGCTCTTGCTTTGCCTTGCCATAATTGCTCGCCAGTGCGTAAATCAACTAATGAGGCTGACACAGTTACAGCTGTTTCGCTAGAAATTACAACATAGCTAGTACCGTATTCTTCAATAGTGATGTAAAGCGCAGAGTCTGCACCAAAAATTTCATGTAACTTATTCACCGGTACTTGGTGCACGTCGCTTGCAACAGTGAGGCCATTACCTTTAAAGGTTTGCTCAACTAAAGCAACAGGAAAAACATAGAAACCCGACTCAGCTATAGGCGCGACCATTTGAGTCATCACACTGTATGGGGCAATTACTTCAGGTGTATTATTCAGTGGAGGTAAAATAATAACTGAGTGAGGGTCTGCTTGTTTAAATGCTGTGTAGTCATGTGCTGGTGGAGGTGAAACACAACCAGCGAGTAATGCGACTAATGCGATCGCTGTGTATGATTTTAAATTAAACATATTAAGCGCCTTTCGCAGATTTTAGAAGGAAGTCAATGTAATGAACTGATTCTGGGAAAAGTGATTTCTCAGTTTCGAAGTGGGTAGTGCCTAATGAAGGATTTCCCGTTTCAAAGTACAGCATACCTAGATGAGCATGTAGGCCAGGTGCAACATTCTTACTTTTGTTTGCGGCATCGGCGATAATTTGCTCAAGCATACTAATTTGCTCTTCGGCTGTTACGTCATCTGCTTTTAAATAGGCGTATACGGCAGTGCTATAGTCGCCGTAATAGTAAATAGGTTCTTTCGTTGAGTTACAACCCGTTAGGGCTATACAAACAAATGCTAAGGTAATTAGCTTTTTCATTATTTATTGCCCCATTGGCCAGCTTCAAGACCAGTCACTAACTTGTTAACGACTTCGCGAATTGCTAGGTCAAGTACTTTGCCATTTAATGTGGCATCGTATGAAGCTGTGCTACCAAAACCAATAACTTCACGTTCTGATAAGCTGTATTCACCTGCACCTTGCACTGAATAAATAACTTCTGATGTAGTAACATCAACAACATTAAGCGTTACTTTAGCGTAAGCAATTTGCGATTTACCTTTACCCAATAAACCAAAAAGTTGACGGTCGCCAATAGCTTTACGGCCAAACTCTGTTACATCACCAGTTACAACAAATTTAGCACCGCTAAGAACTTGCTTTGTACCTGTTAGCTTTGCTTCTTCTGCAAGGGCTGCCATATTGTCGCGATCAAGCACACTGAAGCGATTTGTTTGTTGTAAGTGGCTCATTAGTGTTGTTTTTGCTTGGCTGCCTAAACGGTCTTGGCCTGATGAGAATATACCATTTTGAAAGCTCGAACGGTTTACAAATTGACCTACGACTAGTTTACTTTTTGTACCTGAGTAGGTTGTGTTATAGCTAGCAACAGTTGGTGTTTCTATTACTTTTGATGATGTTGTAGCACACCCAGCTAAAGAGGAAATTGTAATTGCAGCGATTACAATTGTTTTAACGTGGCTTTGGTTAATTCGCATAAATTTTTGTCCATATAGATAATTGCAGAAGTTTTTATTGATAGGCGCTTGTTTTTTATACTTATAAGTCAATTACTTATTTCAAGAGTCCATTCAACTTACTTTATAAACAAAAGTTGATGTAAATACAATGTTATTTATGTTTTATGCAGGTACACACAATAAAAAAGAATAAATTTTTTGTAATAACAATGCTAATTCATTAGTTTTTAAATTATTGAAAGCCTTTTTCTATAGTTGATATAAAGGACATTTATTGCGCGCTGAGTTGTTAATTAGTAATTTTATTCCAATTAACCTTATTTTTTAAAACCAATCGGCTGCAACTTGTAGCGGGGTAGGGTCGCCTTTTTCAGATACCCAAAACACTAGGGCTTGCTTTGTTGGCGATATTTTTTTAGCGCGAGGCAGGGGTAAGTCAGTTAATGATAATTGCTGCTTGGTTTGCATGTCACTTTGCTCGTAACCAATAACTACAAAGTCGTGCTTTAATTTATGGCCTGCGTTTTCGCCGCTGTGTATTTGTGTTTCTATACCAAAGCCTAACAGAGCTGCATGAGCTATTAAGTTTTGGTTAGTACCACCTTCGGTATTAACCGTATCGTATTCGAGATCAATTTTACTGTTGTATATAGTCGCTTTTAAATTACCTAAATAAGGGGTTTTAGTTATAGGTATGGCTTGTTTATAAAACCAACCTTGCCACCCGCTGCCGTTAACCATAAACCCGGGTGTTGCTACAATCTTACTTTTACCGAGTGCCTTATACGTGCGTTGTCTTTTACTAAAAACAGCAGAGGCAAACGGGTCTTTCCATCCTAAATAATCCCAATAAGTAACATGAAAATTAATAGGAATTAAATCAGTCCATAGCTTTTCATCATCTGTAAACGTTGAAATCCAGCGCTCTGCTGGTGGGCAACTACTGCAACCTTGCGATGTGTAAAGCTCTAAAAAGGTAGTCGGATTAGCTGTACTGGAAATAGTTACTTGCTCAGCAGCTTGGCTTTGAAAGCAAAAAATTATTAACCCAACAAGTGAGATAAAAAATGGATGGGATAGTGCTTTAAAAGGCATGTTACTTCTCGCAAAGGCTGATATTGCATTCAGCTTAAACGATATTTACGAATGAAGTATCACGAAATCCTCACAATTAAATCACGTTTTAACTGTGTATTTTACTTAGTTAAAACTTAATTTGAACACCCGCTCAAGTTGTGCTTTAATCGTTGCTCAATTATTGAGGAACTTTACATGATTAAATTTTATTTTCACCATACTCCTAACCCAATGAAGGTTGCACTCTTTTTAGAAGAAACAGGCTTACCGTTTGAACTTGTTCCTCTTGATACTTTAAAAGGTGAGCAACATACACCTGAATTTAAAGCAATTAATCCAAACGCTAAAGCGCCAGCAATTGTTGATGGTGAAACGCGTGTGTTCGATTCGAATGCTATTTTAATGTACCTTTCTGAAAAGTATGGGAAGCTAGGAGGCAAGGGCGATGACCGCGCTGAAATGCTGTCGTGGTTAATGTTTATTGCATCGGGTTTAGGTCCGTATTCAGGGCAAAGTGTTCACTTTAGACACATGGCACCAGAAGGGCTTGATTACGCGGTTAATCGTTATTTACGTGAAGCGCAGCGCCATTACGAAGTACTTGATACGCACCTTGAAGGTCGTGACTTTATAGTGGGTGATACGTATACCATTGCTGATGTATCTGCATGGGGCTGGATTGATAAAGCACCGGTTGTATTAGGTGAAGAGGGTTTAGCACCGTACCCTAATTTAAAACGTTGGTTTGAAAGCATAGATAGCCGCCCAGCTGTTGCTCGTGCGCGTAAAATTGGTACCGATGTAGCTTTTAAGAAAGAGTTTGATGAAGAGGCTAAACGAGCATTCTTCCCGTCTAACTACCCTAAATCATAGAGTTCTAATATATTGATACGGTAAGCTAAAATAGCTTACTAAATAGAATCTTATATTTTAAAGTTATTAAAAAAGCCTGCTTTACGCAGGCTTTAGCTTTCAGGGAAATTAGAACTTAGCGCGGATACCAAAGCTGTATCTGCGATCTGCTTCGGTGTATTTCCAAGCGCCACCTAATTCAGATAGGTAGATAGAAGGCTCACCGGTTAAGTTAGTTGCATTACCTACTAAGGTCACGTTTTCGTTAATGTCCCAACTTGCTGAGAAGTCTAACTGACCACGGTCGTCGCGGTAGTTGTTACCGTAAACAGTATCTTCTGCTGAAATACTGCCGTCTGAGTTAATATTTTCAACGCGTTTTTCGTTTTCACTATCTAAGAAGCTATCGCGGTAGTTATAAGCTAAACGTGTAGAGAACCCTTCGTATTCCCAAAATACTTGTAAGTTGTAGGTGTTTTTAGAAATATCTAACAGTGGGTTGCCATTAGGTTGTTCGCTGTCTGCGTAGGTGTAGTTTGCGTTTATACCCAGGCCAGAAAAAGCACCAGGTAAGCTTGTAAAGAACTGTTGGTAGCCTACTTCAAAACCTTGAACTGAACCATTTTCGCCATTTACATTTTTAACGGTATCAATACCTGTTAAGCCTGCATCGCGAAGCTCTGATACATGGTTAAAGCCATCAGCATCAACAGGGAAGTCGGTTGTATCTGAGTAAACTAAGTTATCTTGAGATACTCCTGCGGTATCAAGCTGACATACTTGGTTCCACTGCGTTACGTTTTGACCCGCAGTGCTAGAAGATGCCTGACAGCTGCTTTCGTTACTTAAGAAAGATTCAACGTCCTTATAAAACACTGCAAACGATATTACGTTCCCTTCGTCAAAGTAATGCTCTACTGATAGGTCGTATTGAGTTGCACGGTATGGTTCTAAATCTATAGACCCTTGCGTTGCGCCTGTAATATCGTTATTAACATCAAACGCTGGGCTTAGCTCACTAAAATCAGCTCTGCGCATTACTTTTGCAGCAGCAAAGCGAAATAGTGTTTCATCAGAGTAGTTATAGGTAACGTTTAAGCTTGGTAAAAAGTCGCTGTAGTCATTCTCACCTGTTACTTTTTCACCGTTTAAATAAACGCTTGATTCTAAATCTGTTGTTACATAACGACCACCGACAATTGCAGTGATGTTGTCAAAGTCTAAGTAAGCTGAAACATAAATTGCGGCTGTATCTTCAACTACGTTTCGGTACGCACTCTCTTGAAACTCTTGGTTATCTGAAAGGCTACCTGTAGAAGCTAAGTTAGTACCTGCAAGTAACTGTTGTAACTGAGCGTAAGTATTTGCTGGGTTAGACAAACCGTTATAGCTTAAAAATGTGAGTAGGTCGTTTTGGCCAGAGCTGCCTAGTTGATCAAACGAGTTATCGTGACTCACTGTGGTAAAGCTATTTGAAAACGCAGCATTGTAATCATCTACCCATAATGTAGCTAATGAACCGTCTGAGTCATTAAATGCATTTTTATAAATGTCTTTAATTTCAACTTTGTATTGCTCGTACTCGTAATCTCGGTTGGTAACACGTACACCTGTTTTGATTTTAGATACCCAGCTTAAGCTGCTGATAGGTTCAAACATTTCTACATCAAAACGAATGGCAGTTTCATCGTTGTCTGTTCTTTTGTCTTCACTTTTAAAAGTGCGTAATGCAAGGTTTTGAGGGTCGGTAAACGCGTTGGGATCTGAGTGAATGATGCTGGGTAGTTTATTCCCATCTTGCGAAAAAGCACCATCGTATAAGTGGTTTACTAAATCAACACCGCCGCTTGCTTCAAATGTAGATTTTTCAATTGGGCGAAGAGTAAATTCAGAATCAGGTCTTACACTTTCAGATGATGCAACAGCAATTTCACCAGAAATTTTTATATTGTCAGTGATATTCCATTCTGCACCAAGTGCATTTGAAAACGAGTCAGTTTCTCTAAAGTCACTGTATGTTTTTGGAATGCCAAATTCGTTTGTTAGTGTGTAATTATTTACGCCATTGGCGTCCTGAGTAGTGTTTGCATCGGTTGATAAAGAACCTGCCACACCTAAAATTGAGTTACCGGCTTGATCACCAGAGCGCTTAGTGCCGCTTAAATCAAGATACACCATACCGTTACCAGACTGTGGAGCCCACTGCAGCGATAAATTTACAGCGGTGCGTTCACGTTTTTCTACGTATTGCTCAACACTGTGCTCGTCTCTTACTATGGCATTACCACTAGGCGTATTGCCTGGTTGACCATTAATTTCAATATCTTGCGGTTTTACACGGCTTGAGGTTTCATCTTGACGAATTTCACGGTCTTGATATGAAAACATCACAATAGCACCAAAACTACCCATTTCATCAAAGTCCCAATTGTCACCAATTGAGCCACTAAAAATAGGGGCTAAATTTTCAGTTTTATCTGCATATTCGCCATCGATAGAAATAGCGCCTGTAAGTTTATCAAGCTCTAAAGGGCGAACTGTTTTTAAGCTAACGGTTCCGCCTAACGCGCCTTCAATCATGTCAGCGGTTGGTGATTTAACAACTTCTACTGTTTTTAGGAAGCTAGAAGGGTAATCTTGTAAGCTAATACCATCACGCGAGTCACCGATGGTAGAACGGCCATTTAATTCAACGCGGTTTTGCGGCAAGCCACGAATAGATACACTGTCACCCACACCAAAGTCGGTATTAATAGATACGCCTGTAATACGCTGAAGTGCTTCAGCAATATTATTATCAGGCAGTTTACCAATATCTTCTGCCACAACAGCATCTACAATGCGTCCGTCTGTGCGTTTTAGCATTGCTGCGGCTTTCATACTGCCTAGCATACCTTTTACTTCAATAACTTCTATATCATCAGCGGGTATATCTGATGTGGTTGGCGCTTCCTGTGCTGAAATAGTAGAAGATGCCATTAATAATAGGGCTGCAGCACTAAGTGTAGTTGAGCTACTTTTTGGGTGCTTATTAATTAGCGTTGAAGTAATTTGATTGAGTTTCATGTATCTCTCCCGTTTGGGTACGACTTGCGTCATTGTGTGTGTGTATTTGGTTTTGGTTAACCAATGTTGTTGTGTGTTTTCTGTATTTTGTCATACAGATTGTGTGGTTGAAATTAGTACAATTTAAATTTTATTACAACCTTTGTTTACCAAAATTTCATATAATGTATTACAAATTGTTTTTTAATTAACTTATATTTAATTTGTTCAATAGGTTAAGTAATATGAGTGATTTTAAAAATATTTAACCTAATTAAAAAAATAACCTTTACCAAAGACATTTTATGTATGATTTTTATTATTTATTGAGGTATTTATAACTATTTAGAATATTTTTTATAGGTATTTAGTCGTTAATATTTTGCCCATATTAGTTTGGAGAGACATTGATTGAGTGGATGCTTACAAAACATCTACGATGAAATAGCTAGGCAAAAATTATTGTTTTAAATTTTTATAATTTATTTGGTAATACCAATATTCTATTGTTTTTAAATTAATTATGTATTAAGGGATTTGCTAAGAGGTATTAAGCGGGAGGGATTTTTATCTTAAATGCACATAAAAAAGCCCCGTATAAACACGGGGCTTTTAAATACAACTGTATTAATTTTGTAATTGGCCTGAAGCCGACTCAATATGAGCACGTACAAACCATTGAAATTGTTCTAGCTCAGCTAGTTGACTTGTGATCATGTCTTCAGATACTGGATCTAACTCAGAAAGCGTTTCGATTGCCTTGCGATGATCGCTGTTAATGCCATTGTATACTTTGTCGAGTGCACCTAAATGCTCGGTAACTAAACCTTTACCAACTGAATACTCGTTCCATGAACGACGGTCAACAATTGACTGTGGTGTGCCAACAGGTACGCCGCCAAGCGTAGCAATACGCTCTGCTATTGTATCAGTCATTTCGCGTACAACTTCAACCTGTGGATCTAGCATTTCATGTACACCTATAAAGTTAGGGCCAACAACATTCCAGTGAATATGTTTTAAAGTTAGCTGTAAATCAATAAGCGCAACCATACGGTTGTCGAGTGTGGCAATTGTGCTTTGCGCTGCGTCGTTATCCATACCGGGTGCTGTAAATTCGGCTACTTTATTTGTATTGCTCATAATGTCTCCTGTTATGTGATTTATTGCTTGTAGACTTTTACAAACATGACTTGGTAATGAAGAAGCAATGCGTATGCCGAATTTTTAACTTTTATAATCGATTGATTTTTAATGATATAATTTAAATTTAAATCTTTCTAAGCGTTAAAATAAAATGTGTTTATGAATTATCTGCAGCTCTTTTGTAAATTATGCACACCGATATTTAGTCCCTTCAGATATGTAGCTAAAGTACTTATAAGCTGGCATTAATATTTATTACTACTTACTTTAGTTGGTGATTACTCACTGATATACTCCTGCCGCATTTTAATTGGAGTTCTGTTAATAATATATGAATTTTTTAAAAACACTGTTTACAGCATTTATACTGCTTTTGTCTCACACAGCATGGGCAGAAAATTGGAGTGTTACACAGCTCCATACAA
Organism: Pseudoalteromonas sp. MMG006; assembly: GCF_018101025.1. NCBI lineage: Bacteria > Pseudomonadati > Pseudomonadota > Gammaproteobacteria > Alteromonadales > Pseudoalteromonadaceae > Pseudoalteromonas > Pseudoalteromonas sp. MMG006. Next base: position 118,547 of record NZ_JAGJEJ010000001.1, read on the forward strand.
ATTTTGGTGATGCTTTAAATCCTTTCACAGGGGAGTCGTCATTTACACGCACATACACCTTAGAGCATGCATCTGAGCATGGCCTAGGAGACAACTACTTTTTTATCGATTTTTTAAACGACAGCTATACAGATGGTTTTCAAGATACGGGGATCTATGGTGAGTGGTACACAACACTGAGCTTAACCAAAGCATTCAATACGCGGTGGAGCTACGGCCATTTAGAAGATACAGGTTTAGTATTTGGAATTAATGCAGGCGAAGAAGGTTTAATGAAATATACCCCAGGTATAAAGCTAAGTTGGGATGCCCCAGGCTTTGATTTTTTAACCACTACTTTTGCAGGATACATTGACGCTAACGGTGGTATCCAAAAGGAGCAGTTAGCTAAGCAAGATAACAGTATTTTTGTGGATCTTGCTTGGGGGGCACCTTTTTCGCTCGCCAAGCAAGCATTTTACTTTACCGGACATGTTGAATATATTTCAGGGCGTAATGACGAGCAAGGTAATAAGGTAAACGAGTGGTTACTCGCTCAGCCCGCCATATATTGGGACGTAGGCCAAAACTTTGAGCTTGATGCTAAGCAATTAATGGTAGGGATTGAATGGCGCTATTGGTATAACAAGCTTGGTACCGATGACATAGAAAATCAGCCATTTTTGCATGCAGTATGGGTGTTTTAATACGCACTTTAAACCAGAGGTTGCTTTGTAGCTGGTTTTATTACTTATAAAAAAATAGCGCCTAAGGCGCTATTTTTATTTAGTGTGGTTGGTGTACTTCGTGTGGTTGGTTGTAACAATTACTCGTAGCCACGAGGCTTTTTAGTTTTGATCACTGCTATATAAGCGTGCCAGCTGGCGTAGCTTAGTAAGGGCATGATTACTATAAAGCCGGTAGCGCCTGTGGCAAAACCAATGGCTACTAGCAAAAATATGCATATTGACCAAACGATCATAGCTGAAAAATTAGTTTTTACTGCATTCATAGAGCTTATAACTGCAGTCATAATGTCTACACGGCGTTCCATCATTATTTGAGGAGCAAATGCCGATAGAGAAAACACAGTGACTAACAGCACTGCGCCAATCAAGCTGCCAAGAGTTAAAAATGCAGATAACTCTTCAAATGTTGGATTAGCGTGGCTTGGATACAATGCGTGAACAAGTGCAGCTAAACGCATCCATGCAATCATTATTACCATAAGTAGTATGGCAAATCCCCATTCTCCTACTGGGTTTCTAAACATCGACTTAATAGAATGCTTAAAGGTTGGTTTATGGCCTTTTTCTAGCTCCCAAGCCACGTCGTAAAGTCCTGCAGCAAAGGCCGGTCCTATAAGAACAAAAGCAACGGTAGCCGGCAGGATGACCAAGTAGGTGCCTGTAAAAACGGCTGAATAGACAATGGCAACAGGTATAAGCGTAAATATAACCCCATAAATGAGGCTTAAAATGGGAGCGCGAGTTATATCTTTGAATGCGAGTGCAAGCCAGTGGAAAGCAGCAAAGGTATCTACTTTATTGCATTCAATGCAGCGAGCAAATTCAACATGTTTATTAATGGTGTTTGTTGTTGGCATAACAATGTTCCTTAACAAGGTGTCTCTTAAAGGTTTAGAACACATTGTCTTTATTTACAAATTGAACAATATATACGCAATGAAATAATAATTTGCTCACATTATGTTCACTTAAATAAGGGGAATAATAAATCTCTTCAGTAAGAGATGTATTTATTAGGTATAAATTCCTAATTTAGTTAATGAATAGTTAAATAAATAAACTTATAATGCGTCGGTTAATTTACAACTTCTTTTATAGGAACATGAATGAATGACTTAATAAATGATATTGATGTGAATCAATATTTACCGGCTGCTCTTGAGTGGGCTACTAATATATTGCTAGCAATCGCTATACTGCTAGTAGGCTTATGGCTTGCGGGTAAAGTAAGAAATTTAATTATAGGTTTGTGCCATAAATACACGCATTTAGACGATACGCTGTTTCGCTTTTTAGGTAGTATGGCTCGTTACATTATTTTAGCGTTTGTATTTATTGCGGTATTAAACCGTTTTGGTGTGCAGACAGCTTCTATTATTGCGTTATTAGGCGCTGCAGGGCTAGCAATTGGTTTAGCACTGCAAGGTGCTATGTCTAACTTAGCTGCAGGCGTTATGTTGCTTATATTTAGACCTTACAAAGTGAACGATTTTATTGAAGCTGCAGGGCGTTTTGGTAAAGTGACAGAAGTTGATATGTTTACCACTATTTTACAAACATTCGATAATCAGCAAGTTATCATTCCAAATAGTCAAATTTGGGGAGCGCAAATAATTAATCACTCACATCACCCAATTCGTGGTGTAGACATGCATTTTGGCGTAGCTTACGACGAGAACACTGATGCAGTTCGTAAAGTAATAGATAGCGTGTTAGAGGCTCATCCACATATTTTAAAAGATCCAGCACCTTTTGTTGAAGTAGAAACACTTAATAACAGCTCGGTTGATTTTTTAGTACGCCCATTTTGTAAAGGCGAACATTACTTTGAAATTTTATACACTGTGCCAGAGCTAATTAAAAAAGCACTAGATGAAAACAATATAGAGATCCCGTTCCCTCATCGTAAAGTTATCTTAGTTAACGAAAATAAAGACTAATATAAATCCTTTTAAATAGAGCACTTTTTAGTGCTCTTTTTTTATATGAAAAAGTTACACGCCTTTGTAATTTTTTCTTTTGTAAATTATCTCAAATACTACTTTTTTACCTGCATAGCCTCTTTTTACTCGGTTGAGTGAATGGTCTTCATTTTGCATTTGATTAATTTCTTTAGCGTTAAAGCGTGTAAACACCTCTAATCCACCAAATCAAATTGTATGAAGGAATAAACATGGCTGAATCATTTAAATATGCTGGTAATAAAGGGCACGGCGGCGAACTCCATCAACAGGCCTCAGATGAACACCCTGCAATGACCACAGCGCAAGGCTGCCCAGTGAGTGATGATCAAAACTCATTACGCTCAGGCAAACGCGGACCAGGGTTGCTAGAAGATCACGTAATGCGAGAAAAAATATTTCACTTTGATCACGAGCGTATTCCAGAGCGTGTAGTGCACGCTAGAGGTTATGGTGCTCATGGTTACTTTGAAACTTACGATACGCTTGAAGATTTAACATGCGCCGATATTTTTCAGCGTAAAGGTGAAAAAACACCTGTATTTGCACGATTTTCAACAGTTGCAGGCAATAAAGGTTCGCCGGATCTAGCACGTGATGTACGCGGCTTTGCGGTTAAGTTTTACACCCAGGAAGGTAACTGGGATTTAGTGGGTAACAACATACCTGTATTCTTTATTCAGGATGCAATGAAGTTTCCTGATTTAATTCATAGCGCTAAAGCAGAACCTGATCGCGGCTTCCCGCAAGCACAAACTGCTCATGACAATTTTTGGGATTTTGTGAGTTTATCACCAGAGGCAATGCACATGGTTATGTGGGCAATGTCTGACAGAGCTATTCCTCGCTCGCTGCGATTTATGGAAGGTTTTGGTGTTCATACATTCAAATTTATTAACGCTAAAGGCGATGAAAAATTTGTTAAGTTTCATTGGAAACCTAAAGGTGGCATGCAATCAGTTGTATGGAACGAAGCACTTAAACTCAATGGCGCTGATCCTGATTTTCACCGCAGAGACATGTGGGAGTCTATAGGTAATGGCGATTTCCCTGAATGGGAATTAGGCGTACAAGTATTTGACCAGCAATTCGCAGATGAGTTTGAATTTGATGTTTTTGATGCCACTAAACTTATACCAGAAGAGCAAGTGCCAGTACAAATTGTTGGCCGAATGGTACTTGACCGCGTAGTAGATAATTTTTTTGCAGAAACAGAACAAGTTGCTTTTTGTACACAGAATATTGTGCCAGGACTTGATTTTACACCTGATCCGTTATTGCAAGGACGTAACTTTTCATATTTAGATACGCAAACAAAACGCCTTGGCGGCCCTAACTTTACGCACATTCCGGTGAATGCTCCTAAATGCCCAATGCGCCACTTTCAGCAAGATGGGCACATGGCAATGCACAATCCAAAAGGGCGTGTTAATTACGAGCCAAACTCCTGGAGCGGCGACGAAAATAACCCGCGCGAATGCCCGGCGCATGGATTTAAAAGCTCAAGTAAAGAAGAGGGAGGCGACAAACTTAGATATCGCTCTGAAACATTTGCAGATCACTACAGTCAAGCAAGGCAGTTTTATCTTAGTCAAACAGACGTTGAGCAAGCGCATATTCAATATGCCCTAGTCTTTGAGCTTTCAAAAGTAGAGCATGTTGGAATACGAGAGCGCATGGTTTCGCATTTACTCAATATAGACAACACATTGGCCCACGAAGTAGCCAAAGGGCTTCGCCTAAAAGAAATGCCAGAGCCAGCTGAAGCGGCAATGCCAACTCGCGACGATTTGCCTACTTCAGATGCACTCAGTATTTTAAAAAATGCACCTAGCACCTTTAAAGGACGAAAGTTGGGTATTTTGGTTAGTGATGGCTTTGACGCAGATATTTTTAATTCTGTAACAAACAAGCTTGATGACGAAGGTGCTAATTTTGAGATTATTGCTGCGCAAGTAGGTGGAGCAAGCTGTAGTAATGGTAAACATGTCGCAGCAGATCAAGTTATTAATGGCGGCCCATCTGTACTATACGATGCAGTGCTAATTCTTAGCACAACTGAAGGTGCGCAAAAGCTTGCCGATATTCCTGAAGCTAAAGACTTCATAAACGATGCTTATGCGCATATGAAATACATTGGCTTTACGCCAAACGCGGAGCCGCTGTTTAAAGCTGCAGGGCTTGAGAGTAAAAAAGATGAAGGATGGATTGATTTAGATAAAGTATCTAGCGATGGCTTTGTTAAATCGTTGCGTAATCTTCGCTTTTGGAAGCGTTAAGTTTAAATTTTGCGCATTGTTTAATGTTAGTTAATCTGAGTTTAGGTTAACTAGCATGCCTAAATTTGCGCAAAACAAAGGATAACTGTTATGACCTTTACAGCCATGTCAAAAGAGCACAATACGATAATACCGTTTTTAATTATGGATGATGCACAGCAAGCCATTAGTTTTTATAAGAAGGTATTTAATGCCGAGCTAATTTCGCAAATGCCTTTGCCTGAAGGAGGTATAGCGCATGCTGAAATAGCTATTGGTAATACACCATTAGTTGTAGCCGACGCTTGTCCACAAGAAAGCCACCACAGCCCGCATAAAATTGGAGGCTCACCCGTAAACCTAATACTTTATGTTAAAGATGTTGATAATGTATTTAGTCGCGCGCTAACGCTGGGCGCTAAGCTCGTTAGACCCATGCACACGCAATTTTATGGTGATCGTGCTGGCACATTTGAAGACCCGTTTGGCCATATATGGACAGTGGCAAATCAAAAAAAAGATGTGAAGAAGGAAAGTATTGAACAACGAATGGCTAATTTAATGACAAAAGAGCAAGACGCCTAATACGGCTTGCTCTTTTTATTCGTAGGTTTATTAGCCTAAATTTATAGCTAAATATTTTATTTCGTCTTCACTTATTTGCGGTAAAAAATAAATATCGTCATATTTAAAATATTGTTGCTCATTAATTGTAACTGCCTCAGCTGTAATAGGCAGCGTATCGTAAGTTTGCCCAAGTTCGTAATTAATAGCAGTGCCTACCTTTACCGCCTTGTTAACTATTACGTTAGGAGCATCAACTACTCGATAACCATTATTGTCTGCTACGTAATATACATTTTGGTAGGTGTAGTACGTTGTATTATGACGTTTAAAATACGAGTAATGCTTTGGTAATGAGCGGATTCTTAGGCCTCTTGGTGGCTTAACCACATGATAGCCGCTTTTTGCTTTTCGGTAGTAAATACCGTCACTGAATGTAAACGAAATACCATTAAATCTAATTGATGCGCTGTTTCGCGGTATGTTGCTAAAGTAACGCCCAGGCCTGTACGTAACCACATTATGGCGCTTATTTTTTAAATAAGTGTACTTGCGCTTGTCATGTTTGTAATGAGCAATTTTACGTTTTGTCTCTTTACGTTGTTCGCGTTTATCTTTTTTACGCTGTGTTGGTTTATCTTTTTTATATGCTATACGTTGTTTTTTGTCTTCGCGACGTTCATCACGCTTATATTCAACGCGCTTTGCACGTTCTTTATTAACCTTTTCTCGCTCGTTTTGTGCTCCAAGCGCAGAGCCAGATATACAGCCAAAAGCCAGTAGTGCTGGTAGTAAATAAGTTAGTTTCATAATATTGCCTCATGTATGTATTTACATAATTGAGTTCAATACTAGCGTTTTAAACTGAATGTTAACTGACCTATTTTAATTATATGCCTTACCTTTACAGCTTTTTACTAACACTTACTGTTACTGACATTAGCCTACACTTACTCACACTTTTGCCGCTTTTCGAAACTAATAGTCTTATATTGGTGATATTAATTGTTGCGCCAAGCACTCTTTATGCATGGCGCAAATTAACATTAACGTGTTGGCTTTTGAGGGAGAGCTGATTTTAGCTCATCTTGTGTAACATTTAATTTTTTTGCCACTACGCTTAAGTCAGCGTTAGGGCCACCAGCATCTTGCATTGTTTTTAAAAGTAGTTGTTCGCTAATACCTAGCTTTTTAGCCGCTTGAGAAAAGTCTGGTCGTGGCATTTTACCACCTCCGCCGCCAAGTGGTTCATGGCGCGTAATTTTAGTGCCTTGAGGTGGTTTAGCACCAATACCGGCTTGAGCTGTAGTGGTAAAATTGTTTTTAGCTACAACACCTTTTAGGCATTTAGGTAAGTTTGGAAATGTATTACTTGCATGGTAGTGATACGTAATTATGCCTTTTTCACCAGTAGGGCCCGTGTGCCCATTACAGCTATCAAGACCAGTTGGTATGGAAGCGTCAACTTCAAGGCTTCCGTAAATTGGAAAACCGTCAAATCCATAACCAAACAAGGCGCTTGGGGCTTGTGGTAAGTTATTACAGTTGGCATTTACGTGTTCATGTTTATAAACGCTGTCGATATCGCTCGCGGTGCCGTGGTAGTGATACCAACCACCAGGGTCAATATGGCCGGCGCAAGTATCCAGTGCTGGCAAATGGCCAGTATGCTGTACACTTGGCGCGTCTGAAAAAATAGGCACGCCGGCAAGAGCAATACCTACTTTTGATACTACACCAAGCTTTTTTGAGTTTTTAGCCATAACAGGATGAAGGGGTAAAAGGGCGGTAATTTCTACGCTCTTATCTACCGATACGTTTATACAGGCGTGATCAACAGAGGGGCGAATGGTGGCGTTATCTACAATATGTACGTTGCCGTCTTCGTCATAAAAGGTAAAGCCTTGCTCGTTAAGCATGGTTAAAAACGCTTCATCTAATCGGTATAGTCCAGCATCCGTGCCATCCCAATCCCAAATGCCGCCAACGTCATCGAGCGTTTCTGGGCAAAAAGGGCCGACTTCAATGTTGTCGGGCTGGTACTTCAAAACTATTTGCGCGCATTGTGACTCTAAGCCATTCTCTAGTGTGCAGTTTACGGTTTGGGGAAGCTTCACCATGGCTTTTACGTTAAAGGCATCTGTGTTAATTGATGAGCTATTCGCATTTTTTGTAAAAGAAAGAGCCGCAATGCTTTCATTTTTAGTGTGTTTCTCACAGGCTGACAAAAGTAGCGCGCAGCTCAGTAAAAATACTACCGTTGCTGCTTTTCTACTATTTATGTCACAGGCTAATAAATAATTTAATTTAAAGAGCGCCATATTTATCCCAAATACTGTTTAGTAATATGCTTCAAGTATGGCAATAAATTGTGCAAACAAAATGAAAATACAGATACGCAAAGATTATTTAATAATACATGTTTAATAATGAAAGATTAATTGCCAATTAAACATTCCTAGAACTGAGTAAGTTTAACGTTTAAAGGGCAGTATTGCCTACTTATAAAAACATACTAAAAGTACAATATTGTCTAAATAAATTTTCTTCACAGCATTGTAAACTTAATCTCGAAGAGCAAGTTAGGTAAGCCTATTAAAGGATATAAAACTTAAATAATTATAGTTTTTCCCAGTAGGGAGTATCGCCAAAATAGTTGCTAAAGTAGTCTATAAAAGCCCTTACTTTAGGCGCTAACAATCGGGTGCTTGGGTATACACTCCAAATGGCCGTATCGGAGGCAAGTGGGTAGTTTTCTAAAATTTGAACCAGTTCGCCACGTTGTAATTTTTTATACGCACACCAGCTCGACATTAAGGTAATACCTAAGCCTTGAGCGCAAGCATCGCGCACAGCTTCACCGTTATCAGCGAGTAATACATTGTTAGTTTTTATATTTTGTAAACCTCGCTCTGTATTAAACGACCATGTTGTTAAGCTATGTAAATTAACACAGGTATGGTTTTTTAAATCTTGTGGTGTTTTAGGCGTGCCATGCTTGGCAAGGTACTTAGGGGAGGCACAAATTAAGCGTTTATCGCGTGTTATTTTTTTGGCTATAAGTGTAGAATCTTCTAATGCGGCATCGCGTATTGCTATATCAAACCCTCCAGCCACCATATCAATAATGCTATCGCTTAGGCGCAAATCTATAGTTAGATCGGGGTATTGAGAAATAAACCCTTCTAACGCAGGAATAATATGCATTCGTCCAAATGAGGCTGGGGCGGTGATGCGCAATTTTCCTTGTGGTGTAATACTGCCAATACCGACCGATGCACGGGCTAATTCTACATTAGCTAACACTTCTTCAGCATGAGGTAAAAAAGCTTGCCCTTCTTCGGTTAATGACACTTTTCGGGTGGTGCGGTGCATTAACTTAACGCCTAAGGTTTCTTCGAGTTTGTTCATTTGTGCGCTAGATACCGCAGCAGAAAGCCCAAGCTCTTTTCCTGCAAGGCTAATATTATGCGTGTTAGCAATTCTGACAAATAGATTTAAATGGGCAATATTCATTATCAATTTTTTTTATAAAAAATAGTGTAAATTAATATATTATCAAAGAGGAGTGCAGTAAACGTTATCTTACTATTTTTTGATTAATCTCTGTTAACCCACTCTTAACCCTCGCCTTAATATACTGCGTGCAATGATGTAAATTAGGCATAGTTAAATGGTTTATTTTAAAAAGCACTCAACAGTTTTATTGCTTGCACTTAGCTGTATGCTTGCTGCATGCAGTAGCCAACCAAGCTATACAGGTAATAGCACCGAGCAATCGCTAAAGCAGCATGCAAATTGGCAATACACACAAGATGATGCAACCGAGGTAAGTTATATTACTGACTTGGTAAATATAGCGGGGCTTGATGCGCTTATAGAGCAGGCGATTACGAATAACCCATCATTTAACCAGGTATATGTTGCTTTAAAACTTGCTTATGCGCAGCGCGATGTCACTGCTGCAAGCCAGTGGTTTAGCGTTAGTGCTGATTTTGATGCACAGCGCAATGAAACTACCGGCACGCAGTACAGTTCATCGGTAGGTGTGAGCTGGGAGGCCGACGTGTGGCAAAAAATTGCAGATAATGTGGCCGCGCAAGACATGAACATAGCCAGTAATCAAGCAACATATCAAAGCGCTAAAGATACGTTAGTAGCAAGTGTCATTCGTACTTATTTAAATATTATTTTGCAGCAAGATTTACTCAACATAGAGCAGCAGCGCTTAACTGTTTTAGAAAATAACGAGCAAAGTATCGTAGAGCGTTACCAATATGGATTAGGCGACTTAGAGGCTTTAGATACCGCACGTACCAATACCGCCTCTACCCGAGCCACTATTGCCGATTACCAAGAGCAAATAGCCCAAGCTAAACGAGCACTCGTTTTATTAGTAGGCGTTGATAAACTTGAAAACCTACCTACAACATCAACGTTTCCTGATGTTATTGAGCCACTTAGCGCCTTACCAGAGCAAGATTTAGCACGCCGACCTGATTTACAAAGTGCTTATTATAATATTCAAGCAAAACGTTATTTAGTTGATGTGGCCTACAAAGACTTACTGCCAAGTATTTCGCTTTCAGCGTCTTTGAGTGATTTGGCCACAACACCAAGCCAAGCATTGTTAACAAGCCCTGTGTGGAATTTATTAGGCAGCTTAAGTGCACCATTATTTGAAGGCGGAGCACTGCGTGCGCAAGTTGATGTAGCCAAACTCAATGCTGAGCAAGCTTATTGGCAATACCAAGACACGCTACTTAGTGCGGTAAACGAAGTAGAAAACGCGTTGGGTCAAGAGCAATCATTAACGCAGCAGCAACTTCAAATAAGCAAAGCACTTACCAGCGCAAAGCGCAGCTTTAGTAATTACCAAAGTAAGTATCAACAAGGTTTAGTTGATATTTTAGACTTACTTACCGTGCAACAACAAGTGTACGACCTGCAAGCTCAGCTTAGCCAAATAAATTACACCCTTTTAACTAACCGTATCGATTTAGGTCTTGCTTTAGGCCTTGGAGTATCATCATGAAAATTTCCCCAATACCTGTTGTTGTAACCCTTATTGCAGTGGTATCTATAGGGATTGCTGTGGCATATAACAGTCATAAAATGGCGCAGCAGGCACATGGCTCTAAACCTGCTAAAGTTGATGCTATAGCACCGAATGTGTCGGTAATTAACGCGATACCCGGTACTTATCAGGCATATGTTAGTGGCCACGGTGAAGCAAAAGCACACTGGACATTAACGTTAAAAGCGCAAGTTAAAGGCGAAGTCATCAATATGAGTGAGCAATTTGCCACTGGTAATTTAATTGCTAAAGACCAAGTGTTTGCACAAATTGATAACACCGAATACCTACAAGCCCTCGCAAGTACTAAAGCCGCACTTGCTGATGCAAAATTAGCGTTACAAGAAGAGCAAGATTTAGGAAACCAAGCAAAGCGAGAGTGGGAACGCTCAGGGGTAACACAAGCACCTAGCTCGCCACTGGTATTTAGAACGCTTCAGCTAGAGGCCGCACAAGCCACACTTGATAACGCCCAATATGCACTGCAAACCGCCCAGCGTGATGAGAAAAACACCCATATAAGTGCGCCGTTTGATGCTGTGGTATTGTCTCGCGATATTGACCTTGGCACATACGTAAATATTGGCGATACACTCGCTACGTTAAACAGTACCGACAAAGTAGAGATTAGCGTGCCGCTATCGTTGAATCAGTGGCAAAACCTAGCAAGTGATAAAAGCAAAGAGGTTATTTTAAGTGATGTAACAACCCAAAATCAGTGGCAAGGTTACATTGCACGATTTGAGCAACACCTTGATGATAGTTCACGCCAGCGCAGCGTAGTGGTTGCCCTCGATAAACCTTTTGAACAAGCAACTCCCTTGTTACCCGGTACTTTTTTAGCTGTACAAATTGCCGGTAAAACGCTTGATAATGTTATTAAACTTCCTGCATCGGCGATTTCGCAAGAAGGCTTAATTTGGTATGTCAGTGAACAAAATACATTAGTAAGTACCACCGCAAATAAGGTTTTTGAGCGCAATGATTATGTTTATATATCGCCAATTGCTGGGCAAAGTAATTTACGTGTAGTGGCGCGCCCATTAGTGAGCTACCTAAACGAAATGCGGGTAAACCCCATTGTTGAGGAGATGCCATAATGAGTCCACATCAAGCACCACAATCGCCTAGCTCACATAACCCGCTGCATGGCATTATTAATTGGTTTGCAAATAACTCAGTGGCGGCTAATTTATTACTAATTAGCGTAATAGTAATGGGTATAATGTCGCTTTCTACATTGCGTAAAGAGGCGTTTCCGAGCCTTGAACCTGATACCATTTCGGTATCGGTGGTTTACGACAGTGGCGATGCCCTGCAAGCTGAGGAAGGCATAGCCCTTAAAATAGAAGAAGCACTCGAAACCGTACCCGGTATTAAGCGTATTACTTCAACATCAGATGCCAGCGGCAGCCATGTAAGTATTGAGAAAAAAACGGATTACTCACTTGATGAGCTACTTACTGATGTAAAAAACCAAGTTGATGCTATAAACAACTTTCCGGCAGATGCCGAGCAACCTGTTATAGATAAAGCTCGTAGGCAAGATCATGCACTCACGTTGCAATTATTTGGTGATGCCGACCGTCATACGTTACAAACCTTAGGTGAACAGCTTAAAGCCGATTTACTTGCTGAGTCAGGAATAAGTGACGTTACTCAGTCAGGTGTATTAGATCCTATGATGTCGATAGAAATCGACGAAGGTAAATTACAAGCCTACGGCTTAACTATCAGTGATGTAAGCGAAGTGATTAATAACGAATCATCAAGCCCGCTTTCAACAAGTCTACGTGATAGTAATAAAATTATTCGTTTAAAAGCAGCCGAGCAAGCTTATTGGCAGCGTGACTTTGCTGATATCGTTTTACTTACAACGCCTGCTGGCTCGCAAATTAAACTCGGTGATGTAGCAACTGTTACCGACAGTTTTGCTGAGGATACCAACTCACTAAGTCGTTATAATCAACAAAATGCCATAGGTATTGAAATACTTATGGATGAAAATAGCGATATAACCAGCATTGTTGAGCAAGCACAAAGTGTCATTGATAAATGGCACGAACGCGGGTTGTTGCCGCAAAATGTAGAGCTTGAAAGCTGGCAAGATAAAAGCACTATGATCACTGAGCGCTTATCGTTGCTCACCAAAAATGCCGTAACCGGTATTATTATGGTGTTTGTTATTTTAGCCATATTTTTAAACGTACGCGTTGCCTTGTGGGTTGCTGGTGGTTTGCCATTTGTGTTTTTTGGTACGCTGTATTTTATGACCGACAGCTATACCGCACTTACTATTAACGAAATGACCACCTTTGGTTTTATTATGGCGCTGGGTATTGTAGTGGATGACGCCGTGGTCGTCGGGGAGAGTATTTACACGACTCGTAAAAAGCATGGTGATACGCTCAATAATACTGTTTTAGGCACTATGAAAGTAGCCGTCCCTACTATTTTTGGTGTACTAACGACGGTTGCTGCATTTATGGCGCTTTCTAATGTGTCGGGGAATTTAGGTAAAATATATGCGCAATTTGCAACCGTGGTCACCATTTGTTTACTGCTTTCAGTTGTTGAGTCAAAGCTTATTTTACCCTCTCATTTGGCGCATATTAGTACCAAACGCCAGCTTAAATCAGGCATTAGTGGTTTATGGTCTAAAGTACAACACGGTGCAGACAGTGGCTTAAACTGGTTTAGTGCGCACATTTATCGCCGTGTTATTGAATACTCACTACGCTTTAGGTACGCCATAGTGGCTGCGTTTATTGCCTTTTTTATATTGGTTATAGGCATGCCAATGACCGGCGCGGTTAAAGTGGGGTTCTTCCCAAGTATTCCTGGCGATACTGTTAGTGCAGAGCTGGTTATGCAAAATGATGTGGCTTACGGGCAAACTAATAAAAACTTGTTAGCGCTTGAGCAAAGTGCCTTAAAAGCACAGCAAAATTTAATGGATAAGTATGACTCAAAAGAAAGCGAAATTACGAGTTTACAAGTATTAAGTAGCAGCGATACCAGCGGCTCTGTAAGTGTTGAGTTATTAAATGAAGGTGAGTTTACCGCGACCGAATTTGCACAAGAATGGCAACGTGTAGCAGGTACTCCCGAGGGCAGTAAAAAACTACAAGTATTAGCCACGCGCAAAATGGTCGATAACTTTAAAGTAGAGCTAAAAGCGTGGGATGATGAAACCGTTATGGCAGCAGGCGCTATTTTTAAAGAGCGCTTAGAAAGTATTGCAGGCGTTAATGGTATAGACGACAATTTCAACCCAGGGCAACCGCAACTTAAATTTACCCTTAATGCACAAGGGCGCGCACTAGGTATGGATACCGCCAGTTTATCACAGCAAGTGTTGCAAGCCTTTGGTGGGGCTATTGTACAGCGATACCAGCGCAATAAAGACGAAATTAAAGTACGTGTACGTTACCCTGAAAACGCCCGTAAAACACCTGCCGATATTATGCAATCTCGTATACGTTTGCCCGATGGTACAATTGTACCGCTGGTTAACGTAGCAAGTATTAGTAGCGAATACCAACAAGATGAAATAACCCGTATCGACGGCCTACGTGCTATTTATTTAAGTGCCCAAGTAGATAAAAATGTTATAGCACCTAATGAATTAGTAGACAGCTTAACCCGCGACTTAGTACCGGAGTTAACTGCGCAGTTTCCGAACTTAAGTATACACTTTGCAGGTGAAGCCGAAGAGCAAGATGAAACCACAGGCTCTATGAGCACGATGTTTTTAGCCGCATTACTGGTTATTTACGTTTTGCTGGCGATTCCACTTAAATCATATATTCAACCGGTGCTAATTATGGTGGCAATTCCATTTGGTATTGTGGGGGCTATTTTAGGCCATTGGTGGAACGACTTAACCATTAGTATATTATCGCTCAACGGTATTTTGGCGCTAAGTGGAGTTGTAGTAAACGACAGCTTGTTACTTGTTTCGCGCTTTAACGAGTTAACAAAAGAAGAGGGTATGAACACACACGATGCAATTGTTGAGTCGTGTACAAGCCGCTTGCGTGCAGTCATGCTCACCTCAGTAACAACGTACGCAGGCTTGATCCCGCTGTTAAGCGAGACCTCTTTGCAAGCGCAGTTTTTAATCCCTGCAGCGGCATCATTAGGCTACGGTATTTTGTTTGCCACTGTGATTACTCTCATCCTTATACCTGCATTATTAATGATTCAAACAGACATTAAGCGCCTACTTACCAATGTGTTACACTTTTTAAGTGGTAAGCGCACCCAAGGAGCCGCCTCTTAATGATAAACGTACTACTGGTTGAAGATGATATAGACCTAGCCACTACTATTGTTGATTATCTCGATATAGAAGACATATCGTGTGACCATGCAAGTAACGGTATAATGGGGCTAAATTTAATAGAAAATAATCAGTACCAAATGATTATTCTCGATATTAATATGCCCAAAATGGACGGCTTAACACTGTGCAAAAAATTGCGCGAACAAGGCAAAAATACACCCGTGTTAATGCTTACAGCACGCGATAGTCTTGATAATAAGCTAGAGGGCTTTGCCGCCGGCAGTGACGATTATTTAGTAAAGCCCTTTGCCATGAAAGAGCTGGTAGCACGGGTGCAAGTACTCGCAAAGCGTAAAAGTGGTGAGGTAAAACGCCTTACTTTAGCCAATTTACAGTTAGACTTGACCAAGCACTGTGCCATAGTAGGGGAGAGTACTTTAAAGCTCTCGCCTATTGCTTTTAAGCTACTTAAAACGCTTGTGCGCGAAGCGCCACAGCCAGTTACACGTAGTATCATTATGCAAGCCATTTGGGGAGAAGAGCAGCCCGACAGTAATAGTTTAAAAGTGCATATTTACCACTTACGCAAGCAGCTAGAAGCTGCGACCCAGCAAGTAAAGCTAGAAACCATCCCTAATATTGGCTTTGCGATAAAAACAGTGCAAGGAGATGCACAATGAAAATAAGACCCAGCTTGAGGCTTTATTTTTTTGCCAGCATGCTGCTATTAAGCTCGATTATGGCTATCGGTTTTTCCTTTTTGAGTGTTAACTATTTTGTTGATGGTTTAGATAAAGGCTTAAATGGCGTTATGTTTGCGCTTTCGCAAACGGCAAAGGTTGAAGATGGGCAACCTATTGAAATGGTCGGTTTTAGTGTTGCTAGTCGCTGGGAAGATATGCCAAAGGAGATAAAGCAACGATTTACAAAACCAACTCACAATGGCGTACTTCAAAAAAGGGCAGATAAGTCATCTTTTTTTTCGATGCCCGAAAACCTATTTTTTGCCGTGTATTATCAAAACGAAGCTGGAGAGTCGCGTTATGTATCGCGCATCATGCTTGAAAAAGACCGCCCTAAAACACAAGTCACCGATGAAAAACCAATGCAAAGGGTGTTTTGGATAGCCTTAACGGCACTTGCGGCTATTACATTGTTTGCATTTTTTTTATTTATGATTATGAAAAAAATTGCTAAGCCAATTGAGTCATTAAAAAAATGGGCTAAATCGCTTAGCCAAGCTAATTTACAACAAACGCCGCCGGATTTTAATTACAACGAACTAAATACACTGGCCACGCTAATACGCAGTAGTTTGCTTTCAGCGCACGAAAGTGTAGAGCGCGAACAGCGTTTTTTAAGTTATGCAAGTCACGAGTTGCGCACGCCTATTTCGGTTATTCGCAGCAATGTTGAGCTACTCAATCGTTTAAGCGAAAAAGCCCCGTTGAGTGATAAGCAACAGCTTACCCTTGAGCGAATAGAGCGCGCCGGTTTAACCATGAGCGATTTAACGAATACGTTACTTTGGCTTAGCAGAAGTGATGAACAGCAAGGTGAAATTGAGCCAGTCGATCTCAGTGAAAAAATAACTACATTAAGTAACGAACTTGGTTATTTGTTAAATGCTAAGGAGGTTACTGTACTTATAAGCTCAGACCAACAACATAGTGTAGTTAGTACGGAGCCTACAGCTTGTCATATTGTGCTAACTAACTTAATTCGTAACGCATATCAGCATACGCAACACGGGCAGGTGCATATTACGCAACAAGGCAGCAAGGTTACGGTAGTAAATTGCAGCACTCAAAACGAGGAAGTTTTTATAAGTGACGAAACCACAAAAAACGCCAGTATAGGTTACGGGCTTGGTTTGCAGTTAAGTGAAAAAGTAATAAAGCGCCATGGCTGGTTTTATGAGATAAATGACCTACCAGGGCGCTATGAGGTTGTGGTTGACTTTAACTAGGGCCTGTTGACCTTTCAGGATTAAAATTTGTTCAATCTAGGGGCTATTTAATCGCGGCGCGAGGTTTGTAACCTAGTGGGCTCGGTAGCTGCTCCTGCGTTACCCTAATGACTTACATCCATGTAAGAATAAGTAAAAACCGAGTAACAAAGAGTAAATTGCCCCTAGGCAGAACCCTTTGGGCAGCGCCTGTTTGGCATTTATGCTACGTTATCGCCTATTTATGGGGAATAACCACACTACATAGGCTCTGTCTTGCCTAAATACCAAACAGTCTGCTGCAAATTTAACCTCGAAAGATAAACAGGCCCTAGGGCGTATTCAGCTTTGTAGATTGAACCCAAAAGGTAGCGCATATTTGGTTTTATGCTGCGTTATAGCTTATTTATGGGGAACAACCACACTACTTAGGCTGCTTTGCCTAATAAACAAAAATGCTACTGCAAGTTCAACCAACAAAGGCCACTCGCCCCAGTGTGGGGTTATTTTAATATTATAAATAACCTTACTACCGCACAGTGGTTAGTTAGCGTTTACAATGCCAATGATCTTTGTGCTTAGTGCAGGCTTTTTTTGCCGGTTTTGTTTTAACTATTATGATGTTAGGCGAATTGTGCTCAGCAACTGGTAAAGGAGCGGCCACTTTAACCGTTTTTTTATAAGGTTTATGCACCGCTGGCGCTTTTTGATAGACAGTACACCCACTCATGGTTATTGCCATTGTTGCTATACCAATAATTTTTAAAGATAAGTTCATAGGTATTTATCCTCTTTCGGCTTTATATCAGCTTTAAGATAAACCTTTTTTTGTATAGTGCTGTCAATAAACGTAAGGGAAGTGTAAAAGGGGGTATTTACAAAGGCAGTAGCGCCCTAATGCCTTTGTATTTAAATATTTGATTTGAAAAAAGACCGGTTTCAAACCTATAAATCGCTGCGCCAACCCATGCCAGACTCTTCCATTAAGCGCTCGTATACCCCTTCAATATTAAGTGGTAGCCATGCTTTGTATTGCTTTAAATCTGAAAACTCATCGAGTTTAACGTTTTGTTTTATTTGCTCTAGGCTTTGCCCTGCAAGTGCACCTGCGGTAACTTGGCTATAAAGCTGCTCTATATAGCTTAAATAACGTGTTACATCCGCTTTACTTCCAACATCAGCGTGCCCGCCCACAAAAGTATCAAAGTCATATTGGAGTACCGCTTGGGTTGAGTTAATCATACCTTGAATATCGTAGCTCCACAGTTTTTGCCAAGGCATTCTGCCAATGACTATCCAATCGACAACAAATAAGGTTTTTTGCTTTTCGAACAGCATGCTTACAGAGCCTCTTCCATCGTTTGGCCCGTGGTAATTAAGCTTTACAGTTGAACCGCCCAAATTAAGAGTCAGCTCGTCATCAAAAGTGAGGGAGGGCATAACCGTGGTCATGTATGTATTTTTTATATCTTGTGCGGTCAGTTTATGTGCAACAAATGTTGTGTGTGGGCTTTTAAATACTTCAGCACCATAAATGTGGTCACTGTGGTTGTGGCTATAAACAACATATTTAACTGGCACATTAAAACGCGTTTTAATTTGCTCATTTAGCCATGTGGCTGCTTTTTTATTAAGTGGGTCGGTAACGATTGCGCCTTGTGGGGTAATTAAAAATACCGAACGGTGTCTGTCGTCAATAAAGCGGTGGAGGCCATCGCCTAAATCTTCTATTTCGTAACTTTGCGCCATAAACCCGATAAATAGTAGGTTGGTGGCAAGTAGTGTTTTTAATAAGCGAAGCATGCACATTCCAGTTAAACGTTATGAGTAGTAAGTAAGAAAGTGCGAGTAAGAAAAAAATTTCATTTAAGGGTAAAGTTGCGGGTTAAAATTAATTTAACCCGCTAATTTTTAACGAACTAGCTGATCGAGTAAATGCATTACTTGCTCACTGGCTGATTCCATTAAGTGTATATGTTTAACTGCTTCAGCTTTTTTGCCTTGCTTAATTAATTGCAGTGCTTGAACGCCGTTTTTGTGTACTTCGCTGTGAGGCTTATCTATTTGTTTAAATGCGCTTAGCGATTTGTATTCATTTGATTCGTCTGACTTGTACCATTTACCTAGGCGGCACATTGTGTGATCGGTAAAATCATCTATCGATTTATTAATTTTGCCATTAGCTACGGCGTACACTTCACCTTTGTATACAATATGATCTAACTTAACTGTTTGAATAAATGAGCGAATAGATGCCTGTGAAATGGTGTTTTTCATGTTGGTGCAAAAATCAATGATTGATGCGTAATCGCTATTTAACGATGCAAAATTGCTAGTAAGTTGTGTATTATTTTGCTGTATGTCGTCAGCCGAGGTAACGGTTACTTCCGTTTTATCGATAATTTCTTTTACTAGGTCGGCCACCTCTTGAGCCGATTTATTAGTATTAGTGGCAAGTACGCGTACCTCGTCGGCAACCACGCTAAAACCTCGGCCAGCTTCGCCTGCTCGGGCAGCCTCAATCGCTGCATTAAGTGCTAATAAATTTGTTTGATCAGATATTTTAGATATGGTCGATACAAAGGTATTTATACTACCAGCAAGGCTTGAGAGGCCTGATATGTTTTCACTCATACTCCCCATTTTATGGGTCATAAGCTCCATCTCACTGGCTATATGCGTTAAAGATTCATTTGAGTTATTTAAAAGGTCATTTATTTGATGGCTAACTTGGCTTTCTTGCTC
Organism: Pseudoalteromonas sp. MMG006; assembly: GCF_018101025.1. Classification (NCBI taxonomy): domain Bacteria; kingdom Pseudomonadati; phylum Pseudomonadota; class Gammaproteobacteria; order Alteromonadales; family Pseudoalteromonadaceae; genus Pseudoalteromonas; species Pseudoalteromonas sp. MMG006. Next base: position 138,116 of record NZ_JAGJEJ010000001.1, read on the forward strand.
AATGGTTGAGTAAGATTCAAGTACCGTTTGGCGAACACCTTCAATTTGGCTTATGCAACCTATAGAACTTGAAAGTAAGCTTTCGGTAAATTGTTCGTCATTTGTGGTTTGTGTAAAGCTTAGTTGTTGTTCTAAGTGCTTGTTCTCTTGTGCTAGTAGTTCGTTATGCGCAGTCAACTCTTCAATTTTTTTAACTAGTTCATCTTTATCATTTTTAATTTCTAGATACTTTTTACTTAAAACAAACATCAACAAATCCTACATTATCATGAGTACATCTTATTATAGTTACATTTTGTACTTTACTAGAGTTTTTAATCGGTTGCCTATTTTTATAAAAATAGTAAGCATAAGTAATTTTAGAGTGGCGTGAACTAACATAGCTATTGATACATACTAGCTATGTTAGTTTGAGCTTAGCGCTGTGCTATTAGTTGGTTTATTTCTTCAAAAATACCAGCATCGTCTATGGTTGATGGTATTTGTAGTTCGTCGCCATCGATTAGTTGGCGCAAATTTTTACGTAGTATTTTACCTGAACGAGTTTTAGGTAATCGCTCTACACTTACTATTGTTTTAAGGCACGCTATAGCGCCTATTTGGTTGCGCACTGTTTGCACGAGTTCTTGCTCTACATCGATAGGTGAGCCTGTAAAATCATTTTTAAGCACAATCATAGCCATAGGCAGTTGGCCTTTTAGGTTATCGCTTACCCCAAACACGGCACATTCGGCAACGGCTGGGTGCGCTGCTACTATTTCTTCCATTTCGCCAGTTGAAAGCCGGTGGCCTGCCACATTTATTACGTCATCTGTGCGGCCCATTATAAATAAGTAGCCATCATCATCTATGTAGCCACCATCGCCTGAAAGGTAATAACCAGGGTATTGTGTTAAATAACCAGCTTTAAAGCGCGATGTATTTTGCCAAATAGTTGGCAGGCATCCAGGTGGCAGTAGCAGCTTTATTACTACGGCACCTTGTTCGTTTGGTGCGCATTGCTCGCCATGCATATTCAATATTTGCACATCAAATCCTGGGGTTGGCACTGTTGAGCTACCTGGTTTTGTTACTAACTCTTCTATGCCTACGGGGTTGCAGGCAATTGCCCAGCCGGTTTCGGTTTGCCACCAGTGATCGAGTATTGGCAGATTCGTTTTTTCTTTAAGCCAATTGTAGGTTGGCGGGTCTAGCCGCTCGCCTGCTAAAAATAGTCGTTTTAAACTACGGGTGTTGTATTGCTTAAACCCTTTTGCATTTGGGTCTTCTTTTTTGATGGCTCTAAATGCAGTTGGCGCGCTAAATAGTGCATTTACTTTATACTCTTCAACCACTCGCCAAAATGCACTGGCATCGGGTGTGCGAACAGGTTTGCCTTCAAATAAAATGGTGGTACAGCGGTACATAAGCGGTGCGTACACTATATATGAGTGCCCAACTACCCAGCCAATATCTGATGCGGCCCAAAACACATCGCCGGGCTGCATACCGTAAACGGTTTCCATGCTGTAGTGCATAGCAACTGCATGGCCGCCGTTTTCGCGTACTACACCTTTAGGTGTGCCTGTGGTGCCAGAGGTATATAAAATATAAAGCGGATCGCTTGCATCAACGGCAACAGGCGCTACTTCTTTGGCGCTTTGCATTGCGTTGTCCCAATTAATATCGCGCGTAGGCGTTAATGGCGCAATTGCTTGCTCGCGCTGATAAATAACACAATGATCTACCTTGTGTGTGGCAAGGTCTAAGGCGTTATCTAACAGGGGTTTGTATTCAATAATGCTATCTACCTCTACGCCACATGAGGCGCTCAGTACTAGTTTTGGTTTAGCATCGTCAATGCGTGCAGCAAGTTCGTGGGCTGCAAACCCACCAAATACAACAGAGTGAATTGCCCCTAAGCGAGCGCACGCTAACATACCTATTACAGCTTGTGGGATCATAGGCATATAAATAACAACACGGTCGCCTTTACTAACGCCTAACGATTGCATTACTCCTGCAAATTTAGCCACGTGTCGTTGTAGTTGTAAGTAACTATAGGTTTGCTTGGTATTAGTTACAGGAGAGTCGTAAATAAGAGCCGCTTGATCCCCAAAGCCTGCAATTACATGCTGATCAAGCGCTAAAAAACAGCTATTTAATTCACCGCCATCAAACCAATGGTAAAGGCCATCGATGTCTTGTGTGTAGGCGTGTTTGGGTGTTTTGTACCAAGGCAGGCGCTTTGCTTGTTTGAGCCAAAACTGCTCTGGGTTTTGCTTAAAGTTACTATAGTGCTGTTTATATGGGCCTAACATAATGGCTCCTAATACTTAGTGTGTGAGAGACCTTACAAAAGGTAGGTCTTTTTTTGAGTATTAGGTATTCGACTATGGTCGGCCAAAATTTAATCAATACTGTTTTTTATACTGCAAAATTGACAAAATAAAACGAGTCGCTCAGCATAGCTTGCATTAAAAATAAGTGAAAACACGATATGAGTAACATAGTAAGAGTAGGGGTTGCGGTTATTATAATGCGCGAGAACACTATTTTGTTAGGGGAGCGAATAGGTGCGCATGGTGCTAATACATGGGCTACACCTGGTGGACATTTGGAGTTTGGTGAAAGTATTGAACAGTGCGCGATGCGCGAAGTATTTGAGGAAACAGGGCTAAATGTAAGTAAAATTACTAAACTTGATTACACTAATGATATTTTTACTGCTGAAAACAAACATTACATTACTTTATACGTAAAAGCTGATTATGAAAGCGGTGAACCTGTGTTAAAGGAGCCTAATAAATGTATTCAGTGGCGCTGGTATGATATTAATAACTTACCTACACCACTGTTTACATCACTTAAAAATTACTTAACCACTGCAGCGCTTACGGCTTAGTTGATGGGCTTAATACTAATTTTTTAAAGCTCACTTGCGCGTAATCGCCATTTTGTTTGTCGGTAGTCCAATCGCCAGTGCCTAAGCAGCCTGGGTACCAAATACCTTTGGCATTTTTGGTACTACATTGATTGTAAGCACCTGCTTTAAAGTAATGCCAATCGGCTGCATAGCCGTTAGGATGATCTTTCTCATCGACTTTGCCATAGGCATCTACGTTATTACCTAAATTAATAGAATAATTAACATCTTCTTTGCCCTTAGCACTAAACGTAAGGTGCATTAAATTACCATGGACGTTAACTGTGTAACTAAAGTCTTCACCTAGTGCGATACCTGAGTCGCCTGGATCATTTGGGTTTTCCCACGTGTTACCCCAAACAGGGTAGGCTATATCGGTTCGGTTAGAATCTTTTTTTGGTAAGTTGCGTTCATAGTTCCAAAAAATTGAACCCGTTTTATGATCTGGCCATTTTTTGTAGTAAATCTTAAGCGGTTCATTGCCCCAGCCAAAGCCTAGTTTTGTATCTATTAATGCTTGATCTTTACCAGCGTGAATTTGCCCAACAACCACGGAATAAGCCGCTTTTTTATTTGGGTTTGTAGCACGTAAAGCAACATGATCCACTTTTAAAGTGGCTTCCATTTTCCCACCTACCGAGCCAAAACGCTCTGATAGAGGGTGCACGGCAAGTGCAAAGTTGTTTTTTGGACTTTTAGTTTTAATTTTTGTATTTGATCCGCGGATCATTTGTCTAAGTTCACTACGGGTGTTGGTAGAATTAGCACTGGTGAGCGCTTTATTTGGTGAGGTAAATACCATATAACCTTGATCATCAAGATAGAAAAAATCAGGATGCGCATAGTTTTGGATTTCTTCAACGTCGATTGTGTCAATTTTACCGTCGTTGTCTAAATCAACGGGTACGTTTATTTTCCAGTGTGATAAATCAAATTTTGACGCTGGTACTGCAGCATTGTTTTCAACCTTAGTGCTTGTACTAGCGCAGCCCATAAACAATAAAGAGGTAACAGCAGCGAGTGCTGTGAGTTTAAAAGTGGATGTTGGATTTTTCATTGTTGTCTCTGTGTGATGATAGTTAAAGTGAACGATATTAACTTCGTTTGGCTTTAATTTAACATACCAATTATAAATATCAACATTACCAATTTGTTATTTTCAACGCGGTTATTGGTATAACCAATGGTGTATTTTTACTGCTTTTGCTTATTTTGTTTTTTATTTAAGTGCTTACGCTGCGCTTTTTTTATGTGCTTAGTGAGCCATTTTGTCATTTTTGGCATTAGCTCAGGGGCAAAGTTATGGCCCATACCAGGGACTACTTTTAATTTCGATTTTTTTATAAGTGCTGCCGTTTTTTTAGAGGCATTGAGCGGGAACACCACATCATCACTACCATGAATGATCAAGGTTGGCGCTTTAATTTTACGAATTAAATGCAGCCTATCTTTACTTGCGGCCATAGCTGTTAATTGGCGTTTATAGCCGTTGGGGTTATGGGCACGATCTACAATTTGAGTTGCATGATGGCGTAATACGTCTTCAGTTTGAGGATAAGCTGGGCTTCCAATTATTTGATTTAATCTAATATTGTAGTTTATAGCTTCTTCTCGGCCGCAGGTTTTAGGCTGCAATTTAGCAAGCTTTATAAATACACCAATACTTTTAGCACTTAATCTAGGTAGGCTTGAACATGACATAATAGTGGATAAGCTTATTACCTGCTTTTTATGTTGAGCTGCAATCAACTGAGCTATCATTCCACCCATTGAAGCGCCTACCATATGCGCTTTTTTTATTTTAAGTGCAGCCATGAGTGCGAGCACATCATCTGCCATATCGTCCAGTAAGTAAGGGGGTTTAGTACGTATTGGAAAGCGCTTACTAAGCCATGATTTAAATAAATTGGGGCTGGTGTAATAATCTAAGTGAGTTGAAAAGCCGGTATCACGATTATCAAAACGGATGACCCTAAAGCCTTTTTTTACTAAGCCATAGTAAAGCGTGTCGGGCCATACGGTCATTTGCGCGCCCAGCCCCATAATTAAAATGACTACAGGTGACTTTTTATCGCCTTCATCTTGGTAATGAAGCTTTATACCTTGTGGTGTTTTAATTCTTCGCATAGCCAAGTTGTGCTGTTAGCGTTGCATAAATTATAGGCGCTATATATTACAATTAGTTGGCAGTACTTGGTAATGATAGCTGCCACTTTTGCAAAATAGCTTGGTATTCGCCATTTTCTTTTATTTGTTTTAAACCTCTAGTAATCGCGTGTGCAGATTGAGTATCTAACAGCTTATTAGCGGCAAAGTTAAGCGAAGAAGGAAGTTCATCTAAATGAATACGTTTAGTTATTAAATTTGGATCGAGCCCTAAACTTTTTAATTCGTTATCGAGTGTAAGTGTATTAGTAACAACAAAATCAATACGGCTTTTATATAGCATTTGCCAAAGTTGTTGGTAGTAGCTAACAAGTACTAAGTTTTTATTTTCTGTAAAGCCTTTGCGCCTTAAGTAAGCTTCGCTTGAATACCCTCTGATAGTCGCCACTTTATATTCTTTTGCGTAATTTAGGTGCACGACCTCGTCTATGTGGCTTTTTAAACTAATCAGGTAAGCATCTGCAAAATATACTTCGCCTAACCAAATAAACTTATTTATACGATTAGGCGTTTTTAATAGCGATAGCATAATCGCATTGGGGTTTGCTTGTTGCTGCTTGAAAATACGGGCCATAGGCATTATTTCAAATTCTGCGGATAAATTACTCTGCTTTATAACCGCTTTTGCTATATCAATTAATGCACCGTCAGGTTCGCTATTTTTATTTATAAAATGATAAGGAGGGAGATCTTCTGCAATAAAAGTAACCGAATGTGCGCTGCATATTGTGCTATACAACATTATTACTAAGGTACTTAATACAACCCGCACAAACATAAAAAAATCTTTTTTAATAGTATTACCGCTAGTCTAGTGAGTGTTGCCTAAAAGGTATACATTTAATGTTTATTTTATGTAAATAAAGTAGGCACCAAGGTCTTACCAAGATGCCCGTTGCTAACTATATTGCGTTAATAGACTTATTAATTAAGGCTCAACAAAGTAACTAAAAATAAAACTGCATGGCTACACTTGCTGAAGTGTTGTGGCTGTGCCACTTTTCATATTTTATTTGGCTTCGTAGTGCAACATTACGTGATACAGCATAATTCCAAACTAAGGCAGCCTCGCTGTGGCTACTTACTGCGTTGTCACTTAACCAAAACACATTGCCTGTAAGTGCTAATTTATGGTTATTGTTAGCCTGCCAAATTACGCCCGCCTCGCTACCTATTCCAACACTTAGTTGATTAGTTATATCGCCAGAATTTAGCTCCAATTGCCCTAAAACATAGCCATGCACACTGTTTGGGTTGCCGTAAGACTTACCATATCCACCTTTAGTAAAAAATCGACCTGAGCGTTTATTTTGGCTTGGTTGTCTATCAAAGCCCATTTTGATATTCCACGAGTAGCTGTCAAATACACGGTTATCGGGGGCAAGCGACATAGCATCTAATAGATAAAAGTGCTCAATGTGGGTATTACTGTTATCGGTTAGATTGGTTTCTAAATCAAAAAAACTAATTTGTGCACCAGGTATAAAGCCAGCAGGCCTATCTAATAAGTCATGATACGCGAGTCGGTAAGCTAAATTAGTAGTATGTTGCAGGTTACTGTTATGCACTCTTTTAACTAATAATCTTGAAGAACCGTGGCCTTGCTCTGGTGATGCGTTAGGTTTTGCTGGCTTTGATAATGGTGATGGAACAGCATATTTACTGCGCATTATGAGAAATTTGGTAAGTCTTGGTGCTATTTCTTCGCGGTTAAGGGCTTTATCGTAAAACTCAAAATTTAACCATTCGTAAGCCATCTCTAATATGGCAACCAGCTCTTGCTCTGAGTAATTACGTGTATTTAATGGCTTACCTTGCATTAAGGCTCTGGCATCACTGAGTTGTTGATCGCTTAACTGAGTTGAATAGTGATACAACTTAGTGCCAAACGCCGGGCGATAATTTGGCGCTTGCAGTAAATTGTTATCTCTCAGTGCCGCTACTGTGTCTGAAGGTATTGCCTGCATATTGAATTGTGAGGTTAAATTAAGTTCTTCTTTTGCCAATTGCAGCAACGCAAGCAGCTGATATGAGCAATTTTCATCTATAAAAAAGTAATCAAAAGTGGCATTTTGCAGCTCCCACAAATGCAGCAGTACAAGTTCTACTTGTTGTTCGGTTAAATTCAGCTTGTACTCCCAAATATCGCGTGATTCTAAATCATTATATTCACGCACTTTTTTATAATAGGGCATAAGCGAAAACTTACCAGGGTAGCTACCAACCAATCCCTTTAATGCATACATTACGGCATTATCTGAGGCATCGGGCTCTGCTGCAAAATTTACAGCAAAGGCAATAAGTTCTTTATTACGAGTTTGATCTTTAGCATCAATACGTAGCAAAGTGTGCCCAAACATTGATGAAGGACTATTCATAAATGCAGTAGGAAATACAAGCGTAACCCCTTGAGGGTTAATAATTTGCTGCCAAGCTTGTAGTTCAGGGCAGTTAAGAGTTGGCCAATTATTTTTAATTTTTGATTTTAGCCATGTATAACGAGCAGGAAATTGGCAGCTATATTTTTGTAGACTAGCTTGATTGCGATTAAATGCATTAATTGTGGCATTTAGCTCATCTATTGGGTTTACTTTACCTGTAGGGGATAAAAAAAACTCAGCACTGTCTACTTCACTTTTCCAGTTACTCAACGTTGTGCTGCGATAGTGGCCCAGTTTTAGCCAGTAAGGGTGTGTAGCTAAGGCGCTGTTATCAAAAATTTTAGCGCTTAAATGTGTGCTAAATAGCGCGACTAACAAGGTAAAAAATATTTTTTTCATAATCACTAAATCATAAAAAAGCCGCTAGAGGATACTCTAGCGGCTTTATTTATACATATAAAACCGGCTAAATTAGCTGATTAAGAAAGAGTATAAGAAGCTAGTTGTGCGTCACTTGCTACAACAGTGTTTAGGTTTTCTAAAACTGTTTGTGAAGTTACGTTTTCAGAAGTAAATACTGAAGAAAACTGTGCTTGAGCAAGCTTGTTGAATGCTGCTTTATCTTGATCTGCAACGCCCCAAACCTCAGCAAGAGTTGCTAACGTTTCGCCTTCACCTTGAGACATATCACGAGCAAGTTGCTCCATGTTGCCGTCGATGAATAAAGCAATTTTTTCAGAAGAAGTAACAGTACCAGTACCGTCACAACCTAAAGTACCAAAAGTGATACCGAAAGTTTGGTTACCAGAAGTACCGTTAGTTGTAGCGCCTAAAATTTTAACGCCTTTACCTTGTTGGCCTGCAAATAACATAGAGCCAAGACCACAACCAATATCTTGGTCAGCCATTGCGTTAGAGAAAGGAAGTAAAGATAGAGCTGCTACTGCGATTAGTTTTTTCATATTCATAAATCCATATATGATTAGTCTTTATTCACGGTAAATAAAGTTCGCGGAGGATTTTAACAGAGCTGTAGAAAAAAGGAACATACGCAGATATGAATTTTTTGATGTTGTATTTCACTCTCGTTTTAAAAAAGGAGGACTTTAAATACCCAACTGCTTAATTAGGGGGTTGGTTTTTTACTTCTTGGTGCGCCAAGCAGTATACACATGTGGCAAATACACACCGACAAAAACGCACTTATACCCAATGCGCCGCCGTACCCATCGAGTTTTGGTACTAAGTACTCAAACAATAAAGAAAATAAAATAGATGAGCTGGCAACCGTGTAAACACCAAAACGATGGGGGGCACTCATGCCTATAAATGTACCGCCAAAAAATACGACTGAGTATAAGTTAGGATTGAGGTTTAAGGCACTCAAAATTAAATAAGCAATAATAGTGAGCGAGGCCGATGCACGTATACCATCAAAGCGATTATGTTTGGCTAAATAGAATGTTAAAAATGCGCCGAGTAAAGCAATAAGTGGATATTCTAAGTTCATAAAGCGACACCTTTGGCCAACATAAATAAAGCGACGCTTGCAAAGGCTACGCTGCCAAGCTTACCGCCAAAACCAGTAAACATATTTATGGTAAGTACATATAGGCCTGCCCCAATAACTGAAATTATTGCTATTTCCCAATAACTTGTAATTAAGTGCGTAGAGCACATACCGGCAAAACTGCCTGCATAAATTGCCGCATATGGATGATTTTTATAACGCGCAGGAAAAGGAATAAACGAGCCAACAAGGCCCGTAAGAGCAGCTGAAATCACTAAAGGCAATGCAAAAGTAGTGTGCATTGCAAAGCAGGCTAAAAAGCCAAAAAAGAAAGTGATGAATTTTAAAAATAAGAATTTAATCATAGGAGGACATTTTAAACTAATCTTTTTATGCTTTCTAACAATCTCTAATAAATTAAAGACTACTTTTAGCGCTAAATGTTATTAAGCTCAATTTTTAAACTGGTAAGGTATTAACTATGCCAATTTATTACTGTTAATGTTTCATAAATTATATTTTATGTATAATAAAGGCTATTAATATACAAAAACCAAAAATTAAAGGTAATTTATGTCTAACTGTCTACATTTGGCTATTCCGGCTGGTGATTTAAAAGTAGCTAAAACGTTTTACTGTGACGTACTTGGTTGTAAAACAGGTAATAGTGAAGAGGGGCGCTGGGTAGATATAGATTTTTGGGGAAATGAGTTAACACTTCATCAAAGTGTTGAACGTTTACCGACTGTTCGCCACGATGTAGATATGGGCGCAGTTGCAGTGCCGCATTTTGGTATTCATTTGTCTGAAGATGAATTTAATGGTTTAAAAAAGCGTATTGAAGCTGCTGGAATCGAATACCTTGATAAACCATATCGTCGATTTATAGGTGATGAGTTTGAGCAAGAAACGTTTTTTATTGAAGATCCAAACGGCAATGTGCTTGAAATGAAAACCATGGTAAACCCTGAGGTTTTATTTAAAAAAGTATAGTTACTTGTGTAGGGCGTGTTGATCTTTGGTGGTTGAAATTCCTACAGTGTGTTCGGCTTTTAGGCAAGACAGAGCCTATGTGGTGTGGTTATTCCCCATAGGTAGGCGATAACGCAACATAAATACCAAACATGCGCTGCCCGTCGGGTTCTTTCTAGGAACGATTAACTCTTTGTTGCTTACATGGATGTAGGCAAGGGGAGTGAACAGGACGCGGAAGCTTTGCTCGGTTTGTACTTATTCTTACACGGATGTAAGCCAGCAGAGTGACATAGTCGCCGCGAGCGAACCAGCTTGGTTGTATATCTTGCGCCGCGATCAAATCTTCAATGGATTAAACGAATTTTAACCCTAAAAAGTCAACAAACTCTATTTTTTAACTTTTCTGTAACGTTTGTTGTTTACGCTGCTTGAGTAATCAAAACTTTTACTCAAGGAAAAATATGAACAATAAAAAATTGCTTTTAGCATCTCTTCTGCTTACTAGTGCTTCTTCAGTTTTTGCTCTACCTCAATGCCCCCAACCTGAATTTATGGAGCAGCGCTTTAGTGCTCCTAACTTCGAAACTGGACAGTACAAAAATGGTTTGAACCGTTCTATCACTTGGTTGCCTAATTATCACATGATCCACGATGAAGTCGCGGCTGTTGGTAATCCGATAACTATGACGGCAAAGTTTGATTATGGTCGCGTGGTACACAAGGATTTAGAGTTCGAAACAGTTAAATTTTATATTCGTGGTCAAAGCGATACGCAGTGGCAGTACTTAACTTCTGCGACCACAAATAGTGATGGTAAGGCGACTTTATCATTGGGTGGAATGTCGGCTGGTCAATATCGAATTTATGCCGGTGTGGTTGCTGATGGAACTGGTACTGAAGGCTACTTAACGGTTGTTGAACCCAATACAGAAGCAGTGCTATTTGATATCGATGGCACATTAACTGAGTCTGATGCCGAACAAGTTGGTGACTACACTGAGATTGATTATGCTGATGCAAAAGACGGGGCTTATACTTTAGTACGCAGCTATTTAGATTTGGGCTATCAACCAATTTTTTTAACCGCACGTGTTTATTGGTATGGAAAAGGTACACGAAGATGGTTGTCTTGGATGGGTTTACCACCAGGTTATTTACGTACTTCTTTGAGCAACGAAACCAGTTTGTTTAAAACTGCACAGTACAAAACAGAACAGATCAATAAACTTGAGGCGAATGGTATCAAGATCGTTCGTGCTTATGGCAATGCAAAAACAGATGCCGAAGCATTTATAAAGTCAGGCCTGAGTGCATCACAAAGCTTTACGATTGGCGAAGAGGCGGGCTATTACGGCACAACTGCAATTTCCAATAACAGCTACAATGAGCATATTGCAACACAGGTTAATAACTTCCCCAACGCTAATTGTCAGTAGTGCGTTAAAACCCTAATACGCTTAAGCAAAATATAAGCTTATTGCTCAAAGTGGACTTTGGAAAAATAAAAAAACTTTCGGGCAAAATTATCTTTGGTATAACCAAAACAAGCAAGATCCTTTGATGGGGATCCAAATCAATTGCAGCCTAAATGGATATTAGAGTGAAATACAAAGCCAGACTTTATGAAGTCTGGCTTTTTCAGTGCTAACAACATTAAGAAGTTAAGTCTGACTTTATGTATCTAAGATTTTAATTTATTGTAGTTTGAGTAATCACAGTGCAGCCTAAAATCCAACATCTGCAACAAATTTAACTCCAAAGATCAACACGACCTAGCGATAATGTATTTAGCGCAAAAATAAGTTAACTTTCATCGTAGATGTACTTCACTTGGGGTTTTATTAAAGTGGCGTTTAAATTCTCGGCTAAATTGCGAAGGGCTCGTATAACCTACCTTTAATGCAGCTTCATTTGCCTTACTTCCACTACTAGTTATAAGTTCTTTAGCCTTGGCTAAGCGTACTTTTTTTAAATACTGCAAAGGGGATTCAAATGTTACTTGCCTAAAAGCACGATGAAATGACGATATACTCATGTTTACCTCTTCAGCTAACCCTTCAACCGTAATTTGATTAGCATAACTACTATGCATCGTTGAGAGCGTTCGGGCAATACGTGCATAATGCCCATCATGCATAGCAAGCCCTATCAAAGTATGTCCTTGTGGACCACAAAGCACGCGATATACCAATTCTTTTACTATATCCTCGCCAAATATCTCTGCCTCAATGGGGTTATTTAAAACAGTTAATAACCTATGAGTAACGAGCTCCATTGCTTTATCTAGAGTTGCCGACTGCACTGCGCCAATTTGTGCTGAAGAGCAGGACGTTGAAAGAGGCTTATGCTGCATTATTTGATTCACGAGTTTGTGAAGCATTGTAGGGTTTATATTTACGGCAATGCCCATAACAGGTAAGTCGTTATCGGTGAATGCTTCACACTCTAATGGCACCGGTACGCCAAGGACTAAGTAGTCGCCTGCACCGTATTTTATTTGATGTTCAGGGAAATGAATTATTTTATGACCTTGCCCAACAATAATAATACCTGAGTTATATATAAGCGGCTGGCGCGGCGAGCTTTTAGTTGCTCGATGAAAATACACGCCTGGAATAATAGTTTCCATGGTGCCTTCAAAGCTGAGTAATTGATTATGCTCGGCGTATTGTTGCAACATATTGGCTATGGTGGGCATAAAAGGCGCCTTTAAATGAGTGTATTTTGCGTAAAATAACAACGCTGATAGTTTTAGGCAAGCTTTTGCGAGTTATTGGGCTTTTTTTATGTTTATTTTGCTACTAATATGCATGCATCGATACTTTATTAGATACTTTGAATGGAGAACTAAGTAAAGTACATCGCAATTAACCGTCACTTAGGAGCAAAATAATGAAATTTAGCTACGTAAATCCAACACTTATCCAATTCGGCCAGCAACAAATTGCGGCACTATCTGATTTGATCGCAAAAGATCAAAAAGTACTTGTAGTGTACGGCGGCGGTTCAATTAAAAAGAACGGCGTGTACGACCAAGTTGCAGCAGCACTTGAAGGTTTTGACTGGGTTGAGTTTTCGGGCGTTGGCGCTAACCCAACAATTGAAGTGCTAGATAAAGCAGTAAAAATTTGTAAAGAACAAGACATCGACTTTGTATTAGGTGTAGGCGGCGGTTCAGTAATTGACGGCGTTAAATACATTGCAGCATCGGCTGTTTATGATGGCGAAGGTTGGGATATTCCTACTGGTAAGCATACTATTATTAGCGCTTTACCAATCGGTGCAATATTAACGTTGCCAGCAACAGGTTCTGAATCTAACCAAAACTCAGTTGTGAGCAAAGAAGCAACGAAGCAAAAACTACCGTTTGCATCACCAGAAGTACTGCCTAAATTTGCGATTATGGACCCTGATGTAATGAAAACATTACCGCAGCGCCAACTTGTAAATGGTTTAGTAGATGCATGGGTTCATACCTGTGAGCAGTATTTAACATTCCCTGAGGCAGCATTAGTTCAAGAAGGTTACGCAGAGGCACTTTTAAGAACGCTTAAAACTTTAGGTGATAACTTTGAAAACCAAGATGACGCATGGCGTGCAAACCTTATGTGGGCTGCTAACCAAGCACTTAATGGTTTAATTGGTTCTGGTGTATCGCAAGATTGGGCTACACATATGATTGGCCACGAGCTTACAGCCGCTTACGGTGTTGATCATGCACGTTCACTTGCTATTGTTCAGCCTTCTTTACTACGCAACCAATTTGCAGTTAAAAAAGCAAAGCTTGAGCAAATGGGCAAAAACGTATTTGGTCTTGCGCAATCTGACGACTTAGCTGAGCAAACAATTGCAGCAATTGAAGCGTTTTACCACAGCCTCGACGTAGCGACCCAGCTTACTGAACATGGCGATGATAAAGCCGCTGCTATTGACAATATTATTGGCAAACTTGAAGCTCACGGCATGGTTGCTCTAGGCGAAAATCAAGCTATTACGCTAAAAGAAAGCCGCGAAATTTTAGAGCAAGCAGTTGCTTAATTTTGCTTAACTAAACGTTTATTTTAGTAAAACAAAAGCCGCTAACTTTTAAGTTAGCGGCTTTTTGTGGACTAAAAATAATATTTAATACCAATCTGCTTATATATGGGATTTATTTAACGTTAAGAAAATTACGCTAGAACTAGGCAAAATTTTTGTATCTAGTTGTTCTAAATAAAAAATTTTTAACGACGTTATAGTGCAATTTAATTTGCTAAATTGATCAAAGATTTATCCAGGTTGGTATAACTTTTAGCCAAAAAAGTTAAATATTATTTGTACCAGAGCGGTTTATTGATTTAACGACGCTGTCACAAATGCCAAACCTTGGAATAGAGCTGGCAGGTTGCTCTAATTTATTGGTTGATTATTGGTTGATTATTGTGTTGCACGTACCAACACGCTTGAACATACTCTTTTTTATACTTTGGCTGGTCAGGGCACGCTAAAAACCATTAATAACCAATACTCATTAACTGAAAATAGCTTAGCTATATTGCCTGCGCGGCAAAGTTTTGAGGTTAAAATAGCAAGCGAGAAATGGGATGTGATTTGGCTAAACCTTGCAAATACCAAGCGCACGCTAAGGTATTAACTAATCAGCAGTTAGGGCCATTGCATTTAGCTATGGAGCTTTTATATAGCGAAAGTAACGCTACTTTGCGTGAAGGCGTTATGCCTATTTTAAGCCACTATTTAAATACTACGCTTCAAAGTGAGCCACAAATAGGTGGGCAAAACAGATTAACCAGTTTGTTTTTAGAGGTAGAAGAGCGCCTGCAGTTTGATTGGACAATAGACGCTATGTGCGAACACGTGCATTACTCAGCACCGCATTTACATAGGTTATGCCAAGCGCAATATGGCAAAAGCCCAATGCAGCAGCTTATTTATTTACGTATTAAACGAGCTAAAAGCTTACTACTAAATACCCGCTGGCCTGTTGCTCATATTGCCGCTTATGTGGGGTACCCTAATATATATAATTTTTCTAAACGGTTTAAAAAATCAGTGGGTGTTTCACCAAGTGAATTTAGAAAATAACGTGAGTGGCTCTCTACATTTGAATAAATTTAAGGTATTGTGCGATTTCTTAAATTTCATTTTATAGTTTTAGGTAGGTAATGCGCTCAAACTACTTTTTAGTCGTGATACTTTTAGTGCTTGTGCACAGCTTTATTAGCTGTGATGCTGCCGCGTATCATTTACAAGAAGAAGTAGATCATGCCAAGCATATTCACGCTCATAGCGATACCAATGACGACGATACGCAATCACCTACTGAAATTCATGCCCATCAGCATTGCCACTGTGGCTACTACAGTACGATAAACCATTCTATAAGCCCTGAACAAAGCCAAGCCACAAACAATGCTTGTTACAATGGTTTGAATTACCCACCAGATGTTCCGCCACCTAATTTTTATAGCTAGTTTCTAATTTTAAATACTTTGTAAATAACTGCCTGCGAATAAGCGTTGTTAGGCTAGTTGTGTGCATATTTAGGTTGCTTGATCGCGCATGTTTTTAATACAAGTGCAGTGATTAAGCCAACTCTGTTTGTTAAAAAACGGACATGCTATATGAATAAAAAACCACTAATGCTGGTGGCGCTACTGTGCGCATTATCCACACAGAGCGCTTTGGCAAAAAAAGAGCCTCAAAACGTATTAACGCTTAAGCAAGCGCTAATAAATACCGAGCAGCAAAATGCAGTGCTTAAGCGCTATCCTTATCATCAAAAAATCTTAAGCGCTTTAAAAGACCAAGCTGCACTTAAGCCTAATCCCGTTGTAAGCTTTGAAGCTGAAAACATTATGGGCACTGAGGCCTATAGTGGCATTAAAGGGGCGCAATACACATTGGCGCTAAGCCAATTAATAGAGCTGGGTGATAAACGCCAACAGCGCGTAAATTACGCAACAGCTAATATAAAAGCGCAAACAATTGAGTATAAAAATACCCGTTTGGCGCTTTTAGCAACAACGGCTGAGCGTTACTATCAAGCACTAAAATACCAAGCTCTAATTGCACTAAATACAGAGCGAAGAAATACAGTACAGCAGGCGCTTAAAGCAATAGAGCAGCGTGCAAATGCAGGCGCTGCATCCCTTGCTGATGTAACTCGTATGCGCTATGCATTAAGCCAAGTTGAATTAAATAGTGCTTTACTAAATAGCGAATTATCGCGAGCTCGTTTAGCGCTTAATGAGCTTTGGCAAAAACAGGTATATAGCGATTATTATGCCGGTGATTTAAGTGCCATTACCCCTCTTAAAAGCGAGCAAGCATTGCTTGATGCGGTTAATAGTGCACCTGAGTTTGCATTGCTACAGCAACAATATTTGCAACAAACTGCCAACTTAGCACTGCAAAAATCAACGGGTCAAAGTGATTTAACGCTTGGCGGCGGTGTGCGTTATAACCAGCAAGCTGACGCCAGCTCGTTTGTGTTTTCGTTTTCAATGCCGCTGCAATTAAGCAATTCTAATAGCGGTAATATTGAGGCGGCGCAGCATCAACTTACCTTACTTAACGAGCAACAAGGGCAATTGCGTATTCAGTTGCGCCAACAAATACGCACGCTGTATGCGTACTACCAAGGTAAAACTGAGCAAGCACAACTTTTAGCGCAGCACGTTATTCCTCAAGCCAAAACGCTGATAGAACAAAGCTTAAAAAGCTACCAACAAGGGCAAATATCGGTATTGCAATTGCTAGACGCACAGCAAGCTTTATTTGATTCTAAACGGGCACTTATCAACACCCATAGCGAACTATATCAAGTACTACTTACTCTTGAGCGCTTAACTGGCCAATCTTTAATTGAGACTCATCAATCATGAATAAAACACTTATCGCATTATTAATTACACAATTTTTTGCACTCCCATTATTAAGTAGCACGGCTATGGCGTCGGCTAATCATCACGCAGAAGGTCATGAAGAAGGCCATGAAGATGAACACCAAGAAAAGGGCCCACACGGCGGGTTTTTACTAACCAATAACGCGCTTGATTTAGAGCTTAAATTAACCCAGTTTGCAGGTAATACCGAGCTGCGAATATATGGGTTTAATAACGATAAAGCTGTGGATATAAATCAGTTGGACGTAACCATAAACGTGCAGCGTTTAAGTGAGAAGCCACAGCTTATTCGCTTTAAAGCCGAAGATGATTATTTAGTTAGTACCGTGAGCGTTAATGAACCGCACTCATTTAAGCTTGATGTAATGGCAAGTTATAAAGGGCAAAAAATAAACTACCACTATGAGCAAGAAGAGGGGCGTACAACGCTAAGCGAGGCAGCAATTGAACGTGCTGGTATTAAAACCGGGATTGCAAAAGCGGGTAGCGTTGAACTAACCGATACTCTATTTGGTGTTATAGCCCCCACCGCACACGGCACCGTAGAAGTAATGGCGCCTTATACCGGTTTAGTTAACGATATTTTTGTAAGCATTGGTCAAAACGTTAAAAAAGGCGATAGGCTTGCAAGTATCACTAACCGTGAAACACTCCAAAATTACACCATAAAAAGCCCAATGACAGGCGTTATTACCGAGCAATATTTAAAGCGCGGTGAGCTTGCTAGTAGCGCGTTAATGCAAATAGTCAATCTTGAAACTGTATGGGTTGAGCTCTCGGCGTTTCCTGAAAATATTGAAAAACTCGCTATAGGGCAAACCGCCAAAGTATACGACTTACATCATCATTTAAATGCCCAAGGTGAGGTGTTTTTTATTGCACCTATGATGACGGGCGGACATATTGCGCGTGCGCGAATCGAGCTTAAAAATCAAGATGGCCATTGGCGCCCAGGCATGCACGTAAATAGCGACGTTAGTATCGCAAATGTAAATGCTGCTGTGCGAGTAAAAGCTAGCGCTGTGCAAGAGTTTAACGGCAAACCCAGTGTGTTTATTAAAAGCGGCAATGTGTTTGAAGTACGCCCTGTAAAACTCGGTGCTAAAAACAGCGAGTGGGTAGAGGTACTCGAGGGGCTTTCGCCAAACAGTGAGTATGTAACGCAAAACAGTTATGTAATTAAAGCCGATATATTAAAAAGTGGCGCAAGCCACTCACACTAGGAGGCAGCATGATTAACTGGATAGTTTCGTTTGCGGTTAAACGCCGCATGATGGTGCTTGCACTCACGCTTTTATTTGCAGGCTTTGGAGTATACAACACCCAAAATTTAGCAGTCGATGCCGTACCCGATATAACTAATGTACAAGTGCAAATTAACACCAAAGCACTCGGGTTTACCCCGCTTGAAGCAGAGCAGCGAATAACCTATTTAATTGAAACTGCGATGGCAGGTATACCTAAGCTTGATTACACTCGTTCGATTTCGCGTTATGGGCTTTCGCAAGTAACTGTTATTTTTAACGAAGGCACCGATATTTACTGGGCTCGCCAGCAAATTAGTGAGCGCATTCAGAGTATTCGATCAGATTTACCTGCCAATATTGAGCCAAACTTAGGACCAATTGCCAGCGGGCTAGGCGAGATTTTTACTTACTCTGTGCATGCAAATAAAGGCGCGATAAAAGACGATGGCACGCCATTTAATGCAGAAGACTTACGTACTTTGCAAGATTGGGTAATTCGCCCGCAGCTTTTAAAAGTAAAAGGGGTTACCGAAATAAACAGCCAAGGGGGATTTGAGCGCCAATACCAGGTAGCGCCGATGCCTGAAAAGCTATTAGCTTATAAGCTTACGCTCAGCGATGTAATAACTGCACTTACATTAAATAACAGCAACCAAGGCGCAGGGTTTATAGAGCGTTTTGACGGGCAATATTTAGTGCGCTCGCCAGGGCAATTAAAAACCATTGATGACATAGCTAACACGGTTGTTGCTAAGCGCGATGATGCGCCTGTACGCATTAAAGATGTCGCAAATGTGCGTTTTGGCAAAGAGCTAAGAACTGGCGCAGCCACTTATAACGGCAAAGAGACCGTACTTGGCACCGCTATGATGCTCATTGGCGAAAACAGCCGCGTAGTGGCAAAAGCGATGGCCGATAAACTTAAAGATGTACAACTTAGCTTACCTGAAGGGGTTGTAGTTGAGGCAGTTTATGACCGTACAACCCTCGTAGATAAAACCATAGAAACCGTAAAAACTAACCTGTTCGAAGGTGCGGTATTAGTGATTGTTATTTTGCTGCTGTTATTAGGTAATGTAACTGGTGCGCTTATTACGGCAATGGTTATCCCGCTTAGCATGTTATTTGCCATTACCGGTATGGTTGGCAATCGTGTTTCGGGGAATTTAATGAGCTTAGGCGCAATCGATTTTGGTTTAATTGTTGATGGTGCAGTCATTGTGGTTGAAAACTGTTTAAGGCAACTTGGCCTTGCGCAGCACAAGCATGGCAGGCTACTTACATTAAATGAGCGTTTAAGAGTTGTAACCGCCGCCAGTAAAGAAGTGTTCAGCCCAGCAGTATTTGGCATTTTAATTATTATGCTGGTGTATTTACCGCTGTTTGCACTGAGTGGTGTAGAGGGCAAAATGTTTCAGCCAATGGCATTTACTGTTGTTGCTGCATTAGTTGGCGCACTTATTTTTGCAGTGACGTTTGTACCTGCTGCTATTGCGGTATTTGTACGCGGTAAGGTGAGTGAGAGCGAAAATGCGGTTATGCGCGGTATTAAAAAAGGTTATAAACCGCTACTTGGCTTATCGCTTAAGTTACCGTGGGTAATGCTAAGCATTGCTGCTGTGCTCGTAATCGCACTTGGCTTCAAAGTTAAAAATATGGGTGCTGAATTTTTACCACAGCTTGATGAAGGCGATATAGCTATGCATGCACTGCGCATTACCGGCACCGGCATTGAGCAATCGGTAAAAATGCAAAAAGAGTTAGAGCAAGCCATTTTAGATATACCTGAAGTTGAAAAGGTCTTTTCAAAAATTGGTACGCCTGATGTCGCAAACGATCCTATGCCACCTAACGTTGCCGATACATTCTTAATGTTAAAGCCGCGCGAACAATGGCCTAATCCAGCTTTAAGTAAAGAAGAACTGGTTAAGAAAATTCGCCATTTAGTAAATGAAGTGCCAGGTAATAACTATGAGTTTACGCAGCCTATAGAAATGCGCTTTAACGAGTTAATAGCTGGCGTGCGGGCCGATGTGGCAGTGCGTATTTACGGCGATGACTTATCAACATTAAAACAGTACGGTGAAAAAGCCACAGCGCTGGTGCAAAACATTACTGGCGCAACCGATGTACGCCTTGAACAAATGGAAGGGTTGCCTACGCTTTCAGTTACGCCGCTTCGCGACCATATGGCGCTGTTAGGTTTAACCGTAACCGATATACAGCAAAGTGTAAGTGCTGCTATAGGCGGTGTGCAAACGGGGCTTATTTATGAGGGTGATAAACGCTTTTCATTATTAGTGCGTTTAGATGAACGATGGTCGAGCGATATATCGCAGCTTGCGCGTTTGCCAGTGGCTGTACCCAAAAGTGCCAACCCCGACCTTGCGTTTGTACCGCTTGGCGAAGTAGCTACCATTAGGATTGATAAAGGCCCTAATCAAATAAACCGTGAAAGCGGTAAGCGTAATGTTGCCGTAACTGCAAATGTAGAAGGGCGCGATTTAGCAAGCTTTGTAAGTGATGCACAAACTGCTTTAAATTCAGATCTTAATTTACCA
Source organism: Pseudoalteromonas sp. MMG006 (assembly GCF_018101025.1). NCBI lineage: Bacteria > Pseudomonadati > Pseudomonadota > Gammaproteobacteria > Alteromonadales > Pseudoalteromonadaceae > Pseudoalteromonas > Pseudoalteromonas sp. MMG006. Next base: position 158,766 of record NZ_JAGJEJ010000001.1, read on the forward strand.
AGTGGTTATTGGATTGAATACGGCGGCACGTTTGAGCAACTAGAATCGGCAAGTAAGCGGTTATCGCTGGTGGTGCCGGTTACTTTATTGCTTATATTTGGGCTGCTTTACAGCGCGTTTAATTCACTGCGTGATTCGTTAATTATATTTAGCGGCGTACCACTTGCACTGACAGGTGGTGTGCTTGCGTTATTGTTACGCGATATGCCGCTTTCAATATCAGCAGGCGTTGGTTTTATTGCACTAAGCGGTGTAGCGGTATTAAATGGTGTGGTTATGCTGTCGTTTATTAAACAATTAAGAGCCGATGGGCTTAGTTTAATTGATGCGATACAAACCGGTGCGCTTTCGCGCCTGCGCCCAGTACTTATGACCGCTTTAGTGGCAAGTTTAGGGTTTATTCCTATGGCGCTAAATACAGGCACCGGCGCTGAGCTACAAAGGCCATTGGCAACGGTTGTTGTAGGAGGGATTATTTCATCAACCCTACTTACGCTATTAATATTGCCCGCGCTTTATAAGCTAGTACATGCAAAATTTAACAAGCAACAAACGGCTTAGCTAATTGCACCTGTTAGATAACGTAAAAAGCAGCTGAAGTTTCAGCTGCTTTTTTGTTGTTAAGTAAACTTTGCAGGTTAATTATATTGAAACAGATTATCCCAACGCTCATCTAATATCGTTTTTGCGTGTTCTAAATTGATTGCGCTATACACATCACTAGTGCACGTTACCAAACGCATATGTACCAGCTTTTCAAGTGCATCGCTAATTTCAAAATCAAGATCGCACTGGTATTTGCTTTTAAACCAATGCTCTATTTGCTCATCAAGCGTTTGTGCGGTTAAGCCGCTTTCTGATTTGAGTAAAAAGGTATACGCAAGCAGGGCTTCTTTTATGTCTTCTTCTTCGGCGGCGTCTATAAGCGTGTGAAAAACACCGGCGTTATTATCGAGGTTTTTAAAGTAGAGGTTATCGCTAAGCGCTTTCATAAATTTAATTTTACGGTTTTTAAACTTACTCCACTCTTTAAAAATAAAGCTGCCAAATACTCCCATGCCAATGGCAAAGGTAATAAAGTGTTGTTGTGTCATTTCTACAGCTTCACTTCTAAAACCACCCCAAAAGGCAAACAAAGCAAATAACAATAAAATTGATGCGCCAAGCTTAGTAATTAATACCACCGCACCGCCAACTAAAGCCGATGAGCCAATAATCACTTTATCTATAGGGCGCATGCGTACCTCACTATTAGGAAATAGCATTTCGAGATCGGCTTTTGGCACATTTTGAAACAGTTTAACTATGGTAGAGCTGGGCTCAAACCCTAAAGGTGTTTTATTTATAGCTTCAAAGTGGGCTTTATCTTTAAAACGAATAAACACCGCAACACGGTCGTAATTAGTAAAGTGCAGCGGCTTTTTACGAAGGCCCCAAAAGCTAGTTATGGTTTCGGTCAGTTGCGACTCGCCACGGCGATAAAAAACCACTTCTTCAAAGTCATCAAATTCAACTTCAAGGCGCACTTTAAATAGTGACTCTTCATTTAATGCATCTTGTAAGTCTTCATTGGTGATCACTTCAAAGTTGGCTGCGTTGAGTACTTTGGCAAAGTCGCGCGCAAATTCACGTTGGCACTGCGCTTTTTGATCCTCCGATACTGGCGCTAACGATCGCGTGTCACTATTAGGATCAAAGGGGGCGTAGTTATTTTTAAGCGACTCAAGTGTTGCGTGGTAATCGTAATGAATAAGGCTTGCTAGTAAATCGCAAAATTGTTTAAACGATCTTTGCTCTGAAATGCTTTTAAGTTCAGCACTACACATATCAACAATATCTTGCTTTCGAAAGGGAATAAAACGTGCGTTCTGCATAAATTAATAACTACTGTGATAGGGAATCTAACTACGTGGACACATAATAAAATATTCCTATAGATATTACTAATTTGTTAATGATAAATAGCTGACTAACAACGTTAGGTATTTTCAGGCTGTATTAACCTGATTATGTAATGATTAAAGCCACTCATACTCACTTTCGTAGCAATAGGGAATACACATGGCTATTCAAAAAAAACTAAAAGAAAAAACACGGAATTTTATTGACTCAAAGCACATGTTAAGTGGTATTACGGTGGCTTCGTTTTTAGAATCCACCATTGTACCTATTCCTCTTGAGGCTGTGCTGGTGCCTCTGATGCAGGCTCGCCGTGAAAAACTATGGTTAATAGCGCTTATGGCTACATTAGGGTGCATTGTAGGTGCTTTGTTTGGTTATGCATTGGGTTATTACTTATTTGATGCCATTGGCGATTGGGTTATTAATACGTTTTCGAATCCAGAGCAATTTGAAAATGTTAAGCAAAAAATGCAAGACCAAGGCTTTTGGTTTGTAATGACGCTAGGCATTGTGCCCATTCCGTTTCAAATAGCAATGCTTGCCGCAGGCGCTACTAAATATTCTATCTGGTTGTTTTTACTCGCTTCGGGGATTGCGCGTTCCATTCGTTATTTTGGCTTAGCAATTGTTGTTTATTATGCAGGTAACCAAGCTGAACGAATTATAAGTAAACATAAAACAAAAGCGATGATTGGTATCACTATTTTAGTGTTAGGCCTATGGGGGCTTAGTACCGTAATTTAGGCTCATTTACATGTTTTAAATGAGTTTTATCTCAGTGGTCCTTTTTATTAATGTGCTATAGTTTTTTAACAAAGCCGTTAAAAACGTATAATTAAAATGATTGAAACAGTAAAGCTTACCGTAAGGCTTTCTAATTTTTATGAAATGCCTATGCCTAATAAGGTCGCAAGCGTGGCTTTATTGGCTTATATAATGTTTTTTTCGACTTACGTTTTAGCGACGTTCCCGTTTTTACAAGTACAAAACAATGTATATGGTTTTACGACCGATTTTATAAATTTAGTTGTGTTGACGTTTCTATTTTGGATGGTCCAATGCTCAGAATTGTCTAAAAAAGCCTACATATTTTCCACACTCGGTTTATTTTTGTGGACGATGGGCGCGACTGCCGATGTACTCGATGAGCTAGTGGTTCAGCCTTACTGGGTGAGTGTTTATTTTGAAGACTTATGCAGAACCTTAGGTATGCTTTTTACCTCTTATGGTTTATTTAAAACCATGCGTTTTGTCCAGAGTATTCATAATAGGTTAGCCGCAGAGTTAATAATAGATGACTTAACTAAAGTGCATAATAGACGCTACTTTTATCGATATGTTAAAAGTGCAAACACTATACCTTATGTTATTTTAATTATTGATATAGACCATTTTAAGTCTATTAATGATGAATTTGGGCACGATGTGGGCGATATGATTCTTCAGCAGTTAGCAACTACATACAATAATGCATTTGAAGAAAACGCGCAGTTTGCTCGCTTAGGCGGTGAGGAGTTTGGAGGTTATTTACCGACAAGTAATATAAAGCAAGTTAGTGAGTTTTGTCAGCAATTAATAGACCTTGCGCACACCATTAATGTTAAAAATACGCGCCACTTAACAGTAAGTATTGGCGTAGCAAAACAAGCCCCTAACGAGCCCCTCGATAAAGTGATGAAGCGTGCCGACCAAGCCCTATACGTAGCTAAAAACACGGGTCGCGATCGTTTTGAAATTTCATCTACCTAATTTTTTAATAGTTAAACACGTCCTTATTATTTGCACATTTGCTACACTTTTTAACGATTACGTAAGGAAGTGTCAGCGAGGGTAATACTTTGTAAACCATGAAATTTTAATGCTGCAATAGAGTCATAATAGTGATTTTAATAATAAGGAATAACTTAATGACTCACACTCTACTTAAAGCTGCTTTACCGATAAGTTTAATATCTATTTTGGCTGGTTGTGGCGGCAGCGACAGCTCAAGCTCAACGGGCTATATCCAACTTTATAATGGATCATACAACAGCCCTTATACGCGTTTGTTTGTTGAGGAAACAGAGCGTTCAGGTACCGACTTTGCTGATGTAACTACGCGTCATAACTACAGCACAGGTACTTACGATGTAAGTTTTGAATACCTAGACGCTAACGACAGCTACATAACGATTAGCGAACAAGAAGTATCAATTAAAGGCGATAAAACGCAGTTAGTAGTCATGAGTGGCAATTTTGACGAGCCTACATTTACAGAATTAAGCATACCTACATCAAGCGATACCGGTGAATTTAATTTAGACTTTTACAATATCGCTGGTGAAGAAGATAGCTACGATGTTTACCTTGCAACCGATGATGGTGTATTTGAAAGCGCAAATCTTTTTTCATCAGAGCAGTATTTAAGTGAGTTAGATTTACAAAGCTTAGATGAAGGTTACTACACGATTTATATTACTAAAGCGGGCAGTACTGATGTTATTTACGAGTCATCGTCTGTGTATTTTTATGATGAAGCGAGTTACGTAGCAATGATCCGCCCAAGCTATGCAACCGAGGATGATGGTATTACTCTTGATATAGTAACAGATAATAACTACGTCACTGAGCTAAAGCATCAATCTGCTTTAGGGCAGTTACGCTTTATAAATACAGTTGACGATTACTCGCCAGTGAGTTTTACAACCACCCGTGGTACTACTGAAAATACAACAGATACAGTAGCAAGCGATACCTACACTAATTACATTGAGCTTTCACCTAATAGTTACAGCATTGCTATGTACGACGAAGAGGGCACTAAACTTGCTGATAACTTTTTAATGACGCTTGAGCGTGAGCAAAGTGCTGTTGGTATTTTTTACAACGATGCAGATAACGGCCTTCGTATGATGAGCGTTGAAGAAAACCTAACGCCAAGTAGCTACAGCCATACCGTATCGGTAGTTAACTTAATTGAAAGTTACGCCGGACAAACAGTATCAGACATTGACGTTTACTTTACCCTTGATGGTGAAACAGTTGACGATACAAGTAATGTTGTAGATGGCCTTGATAAATACGATCAAGAAGAGCAAGTTGTTGATAACGAGGTTTACACTGTTTACGCCGTATATGAAGACAATGGCCAGCAAATTGTGCTTATTCAACAAAGCGATATGGATTTTACTCAAGAGGGTAACTACATACTAATTATAGAGCATGATGAAACAAGTGCGTCAGGCTACAAAATGACACTTAACCTTACCGTGACTGATAGCGTTGAGTAATTAATTTAAGTTTTAAGTAGTGTTAAAGCCTAAACATATAATGTGTTTAGGCTTTTTTATTGAACAAAATTTACTTGTTAATTAGTAATTAGGTACACTCGTAGCATAATAAATAACAAGAGCGTGCCATGGATGAGTTAGTTGGGTTAGCAGTTATAGCAATGCTAGTTATTGCTACAGGGGCTTTGTGTGGCTTAATTGCATTAATACAATTAAACGGATTAAAGCAAGAAATTGCAGTATTGCGGGCTAAAGTAACGAAATTACAAGCCACTAAAATCGCGTCATTTAATAATGCACAGGGTGAGGTAAAAAGCCCTGAACCTAAGACTCAGGCTATGCCTATTAATACTGAGCCACCTTTAGCCATACAAAGCGCCCCCATTGGCGCGATAAAACACAAGCCGGTAGCGACTAAAAACGCTAAACCAGCCACACCTTCATTTATTACCACATTGTTTGAAAAATTACGTGCTGGGTTTGAGCAAAACTGGATGACCTGGATAGGCGCAATAGCGCTTGCTTTCGGCGGTATATTTTTAGCTAAGTACAGTTTAGAAGCTGGGCTTTTATCACCCCTAACGAGGCTTAGTTTAGGTGGCGTATTTGGGCTGAGCCTAATTGCAGTGGCAAGTTACTTACATTACAAACGTATTATTTTTGAAGGATTTAATAACTATATACCGGCAGCGCTTGCCAGTGGCGGTTTTATTACATGCTTTGCATTAGCACTTTTAGCTTATAGCTCCTACAGCATGATAAGCCCAACAGCTGCATTTATTGTACTGGCGATCATTGCTATAAGTGCCAGTGCTATGGCGCTTAAATTAGGGCCCTTGCTAGCTGTGCTGGGTATAATTGGCTCATACAGTGTGCCTATTTGGGTTAATACCGGCAGTAATAATTTATTAGCGTTATTTATGTATGTGGGCTTTGTTAGTTTGTCGGCATCGTTGGTTGCACAAAAAGTACAGCGCGCTTGGCTTTGGTACTTATTATGGGCAGGGCACATAGGCTGGTATTTAGTTGGGTTTTTAATTACAGAGTTAAAAAGCAATACACCATGGTTATTTGCAATCTTTGCATTACTGAGTATTGTTGGCTTGATTGCTTTGCCGCGTTTAGGCTTAAAATTAAAAAGCATTGAACATCGCCCGCACTCTTTAAAGCGTCTTGTAAAAGTATTACCCGATCACCTCTTATTACTCGCCTTTATAGTTCCGCTAATTTTTACCATGTCGATTAGTTATTACACTTTACCGTGGCAAACTATCGGTGTGTTGAGCATTGGATTGTTATTATTTTTAGTACTTAAAAATAGCCGCTGGGATTTATGGCAAGGGCTATCGCTTATTATCGCTACGTTAATGATTATAAGTGCAGAGCAAACAAGTTCTTTATCTACTTTTTTTGATGATGGATTATTTATATTTAAAGGCGAATACGGCTTAGGTTTATTGCTTGGTTTTGGCTTTATGGCGTACGGGCTTTATTTTGGTAAAAAACATATTAAACGTTTAGCGTTTCATATTAGTGCAGCGTTTAGCTTTTTTGTGATGATAGGTACGTTATATTCGCTTATTCCAAATAGCGCATTAAGTACTGCTTACCCTCTTTGGGCTTTTGTATTATTTGTTGTAGCGGCTATTTTAATTAAGTGTGCGCAGCATAATACAACACTATTTCAGCGTTTTACCTATTGGGTAGGGGCAAATGCTAATATTACGTTAGCAATCACCATGCTATTAAGCGACAGCGGTTTAACCATTGCCTTAGCTATTCAAGTGCTGTTAATTAGTGTGCTTATAAAACGTTTTAATGTGCCTATGCCGCATTGGCCAATTAAAGCGTTAGTGGCTGCTTTATTACTGCGCTTAACGCTTGCGCCATGGACACCAAGTTACGACGCTCTCACATTATTTGGCTTGCACTGGAGTATTATTGTTTATCCGCTGTGTACCGCATTATTTTTTGCTGCGGCTAAATGCTATAAATCATCGCAATTAAAAGTATGGTTAGAAGGGGCCGCTCTTCATTGTTTAGCGCTATTTATTACTACAGAAACAAGTTATCAGCTCGTTGGGCATTATCCACAATTTGACTCGCTTAGTTTTTATGAGCAAATATTGCTTACATGTAACTGGCTTGCGCTGGGCTGCGTTTATTTACATCGCGCTCGTATAGCAGGGAGCTTAACTAAGCTTTATCAAATTGCAGGGTGTGTATTAGCAGGCGGAGCTGGCTTTATTTCAGTTAAAACACTACTCGATGACAACCCGTTATTAAGCTCTATTTATATTGGCGAGCTCCCTGTATTTAACTGGCTATTTTTGCTTTGGTTAGTACCTGCAGGCTTAACGATTTGGTTATATTCACTTATTAAACCTATAAACGCTAAGGTAGCGCCGTTTGTACTGGGTGTTGCAGGTTTACTTGGCTTAATTGCTATTAACAGTTTTATTCGCCAATACTGGCAAGGGCCTTATATTTACCTATCAAAAGGGGCAAGTAACGCAGAGCTGTATAGCTATTCTATTATTTGGCTAATACTAGGCGCCGCTACGGTTATATTAGGGCACCTTAAAAATCAGTTACTCATTCAAAAAATAGGTTTAGGGTTACTCGCTGCGGTTATTGTAAAAGTGTTTTTAATTGATATGGCTAATTTAGCAGGGCTGTTAAAAGCGCTTTCGTTTATTGGCTTAGGGCTCTCATTAGTGGGGTTAAGTTGGTTATTTCAAAAGCTTAGAAGCCGCTCAAAAGTCATATAATCCCAATACTTTATAAAGCAAAGCCCAGTAAATATACTGGGCTTTTTGCTTATTTAGCTTAGCAAAAGCTAAGTAACTAATAAAATTAAGTACTGTGATTAAGCAGTGCTTTTAGCTTACCAGGCTTAATGGGTTTGCTTAAATAATGAATATTAGCGGCTTTGGTTTCTTGTTTTAGCTCGGTGTCGCGCACTGCGGTAATTAAAATAGCCGGAATATCGCCTTGCCATATTTCTCTGAGCGTTTTAATTAAAGTGATGCCATCGCACTCATTGCCTAATTGATAATCCATTAGAATTACATCTGGCGCTTTACTTTGTTTTGCATGCTCAAGCACCTTGTCTACATCGTCGAATAAGGTGTAATTGGCTTGCCACTTTTTAAGTAAGCTGGCCATAGCCGCTAGATTTTCTGGGTCGTCGTCAACGGCCACTATATTTATAGCCGCGCGGTTTTCTATTAAGCCGCTAGCGGCAGGTTTTTGTTGTACAAATTGCGCATCGCCGTAGGGTACTTCAATACTAAAGCGGCTGCCTTTGCCTGGCTCTGAGTGCACATCAAGTTCTAAGCTTAATAAATCGGCCATACGTTTTACAACACCAAGCCCGAGGCCTACACCTTTGTTGTCACCGGCTTCTATGCGGTAAAAGTCGTTAAATATTTTAGCTTGTTCTACTTCGCTAATACCTGGGCCTGTATCCCATACTTCTATTCGTAAATTGTGCTTACGGTTTCTACAGGCAATAAGTACCCGGCCTTTGTCTGTATATTTAACAGCGTTCGATACTAAGTTTTGAATAATACGACGTAGATAGGTTATATCGCTGTGCACTATTTGCTGATTTGATCGCACACTAAGCTTAAGGCCTTTATCGCTTGATAAAATAGCGTACTCACTTTGCAGTGGCGCTAAAATATCATCAATAGAAAAATGGCGCGGGGTAGGGGTCATGGCGCCTTGTTCTAGTTTGGCAATTTCTAATAATGCTGACATTAAATGCACCGTAGAATCTAGGCTATCGCCAAGCTTATCAAAGCTATTTTGATTCGTTTTATCGAGTTGTTTTTCGTCAATAGCGGCAAGGTATAAACGTGCTGCATTAAGTGGCTGCAAAATATCGTGACTCGCGAGCGCTAAAAACCGCGTTTTACTGTCGTTGGCTTGCTCTGCTTCGCGTTTGGCTAAAGTAAGTGCTTGCTCTGTTTGTACGCGGCTATCTATTTGTGCTTGTAAGTCTTTATTAATGGTTTGCACTTCTTGTGTTCGCGCTTCTATGCGGTTTTCAAGATCCATGTTTATTTCTTCAAGGGCATTTTGCGTACTAATGTGATTAGTAATATCTGAAAAGCTCGTTACAAAGCCGCCATCAGGTAGAGGGTTACCAATCATTTCGTATACTTGGCCGTTGCGGCGATGGCGTATAAAGTGATGAGAGCTGCCATTTTTCAAGTGCTGAACGCGTTTTTCTACTTGGCGGTCTATTTCGCCGGGGCCACATTCACCGCGCTCTGCGTTATATCTAATAATGTCTTGTATTGGTTGGCCTACTTCTAAAAAGCCCTCTGGGTAGCCAAACATTTCGCCGTAGCGTTTATTCCATGCAACTAGGTTTAGATCTTTATCGACAACCGAAATACCGTGGCTTAAATTTTCAAGCGAGGTATACAATAAATTTTGGTTAAATTGCAGGGCTTGTGTGGTTTCGTCAAAAAAGTTGACTACTTCTTCAAAAGCCATGCGTTTACCCGATGACACCGTATGAATAAGTGCTTGAGCAGAAGATGCACCTAATACACCGGTTAGTGCGCGCTCGCAGTAAGCTATAAATTCAGGCTCCGGGTGTCCGCTGTTGTCATTTAAATGATGAGCTAGCGCATAATGAGCTAACACTTGCTGGCTGCGCTGAATACCTAAAAAGGTTTGCAAAAGTATTTTAAAATCGTAAACCGTGGCTTTAACGTTTTTGTTTAAGCGGCGAGATAAAATAGCCTGATCTTTAGGATTAACAAATGCAGCTGCTTGAATTTTATCAATTAAGCGCTCTTCTGCTCCTAACGAAAAGCTAATGTAACAACCAATATTGGCAAACAACGCAATTAAAGTACCTCGAGTAATAAGCGTTTGTTGCAGCTCGCTATCAATCACTGCGCCAGCATCAAGTATTGGCATCATTAAAAATAATATCCAACAAATAAAACCCGCCACTAAGCCAGCATATACGCCATAAGCGTGGCCTTTTCGCCAATATAAACCACCGACAATTGAAGGTAATAACTGTGTAACCAACGAAAATGCAACTAATCCCATACTGGCCAATGCACTACTGTGACCAAACCATTGCTGATAAAAATAGGCCAAAATTAATATGCCAGCAATAGTAAAACGCCTAACAAGTAATATGCGCGATTTATAGCTACTGGTAATTAAATTACGTTTAAATTTACGACGTAGCATAAGAGGTAATACTACATCGTTTGAGATCATGGTACTTAGCGTAAGTGTTGCAACGACTATCATAGCAGTTGCAGCGCTAAGCCCGCCTATAAATACAAAGGTGGTTAAAAATGCTTGGTCGTGAATTAACGGAAGTGCTAATACAAAGCTGTCGGGGGAGAAACCTGAGCCAATATCGGGATGAATAGCAGCGGTGGCAATGGGTAAAATCATCGCGGCGGTAAGCAGTAAATAAAGCGGAAACGCCCAGCGGGCAGTAAATAAATGGCGCTTGTCTTGGTTGTCGACCACGGTTACATGAAATTGACGCGGTAAACATATAATTGCCGCAGCGGCCATGAGCGATTGGCCAATAAAGTTAAAACTAAAAAAGTTAAAATCGGCCCAGTGCTGCCAAATAGACTCGCTTATTTTGTTTGAGGTTGCCACAGGCATATTAAAAAGGGTGTAAACAGCTAGCCCTGCTACTGCAACAAGTGCAATAAGTTTTATCATCGATTCAAATGCCACAGCGAGCATTAAACCTGAACGGTACTCTGTCACATCCACTTTGCGAGTACCAAAAAATATTGCAAACATTGCCATAATTAATGTGGCCGAAAGCGCGAGCATATCGCCCGATATTTTATTACTACTTTGCAGCAGTAAAAAGCTGGTACTAAGGGCTTTTAATTGCAGCGCAATATAAGGAATAGTCGCTAATAATGCGATTAAAGTAACCATAATTGCAGTGGTTTGCCGCTTGCCATAACGCGCAGAAATAAAGTCGGCAATGGTGGTTATGTTTTGCTTTTTACTGACTAACACCAGTTTGCGTAAAAACCCTTGGCCGAAAAAAAACAACAGTGCAGGGCCTAATAATATGGGTAAATAACTCCAGCTGCTGGTGGCCGCTGTACCTACAGAACCATAGTAGGTCCACGATGTACAATAAATACCTAAAGATAATGAATATACAAAAGGGTGATGGCTTATACGCTTTGCCAATGGTGTTGTTTTATCGCCCCAGTTGGCAAGCCAAAACAGCACACCTATATAACCTAAAGCAACAATAATGAGTACGGCAGTCATGTTGTTATTAACCTTATTAGTAAAACATTTCCCTCAACCTTGAGAGCATTAACACAATACCAGAACTGGCAATAAGTGTGCGTGCAGATTTTTATTTTAAAATGCGCTTATTTTTATAATCTATTGAATATATTAAGTAAATTTATATTTGGTATTTTTATTAGACTAATGTCGCATTATTAACCAATTTGGAGCTACTGTGCTTTATAACTTCTTACCTAATACCATAACGTCATGAAAATTCTATCTTTTGTGGTTGCTTGTTGAATGCTGTTTCACAGTTTACGTAAACGTTAATAAGCTGTTACGACTATGGTCTCAATTCAATATTTAAGCTGCGTTGCTAAATTGATTAGCGAAGATAAAAAACCACCCATCGCGATACTGCGATGCTTAAAGGGGAAAATAAAAATGGCTTTTAAAGATGAAGAACAAGCAAAAGCTTATTGGGCAGAAAACATTTCACTACTGTTTAAATTACTAGCAGTGTGGTTTGTGGTCTCGTTTGGCTTTGGCATATTACTGGTAGATGTACTTAATGAAGTACGTTTTTTTGGGTTTAAACTTGGCTTCTGGTTCTCCCAGCAAGGCGCGATTTACACCTTTGTTGCTTTGATTTTTGTGTACGTTTTCAAAATGAATACGTTAGATAAAAAATACGGCGTAGACGAATAGGAGCTAAGCAATGGATGTTCAAACACTCACATTTATAATTGTTGGTTTAAGCTTTGCGCTTTATATCGGCATTGCAATTTGGGCTCGAGCGGGCTCAACTAAAGAATTTTACGTAGCGGGCGGCGGCGTACCACCACTTGCTAATGGTATGGCAACAGCTGCCGATTGGATGAGCGCCGCGTCATTTATTTCAATGGCGGGTATTATTTCGTTCGCAGGGTATGATGGCGGCGTTTACTTAATGGGGTGGACCGGCGGTTATGTATTACTCGCTATGTGTTTAGCGCCTTACTTACGTAAATTCGGCAAATTCACGGTACCTGATTTTATTGGCGACCGTTACTATTCACAAACAGCGCGTGTTGTTGCTATTTTGTGTGCCATCTTTATTTGTTTTACTTACATTGCAGGGCAAATGCGCGGCGTAGGCGTGGTATTTTCTCGCTTTTTAGAAGTAGAAATTGAAACCGGTGTATACATTGGTATGGTGATTGTATTCTTTTATGCAGTACTTGGCGGCATGAAAGGCATTACCTACACGCAAGTAGCGCAGTACTGTGTGCTTGTATTTGCTTACCTTGTTCCTGCTATTTTTATCTCGATGATGATGACAGGCCACTTCTTCCCTCAAACAGGTTTTGGCGCCACACTTATTGGCACTGACGGCGTTTATGTACTCGATAAGTTAGACGGTTTAAGTGCAGAGCTTGGCTTTGCCCAATACACCGAAGGCTCTAAGAGCATGATTGACGTATTTGCAATTACAGGTGCGTTAATGGTGGGTACTGCTGGTTTACCACATGTAATTGTTCGCTTTTTCACTGTACCTCGTGTTAAAGACACACGTATTTCAGCAGCGTGGACACTGGTATTTATTGCTATTGTTTATACCACAGCACCCGCGGTTGCCTCGTTTGCTCGTGTAAACATGATTGATACCATTAACGGTAAAGACGGCAGTGGTACAGAATACGCAGAAGCACCAGCGTGGATTAAAAACTGGGAACGCACAGGCCTTATTACCTTTGATGATAAAAACGGTGATGGCAAAATGTTCTACACAGCAGGTAAAATTGAAGATCCAAATAGCGCAAACGAAGTAAAAGTAGACCGCGATATTATGGTGCTTGCTAACCCTGAAATTGCCAACTTACCAGCATGGGTAATTGCCTTAGTAGCCGCAGGGGGTATTGCTGCAGCACTATCTACTACCGCCGGTTTACTGCTGGTTATTTCAACCTCGGTGTCGCACGATTTACTCAAGCGCACCCTTAAACCCGATATCAGCGATAAACAAGAGCTACTGGCCGCTCGATTAGCTGCGATGGTTGCCATTGTTATATCCGCGTACTTTGGTATTAATCCGCCAGGGTTTGTAGCATCGGTGGTCGCATTTGCCTTTGGTTTAGCGGCGGCGAGTTTCTTCCCAGCAATTATTATGGGTATATTCTCTAAAACAATGAACAGAGAAGGCGCAATTGCCGGCATGGTAACGGGTATTGGCTTTACCGCTGCGTATATTATCTTCTTTAAGTTTGTAAGCCCTGAGCTAAATAGTCCTGAAAATTGGTTCTTAGGTATTTCTCCAGAAGGTATAGGCCTAGTTGGTATGATTATTAACTTTGTAGTTGCAGCGACTGTACTTAAGTTTACTCAGCCAACACCTGTTGAAATTCAAGAAATGGTAGAAGGTATTCGTAATCCTAAAGGGTCGGCTGGAGCACATGCTCACTAAGCCTACGTATTTATAAAGCACCAAAAGCCCGACTTTAGTCGGGCTTTTTATTTGTATAAATAATGAGTACATTGGAGCAGTGTATACTTTTTAATGAGTGCAACAATGAGTGTAGAACAACAAGAAGTAGCCCAGTATGTGTGTATGCAAGCGCCTTTTAGTATGCTGCAAACAAGTGCATGCGAATACTTTGTAAGCCATTTAGATTGTGTTTACTTAACACGCGAAAACCAAGCACAATGGTTGCAAAGCGAAAGTCCAAAGCTCTTTTTAATTCGCTCAGGTTTGTACGACTTGGTTGATGCCAAAGGCGACGTAGTAACGCGTTTAGCGCAAGGTGACTATTTTGGTTACCCCTCGCTTTTAACCGGAGAAGCAATACAAAATAGGTTAGCGGTTCAAAAAGAGGGCATAGTGTATATGCTCAGCCAAGAGCACTTTGATTTTTTACGCCGTGAATACAAACCGTTTGAGCAATATTTTGTAAGAGCGCACGCAAACCGTTTACTCTCATCACATTATAAAAGTAAAAACGATAGCTGGTCTGAGCGTAAAATATCTGAGCTTATGACCCGTAAAGCGATAACTTTAGCGCCCGATGCGAGCATTAGGCAAAGTGCTAAAAAAATGAAAGAGCATGGCGTGTCTTCAATTATGATCACCGAACATGCCCATTTAGTCGGTGTAGTTACTGACCGCGATTTACGTAACAGGGTACTTGCCGACGAAGTAGGCCCACAAGAAGCTGTTAGCAGCATAATGACCGTTAAACCCAAGTTTATTTTTGAAAATAACCGCGTGTTTTCTGCGCTGCATTTAATGCTTAAATACAATATTCACCACTTACCTGTACTTGATGAAAACCATAAACCGTTGGGTATGCTTACTAGCACCGATTTACTACGCCAGCAAAAAAGCGACCCAGTACAGCTCATTGGCCGCATTTATAAAGCGCATACCATTACTGACTTAAAACGCTACGCAAAAGAAATTCCTGAGCTCCTACGTAGTTTTTCATACAACATTGATGATATATCACTAATAGGTAAATTATTAAGTGGTTTAACCGATGCACTAACATCGCGCCTTATTCATTTATTTCAAGAAGATAATGGTGCAGCGCCCACCAGTTTTAGCTTTATTTGTTTTGGCTCGCAAGCGCGAGAAGAGCAAACCCTGCACTCAGACCAAGACAACGGTTTACTACTGCCTGATGATTTAAGTGATGAACAACACGCTTACTTTAAACATATGGGGGAGTTTGTTTGTGAACAGTTAGTAGAGTGCGGAATTAGACGTTGCCCTGGCAATATTATGGCAAGCAGCGATTTATGCCGAATGAGTATAAGTGACTGGTGTGAGCGCTTTTTTAAATGGATAAAAAGCCCAACGCCAAACGCCATGCTTAACTGCAAAATATTTTTTGATTTGCGCTTTATTGAAGGCTCAAATGCCTTGTACAGCAGCTTTTGTGAGCAGCTTACTCGCATATCTCGCAATGAATTATTTTATGCCGCTATGGCAACTGATATAAGCAGTAACAGCGTACCGATTGGTCTATTTAACAAGTTTAAAACCGAAAAAACCGATCAAAATAATAAATACATAGATTTAAAAACACGTGGTGTGGTTATTATTAACGACATAGCAAGGTTATACGCACTTAAAGCTGGAATTAGGCGCGCTAATACACAAGAGCGATTAGATGCGCTTTTAAAGCACAGCTTACTCAGTAAAAAGGATATATATAATTTAAAAGATTGCTGGCGATTCTTAACTCAACTGCGCTTAAGTACTCAAATAAATGAAGAGGGATTGCCAAGTAACTGTATTAATCCTGATAAGTTAAACTCGCTTGAGCGCCATCAGTTAAAAGAAGCTTTTTACTTAGTTAAGCAAGCGCAGCAAGCCGCCGCGTTTAAATTTGCTCGTGGCAGTTTATAAGGCGTATTTTAGGAAAGACCATGGTAAAAAAATTGCTTAGCGAATACTTTAAAAAGCGAAATTTATTAAGTCAAAATGCGTTAACGCAGCGCTATTTAGTTATTGATTTAGAGCTAACAGGGCTTGATGCAAAACAACACGAAATTGTATCGGTAGCGTGGGTTGTAATAGATAACCAATGTATAAAAATGAGTGAGTCAAAACACTTAGTTAATAAAGATGTTAAAAGCCTAGAGCAAAGCCCTGTATATCATGGAATTAACGACGATACTTTAGCTAAAGGGCAAAGCCTTACCAGTATATTAGCGCAATTAAGCAGCCACTTTAGTGACTGTATTTTGGTGTTTCATAATGCCATACTTGATTGGGGCTTTTTAAAAGTGGCGCTAAAAAACGCAAATATTAATATTCAACCCAAACTCATCCTCGACACGCTCCATATAGAACAAAAACGCTTAATTAATCATTCATGTGATATAAAACAAGATGATTTAACCCTAAGTGCCTGCCGCACACGTTATGAGTTACCAAGCTATCATTGTCATCATGCGCTTACCGATGCACAAGCGACCGCCGAATTACTACTAGCTCAGTGCCATCAAATAAGCCGTGGTAAAGAGCTAAAAGTGAAAGAGTTAACATAGGCTTACAAATTTTAAATGCAGAGTTATCTTAATTAAGTTTGATTGATAATTAGTGATAACAGAACACACAAAAATTATTTATCTAAAAATAAATTCCTCCCTGGTTTTTATTAAGTCAATTCAGCCCCGAAAGCTCACTAAATATGATCAATCTAAACATGTAGCATTAAATCTTGCTTGATCGTATAAAGAAACTAATATGTAAATATAGATTGTCTATAATGTTAATTATTGATGGGCTAAAGTGTTTGCTCTAGATCTGTTGTAGCTCCAGAAACATCTAAATTCATTATTGTTTATTTAAAAGAGAAAAATATGAGAAATAAAATTTTAAAGTGCATCGCGTGTTCTCTAATATTTTTAATTCCAGCTGTTCAGGCAAATGACGAAGTTAAACACGTCCCTGGAATTTTTATTGGCACCACTCATTTTGATAGTGAAAGTGAATTTACCTTTGGGATTGAATATGAGTATAAATTTACTAATGAATGGGGCGCTGGAGTGGTATATGAAAGAACAAATGATGCACATCATGGCGATGGTACAGCTGTAGTTCTAGCTTCTCTTTTCTATCACCCGACTAAAAATATTCGTTTTGGGGTTGGTTTTGGTGAAGAGCGCATAGGCGGGGGGCACCCTCACAATGAAGATTTATATCGTATCAGTAGTGCTTATGATTTTCATGTTGGAGATTTTGGTATCGCACCTACTGTAGCGGTAGATTTTATTGATGACGAAGAGGCTATTGTTATTGGTTTTGCTATCACTCGACCTTTTTGATTTTTACTTTCAGCAATAATGTAAGGTTTAGCCCTAAAATTGAAGAGGTTTAAAATGTTAAGTAAGTTGTCCATTACCAGTAAAATATACTTTCTAGGTATTTCGCAAATAACATTAATGTTGATAATTGGGGTTATATCTTTAATACAGATGAATAAAATAGGTTTAGAGCTAGTTGACATAGCTGAGAGAGATATTCCTCTTAGCAATATGCTTACTACAATGTCGGAGCATAAATTAGAGCAAACAATATATTTTCAGCGGGCTTTGTTACACGAAAGTTTAGCATCAGGTGAAAGCAATGAGGAAATTGAAAATAAGCTCTCGTCGTTAACACAAAAAATTCAAAGTGAATTTAACAAATCAGAAAAATTTGTTCGTGACTCTATTGTTCAATTACATAACGAAAAGGCTAAAACAAGTTTTAAAGCCTTGGCAAATGATTTGAAGCTCCTAAATACAGAATATCAAAGTATTACAGCGAACATTAATGATGTAATTGAAGCGGTTAAAACTCAATCTGTTTCTGATTTGGGCGATAAAATAAGTATAATTGAAGTCGCAGAAGACAAATTTGAAAAAAAACTAATAGCATTACTTTCCCAAATACAACAATTTACTTTAGATTCAGCCTTAAAAGCTGAAAGTGATGAAAAGCAAGGTATTGATATAATCTTATATATATTCCTCTTCTCCGTTATTGTTGGTATGGCGTTATCATATTTTATAAGCAGAGCAATTTCTCAACCAGTAAATAGACTAAAAACTAGATTAGTTGAAATAGCAGATGGTGATGGCGATTTAACCTTAACGCTTGATGAAAGTGCCAGCGATGAAATAGGAGATACAGCAAGAGCATTCAACAAGTTTTTATTAATGCTAAGAGAAACAATCAGTGAAGCGAATATACATTTATCGCAATTAGATGATTCATCTAAATTTGCAATAAATATTATGCAACAAACAGTGACCAACGTTGACAAGCAAAGGGTTGAAACTGAAATGGTTTCAACTGCCGTTGAAGAAATGACCTGTACAACTTTAGAGGTGGCAAGTAATACTCAAAATGCATCAACAGTGACCGAGGCTGTTAAAGAGCGAGTATTAAAGGGAAAATTAGAAGCGTCTCAAGCAAAATTAGTCATTCAACGTTTAGCGACAGAAATAGATGAAGCAAGTACTGTGATAGAGAGTCTTGTAACAGAAACAAATAATATTGGCAGTGTTTTGGACACTATACAAAGCATTGCTGAGCAAACTAATTTGCTTGCTTTAAATGCTGCAATTGAGGCTGCGCGAGCTGGTGATACAGGTAGAGGCTTTGCTGTTGTTGCTGATGAAGTAAGGGCTTTAGCGCAACGAACACAAGTTTCTACTGTTGATATTCAAAGTTTGGTTACCCGTTTACAAAGTGAAGCTCAAAATGCAGTGATGAGTATGAATAAGGGAATTAGTAGTGCCGATGAGTGCCTTAAAAAGAGTACTGAAACATCAGAAATATTTGCTGATTCTGCCATTGCAGTGAACGAAATTACGGATTTGAACTTACAGATTGCTACCGCTGCAGAAGAGCAGTCGGCTGTTGTAAGTGAAATAAATCAAAACTTAATTAACATTACAGATATTGCTACAGAAACATCGACAGGAGCACAAGATACATCTGAAGCAAATGAAAGTATCGCCAGATATATTAATAACTTAAGAATTAACCTTAATAAATTTAAAGTGTAACTATCCACTTTAAATTTATTAAGGTGCTTGAAGCAATACTAACGAGGTTGTATTTTCAGGTTAGTAGAAAAGACTATATTTACCAATTAAGCCTGTATTTAGTGTTTAATGATGCAATGCTTAATTGGAACTTTGTAAAAGTCGCGCTAAAAAGTAAATATACATATTCAACTCAAACTCACTCTCTATACACTCCATATAGAACAAAAGCGCTTAATTAATTATTTATGTGATATAAAATAAGATGATTTAACCCTAAGTGCGTGTCGTGCGCGTTATGCGTTACTAAGCTATCACTGTCATCATGCGCTTATCGATGAACAAGCGCCGCCGAATTACTACTAGCGCAGTGCCATCAAATAAGCCGTGGTAAAGAGATAAAAGTGGGGGGATGTAGGTTAGCTGTAGGCGCGGTTATATGCCGCGAGAGATAAGCTATTGGCTACAATAGGAACAGTTTACTTTTATTATAATCTGTATAATTATAGGTACGCATGCTTTGTTACTATTTCGAGTAAACTTTATTTCAACTAATCATTACCTCAAGGAAAGATTATGAACCTCATTACCTTTATTTTTCTAATCTTATTCCCTGCTATCGCTTTTGCTAATTCAAGCTTACCTGCTAATCGTCATATTGCAGTGCAAGGTTATGCTGAGATATTGGTTGAACCTGATTTAGCTCAAGTTACTTTTGAAGTAATGAGCACTCAAGATACGTTACTTGAGGCTAAACGTGATCTTGATACTCAGGTTAACTTGTTACTTGAAGGCGTTGATAAATACGGTGTTGAGCTAGACGATGTTTTTGTATCTGGTTTAAAAAGCAATGTATACAATATTATTGGTACAGAAGCGGGGACTGTTTCAGACGATAAGTACTTAGCGCTAAAAACGGTTAAAGTAACCATCAACGATATTAAAAAAATAGATGGTTTTATTGAATTTGCACAAAGTATAAAAATAAATAATGGTATAGCAATCGAGAGTTTATCTTCAAAAGTAAAGTTGTTAGAGTCGCAGGCAACACAAGCTGCAGTAGATGACGCAATAGCTAAAGGAAACCTGCTCGCTAAAGCATTTGGCGCTAAACTTGGGAAAATTTACAGCATTAGTTCGAAGTCAAACCAAGTGAATTACTGCGGTAACGAAGATGATGAAAAGCACCCTGTTTCATCGAGTTATACTAGTAATTCAAATCCCTTTGAACATGAACACTATATTGATAAAACAATCAGTGCTGATTCAATAATTAGTATCTCCTCATCTATAAATGTGGTGTTTGATTTAGAAGTAGAAGATTAAGTTAAAATTTTAATTTCAAATACAGTTTCGTACTGTAAGCTGGCTTCATGTTTTTGAATAATTTGAAGGTAGCCATACTATGAGTGATGAAAGCAACACATTAAAAGCACAAACTGAGGCAAAAGTAGCTGCGGGGCGAAAGGGCAATCCTGCTTTTATGAAAGGTGTTGATGAGAGCATTGCTCAAGCAAAATCTTTTCAAGAGGGTGCTAATGCACTTGCTCTAAACCAAAACGCGCCAAACTTTGAGTTACCAAATCAACATGGGCAATCGGTGCAGTTAACCGAGTTACTTGCTAAAGGCCCCGTGGTTATTACTTTTTATCGTGGTAGTTGGTGCCCATACTGTAATTTACAGCTTAAAGCGCTTCAAGCTCGCTTACCTGAAATTCATGCATTAGGCGCACAGCTGGTGGCTATTAGCCCACAAGTGCCTGATGGATCAATGAGTGAAAGCGATATAAGTAACATGGATTTTGTAGTGCTAAGTGATCAAAATGCGGATGTTGCAGCAAGTTATGGCGTAGCATGGAAAGTCCCTACATTTTTACTCGAGCATATGCGCGTAGACCGCGGCCTTGATTTAGAGTCGCTCAATGACGGCAATGGCAGTATTTTACCTATCCCTGCCACCTTTGTTTTAAATAGCGAAGGTAGGGTAACGTGGCGTTATGTTGACGTTGATTACCGCACACGCTCAGAGCCAGAAGATATTATTAATGCATTGAAAGTACTGCAGTAAAGAATAAGTTTTAACCATGGTAAACGCCCAAAAGTAGCTGAGCTATTAAGCTACTTTTAGGTTAATTTAAAGTTTCTAATCGCTCCCTCTTATAATAATGTTTAAGGTCGATTACAATACAGCCACCTAAAAGGCATATTGCCTTTATCTGCACGTAACTAGAGTGGATTTTATATTTCATGGCAATCAAACTTGCAATTAATGGTTTTGGTCGTATTGGTCGAAATATTGTCCGCGCGTTATACGAGTCAGGTTTAAGCGACGAGATTAAAATTGTTGCGATTAACGAACTTGCTGACCCTGAAGCTATTGCTCATTTATTAAAATACGACACATCCCATGGTCGTTTTTCTTTTCCTGTAAAACTTGGTGAAGACACCATTAATGTTGCAGGCGATACCATTGCACTTTTTTGTGAAGAAAACCCAGTAGAATTACCTTGGCAAACCCTTGATGTAGATGTAGTGCTTGAATGTACTGGTGTTTATCATTCGCGTGAACACGCACAGCTACACATTACAGCGGGCGCTAAAAAGGTGTTGTTTTCGCATCCGGCTGATAACGACGTAGATGCCACCATTGTTTATGGCATAAACGACGATAAGCTTAAAAGCGAGCATACTATTGTATCTAACGGCTCGTGTACCACAAACTGTGTGGTACCCGTAATTAAAGTATTAGACGATGCGTTTAGTATTGAGTCGGGCGCTATTACTACTATTCATGCTTCTATGAACGATCAGCAAGTAATAGATGCGTATCATCATGATTTACGCCGTACTCGCGCTGCGAGTCAGTCTATTATTCCGGTAGATACAAAGCTTGCCCGTGGTATAGACCGTATTTTGCCTAAATTTAAAGGTCGCTTTGAAGCGATTGCGGTGCGTGTACCAACGATTAATGTTACAGCGATGGATTTAAGCGTAACGGTTAACGCTGATGTTGATTTAAATGCAGTTAATAATGCACTTAAAGCACAAGCGAAAGACCGCTTAGAAGGTATTTTAAGTTATACCGAAGAGCCACTTGTATCGGTTGATTTTAATCACGACCCGCATTCTTGTATTATCGATGGCACGCAAACACGTGTTAGTCATAAAAGGCTGATAAAGTTACTAGTGTGGTGTGATAATGAATGGGGTTTTGCCAATCGCATGCTCGATACTGCTCGTGCGATGATGGCTAAGTAAACGCATTTTATAATAATTTTAAATATATTTTTCAGGTTCAAGAATCGTTAACTAAGGAGATGTTCATGTCGGTCATAAAAATGGCAGATTTAGATTTAAACGGCAAACGCGTATTAATTCGTGAAGATTTAAATGTACCAGTGAAAGCAGGTAAAGTGACGTCAGATGCGCGTATTCGTGCAGCGCTACCGACTATTAAATTAGCGCTTGAGAAAGGCGCTAAAGTAATGGTTATGTCACACCTTGGCCGTCCTACTGAAGGGGAATACGATGAAGCGTTTTCGCTTGCACCTGTAGCTGATTACCTAAACGATGCCCTAGAGCAAACAGTACGTCTTGAAAAAGATTACCTAAACGGCGTTGATGTTGCCGATAACGAAGTCGTTGTATTTGAAAACGTGCGCTTTAACAAAGGCGAGAAGAAAAACGATGAAGCGTTATCAAAACAACTTGCAGCACTGTGTGATGTGTATGTAATGGATGCATTTGGTACGGCTCACCGTGCACAAGCCTCTACGCATGGCGTTGGCTTGTTTGCAGATGTAGCCTGTGCAGGACCGCTATTATCGGCTGAACTTGAAGCATTAGGTAAAGCACTTGATAACCCAGCTCGCCCATTAGTTGCTATTGTTGGTGGCTCAAAAGTATCAACTAAATTAACCGTTTTAGACTCGCTTTCTAAAATCGTTGACCAGCTAGTAACTGGCGGTGGTATTGCTAATACCTTTATTGCAGCAGCAGGTCATCCGGTTGGTAAATCACTTTACGAGGCTGATTTAATGGACGAAGCAAATCGTTTATGTGCAGCAGCTAAAGCAAACGATGGCGAAATTCCGGTTCCTACCGATGTTGTAGTAGGTAATGAGTTTTCTGACTCAGCTGTTGCTACGCTTAAAGATGTAAGCGAAGTGACAAGCGACGATATGATTTTTGATATTGGCCCAGATACAGCCAGTCAACTTGCTAAAATTATAGCAAATGCAGGTACTGTAGTGTGGAATGGCCCTGTTGGCGTATTTGAGTTTGATCAGTTTGGTAATGGCACGCGCGCTATTGCACAAGCAATTGCAAATTCAAAAGCATTTTCAATTGCTGGTGGCGGTGATACCTTAGCTGCAATTGATAAATACGGCATTGCCGATAAGGTTTCTTACATTTCTACCGGTGGTGGTGCGTTCTTAGAGTTTTTAGAAGGCAAAAAACTTCCAGCAGTAGAAATGCTAGAGTCGCGCGCTAAATAAATTTATTTAGCCGTGTAAGGTGAGGGGAAACCCTCGCCAACAATTAATTATTAAATACCTCTCACCCTAATTTAATAATTAATTTTGACGGAACTTTGCTGCGAAGCAGTGATTTTTCGTGGTGTTATTTAAACGCCAAACTAACAAATCCGTTCAAACTAGATGGTAGGAGACTGCTGTCGATAAATTGGAGAATACCCAATGGCTTTAATCAGTATGCGACAACTTTTAGATCATGCAGCTGAACACGGTTACGGCGTTCCAGCCTTTAACGTGAATAACCAAGAGCAAATGCGCGCAATAATGGAAGCGGCTGATAAAACAAACAGCCCAGTAATTGTTCAAGGATCAGCAGGCGCACGTGCTTATGCTGGTGCTCCATTTATCCGCCACATGATTTTAGCAGCCGTTGAAGAATGGCCACATATCCCCGTTGTAATGCACCAAGATCACGGCACCTCACCCGGTGTTTGCCAACGCTCAATTCAACTAGGTTTTTCATCTGTAATGATGGATGGCTCATTAATGAGCGATGGTAAAACCCCTTCAAGCTACGAATACAATGTAGAAGTAACACGCGAAACTGTTGCGATGGCGCACGCGTGTGGCGTATCGGTTGAAGGCGAGTTAGGTGTACTTGGCTCACTTGAAACAGGTGAAGCCGGCGAAGAAGATGGTGTAGGCGCAGAAGGTAAACTAACGACTGACCAAATGCTTACCGACCCTGAAGAAGCTGCAGACTTTGTAAATAAAACCCATGTTGATGCCCTTGCTATTGCTTGTGGTACTTCACACGGGGCTTACAAATTTACGCGCCCGCCAACGGATGATATTTTAGCAATTGATCGTATTAAAGAGATCCACGCACGTATTCCTGATACGCATTTAGTAATGCATGGATCGTCGTCTGTACCACAAGAGTGGTTAGAGATCATAAATCAATACGGTGGCGAAATTCCTGAAACTTACGGTGTACCAGTAGAGCAAATTGTAGAAGGTATTAAGTTTGGCGTTCGCAAGGTAAATATAGATACAGACTTACGTTTAGCCTCTACCGGTGCTATTCGCCGCCATATGGCGCTTAACCCATCTAACTTTGACCCGCGTAAATACTTAGCAGACGCTACAAAAGCAATGACAGAGATTTGTGTAGCGCGTTACAACTCGTTTGGCACAGCAGGGCAGGCAAGTAAAATTAAGCCAATTTCACTCGATGAAATGCACCTTAAATACTTAAGCGGCGAACTAGACCCAAAAATTAGATAATACGCTCTTATAAGCGATTTTTTCAAAAGCCAGTAACTTAGTTGCTGGCTTTTTTAATGCCTATTAATTTTATTATGCTGAGATCACTGTATTACTAACACGGTTATTTGGGATCACGCATTTACTAACACATCTAATTTTGGATCATCAATTTACTAAGCACAGCCTATATTAAGGCGGTTTTGGCATTATAAATAATCAGATCGTTTTTTATTTATACAAATAATCAGTTGCTTAGCGTTTTTACTAAGTAAAACTCTGATCTCAACACCGATCAGCTTGGTAAAATTCTGATCTTTCACTTAGCTCTTAGTAAAAAGCCGATCTATTTTTTGAGCGAATGGTTACATGCATCCATTAATGTTGGGCAAAAGCAAAAGTTTATAAGCTAAGTTAGTAAAGTGATGATCCCATTAAAAAGATCTGTTTATCCTAAACGAAATAAAACTGTCATCGCTTTAAAATATGTTTTTAACGGCATTAATAATTAAAATGTTTTTAAAAATATGACGTTAATGAGGGTTTTTGTCACTAATTTGTATTTTTTTTACCACGATTTTAATTTACACGTTACACTTTCATAAAAATGTCATACTTAGTCATAATAATGAAAACTAATTCGATAGCGTAAGAGATAATTTGGAATGTCACGTAAAGTACTAGTCGTAGATGACGAAGCTCCTATCAGGGAGATGTTGGTTTTTGTTTTAGAGCAAAATGGATTTCAGGCAATTGAAGCAGAAGATTACGACTCTGCCATTGCTGCAATGGTAGAACCTTACCCAGACATGGTTTTACTTGATTGGATGTTGCCAGGCGGCAGCGGTATTCAAATTGCTAAAAAGTTTAAGCAAAGTGAATATACTCGTCAAATTCCTATAATTATGCTTACTGCTCGCGGCGAAGAAGAAGATAAAGTACGCGGCCTTGAAGTTGGCGCAGATGATTACGTGACTAAACCGTTTTCACCTAAAGAGCTTATGGCGCGTATTAAAGCGGTTATTCGCCGTGTTTCGCCAACGTCATTAGAAGAAGCGATAGAAGTTCATGGTCTTCGTTTAGATCCTATCTCGCATCGTGTAACCTCTGAGGGAAGCGAGCTTGATATGGGCCCAACCGAATTTAGATTATTACACTTTTTTATGACCCACCCAGAGCGTGTGTATAGCCGTGAACAACTGCTAGATCATGTTTGGGGTACTAACGTATACGTTGAAGACCGTACTGTTGATGTGCATATTCGTCGCTTGCGTAAAGCGATTGCACCACTTGGACATGACCGTTTAGTACAAACTGTACGTGGCGCAGGTTATCGTTTTTCAAGCAAATTATAACGTACTTACAGCTTTGCTTGCTTGTAAAGTACTACTCTAAGGTAAAGTGAGTGTATGTATCGAGTTGTTAACAAGCAGGCGTTAGCAAAGCGCCTGTTTATTTATTTTTTACCCTTACTATTAATTGGTGTGCTAGTTGGCGCACCATTTTTGCTTTTATTTTTAGGCACAACTTCCCTTCTTGTATGGCACTACCATCAACTTTATCGTTTGAGTGATTGGCTCTTAAATCAACGCAGCTTTAATCCGCCTGAGGGTGAGGGCGCGTGGGAGCAAGTGTTTGAAGGTATATATCATTTACAACATCGCAATCGTAAAAAGCGTAACGAACTTGCTGATTTAATTAGGCGATTTCGTGATGGCGCTGAAGCGGTACCCGACGCAGTTGTAGTACTACAAAACGATTTAAGTATTGTGTGGTGTAATCAGTTGGCGCTTAAGGTATTAGGCCTGCAATGGCCTACAGATCATGGTCAGCGCTTAGATAACTTAATACGCGAACCTAAATTTGCAAAATACATGCACCGTGGTCAGTTTGAGGAGCCATTAGAACTTGATAATGGTCATGCAATAGAGCAAGTGCTTGAGTTTAGGGTAATGCCGTACGCAAGTACTCAGCTTATGGTTGTTGTACGTGATGTAACACGTTTAAAGCAGCTTGAACAAATGCGCAAAGACTTTGTTGCCAATGTATCGCACGAGCTGCGCACGCCGCTTACGGTAGTGACAGGTTACCTAGAAATGATGGATGGCGATATGATGCCACCACCAGCTATGTGGAATAAAGCGCAAAATACCATGCTTGAGCAATGTAAGCGCATGGATAGCTTAGTTAATCAGCTTCTATCGCTATCGCGAATTGAAGGCGCTCGTCGTCAAGACAGCGATAAAGCAGTAAATGTACCTCAGCTACTTGGTTATATTCAAACCGAAGCGCAATCGATTAACCAAGATAAAGGCCACGAACTAATTTTTAATATAGATACCACTTTAGATATTAAAGGGGCAGAGGATGAGCTACGCAGCGCATTTTCTAACTTAGTATTTAACGCAATTCATTACACTAAACCCGGTGGAAAAATTGAAGTAACTTGGCAGCGTAAAAATAATCATGCCTGTTTTAGCGTAAATGATAATGGCGATGGTATTGCGCCTGAGCATATAAACCGTTTAACCGAGCGCTTTTACCGCGTAGATAAAGCTCGCAGTAGAACAACAGGTGGCTCAGGTTTAGGGCTTGCGATCACAAAACATGTGCTTACAAGGCATGATAGCCAATTAAATATTAGTAGCGTAGTTGGTAAAGGGTCTTGTTTTTCTTTTGAATTTTCAATAGATAAGATAGTTCCACAAGCGTAAAAAATCAAAGTCATAAAAGTGTCATTTAAGAGTAATGTAACTGTCATCTACTCACTTTAGAGTAGACGGCAGTTAGGAAATGGGACGAACAAATCGGAGAACCCCACATGAAATTTAAAAATTTAGTTGCCGCAATGGGTGTGGCTGTTACAACTTTAGTATCTGCGCAGGCTGTTGCACTTGATAACGCAATTCCTGAATATCAAAAAATTAACGGTGTTTCAGGTAACTTTTCATCTGTAGGTTCTGACACTTTAGCCAACATGATGACTTTTTGGGCTGAAGAGTACAAGCGTATTTACCCAAATGTAAACATTCAAATTCAGGCTGCAGGTTCTTCAACTGCTCCACCGGCTCTAACCGAAGGTACCTCAAACATGGGACCTATGAGCCGTAAAATGAAATCAAAAGAAATCGAAGCGTTCGAAAAGCGTTACGGTTACAAACCAACTGAAGTACGTGTAGCAATTGATGCACTCGCGGTATTTGTACACAAAGATAACCCAATTGAAGGCTTACGCATTGACCAAGTTGATGCTGTTTTTTCTTCTACTCGTAAATGTGGTGCATCTGAGCAAGTTAACCGTTGGAGTGATGTTGGCTTAACTGGCGACTGGGCTGCAAAAGATATCCAATTATACGGACGTAACTCTGTATCTGGTACTTACGGTTACTTTAAAAAGAAAGCACTGTGTAAAGGTGATTTCCGTAACAACGTAAACGAGCAACCTGGTTCTGCATCTGTAGTGCAGTCAATCTCTTCGTCATTAAACGCTATTGGTTACTCAGGTATTGGTTACAAAACGTCAGGTGTACGTACTGTGCCACTAGCTAAAAAAGGCACTAACTTTGTAGATGCAACACTTGAAAACGTTGCGCAAGGTAAATACCCTCTGTCGCGCTTTTTATACCTTTATGTAAACAAGCACCCTAATAAGCCACTTTCGCCAATTGAAGCTGAGTTCTTAAAAATGGTACTTTCTAAAGACGGTCAACAAATCGTTGAAAAAGATGGTTACGTACCACTATCAGCTAAGTTAGTAGAAGTTGAACTTAAAAAGCTTGGTTTATAATATAAATTATTAGCTAATAAAAAAACCGCTCAATGAGCGGTTTTTTTGTATCTATAATCTAAAGCTAAATTATATATTACCTAATTTTTCGGCTTGTATTTTACACTGGTTATAGCTTTCTACACATTTAGCTGAGCATACTTGCTTTTTTAAGCTTTGGGCTGTTGTTTGTTGCTCACAGCTGGTTTCGCACTGATAGTTTTGTTGAGCACACTGCTTCATCTCAGGGTTTTCAATTTGGTTTTGACAACCAGCTAATAATACGAAGGTTAGGGCAACTACGCTTGATTTTATTAAAGTTTGCATGCTTATCTTATCCTTAAAGTCGCTCGCTAAAGTGTTAAACCATCCCGCAATCATACTTAATCATTTTGTGGGGCTAAACGTGTCGCTACCTGCGTAAAAAATTCTTATTTACGATTGCGTGGATGCAGAAGGTAGAGCAATGCAGAAGCAATTGCCCAAAACAACCAAATAGCAAATTTATTGCCTAACTATCAACACGTTTTTCCACCCTCACAATAGATCACTTAATTAAGCGAACGGGTATTAAATAACAACTTGTAAGTTGTCTATTAATCTAACACTGCCTAAAAAGGCTGCGGCTAAAATAACAAATTGTGTATCATCGAGTGTAGCAGCTTTTAATGTATCTCGTTGAGCTATCTCAAAATAGTCAGGTTTTAAACCTGCCACTTCTAAGTTTTGCTTAGCGCTATTACTTAGCGCAATAAAATCTTTATTACCGTTTTTTATTTGCTCTGCGCACTCGTTTAAGGTTTTAAAAAGTACTGTAGCCGTCGCTTTTTGAGCAGCCGATAGGTAACCGTTACGCGAGCTCATGGCAAGGCCTGATACTTCTCGCATCGTAGGAACACCAATAACTTCAACCGGTATTGATAAGTCGCGAGTCATGGTTTTAATAACTTGCAGTTGCTGGAAGTCTTTTTCACCAAAGCAGGCATAATCTGGTTGTACTAAATTAAATAGCTTAGTAACCACCGTTGCGACACCTCTAAAGTGCCCTGGGCGTGAGCCTCCGCAATAGCCCATAGACACATCAGGTACGTCAACAAAGCTCTGTGCGCCTAAACCGTTAGGGTAAATGGTCTCTACGTTTGGGGTAAATACAATATCTGTTTCAAGGTCGGCAAGACCTTGTTTATCTTCATTGAGTGTACGCGGGTAGTTATCTAAATCTTCATTTGCGCCAAATTGCATTGGGTTTACAAAAATGCTTACGACTACCTTATCGGCCAATGTTTTTGCTTTTTCTACAAGCGAAAAATGGCCGCGGTGTAAGTTACCCATGGTGGGCACTAATGCCACGCTAAGACCTGCTTGGCGCCATGCTTTGATTTGACTACGTAATGATTTGATTTCTGTAATTGACTGCATTATTTAAACTCGTGTTCGGCGCTAGGGAACGCGCCACTTTTAACGTCTGTACAATATTTTTGAACGGCTTGTGGCATGTTGCCAGTTTCGAGCAAAAAGTTTTTAGAAAATTTAGGGATGTAACCTGCTGAAATACCCACAAGGTCGTGCATTACTAATATTTGACCATCGGTTAAACTTCCTGCGCCAATACCAATAGTAGGTATGTTAATCGCATCAGTAATACGTTTAGCAAGGGCACTTGGAATACATTCTAGTACTAATAATTGCGCGCCAGCAGCTTCAAGCGCTTTTGCATCATCAATCATTTTTTGTGCTTTGTCGTCTTCA
This sequence comes from Pseudoalteromonas sp. MMG006, assembly GCF_018101025.1. NCBI lineage: Bacteria > Pseudomonadati > Pseudomonadota > Gammaproteobacteria > Alteromonadales > Pseudoalteromonadaceae > Pseudoalteromonas > Pseudoalteromonas sp. MMG006. The sequence continues at coordinate 188,981 of NZ_JAGJEJ010000001.1, forward strand.
CGGCCTTGAATTTTAAAACCACCAAATACATGCACTGATTGAGGTGTTAGTCCTAAATGACCACATACCGGAATACCTTGCTGAGTGAGCGTTTTAATGCTGTCGTATAGCCATTCGCCACCTTCAAGTTTTACCATGTTAGCGCCAGCACGCATTAGCTCTGCGGCATTCTTACAGGTGTCACTTACACTTGAATAGGTCATAAACGGTAAATCGGCAATAACAAATAGCTCACGGCTACCTGCGCGTACACAACGTGTGTGATAGGCGATATCTTGATTAGTTACACCAAGCGTGTCGTCGCCACCTTGAAGTACCATACCTAAAGAATCACCCACTAAAATAACTTCTACGCCGTTATCATGAAATAACTTAGCAAAGCTGGCATCGTAGGCCGTTAGCGCAGTGATTTTGTTATTTTCTGCTTTCATTTTATTTAAAGTAGACACGGTTATTTTAGACATAATATTCCTCGCAGGCTAAAGCCTTGGTTAATTACAGAGGTAATTGTTGTAGGTCGTTGAGCGGTAAACCATCTGCAATGGTTTTTAATGCAATACCGCTTGGTAAAATAAGTTCGGGTGTAAGTTCTAGTAACGGATAAACTACAAACTCACGTTCGCATAAACCATAATGTGGCACCGTTAAACGGGTCGTATTAATAATCTGCTGGCCAAAAAGTAGCGTGTCTATGTCTAGCGTGCGCGGCCCCCAACGTTCGGCCTTTCTAACACGGCCGTGCTCAAGTTCAATTGCTTGAGTTAAATCAAGTAATTGCTCTGGCTCAAGGGATGTTTTTATACAGGCTACTGCGTTAACGTAATCGGGCTGATCTTGCGGGCCCATAGGTTTACTTGCATAGTAATGCGATACGCTTATAAATTCGCAATTAGGCAGCTTTTTAAGCGCTGTTACTGCGTTATCAAGCTGCTCTTTTGGTGAGTTTAGGTTGGCTCCTAAACCCAAATAAACACACTGCATGTTTCTACTCAGTTGGCTTTTTTGTATTACGGCGACGAGGGCGTTTACGTGGCTTAGGTCCACCTTGATGGCCTAAGTTTTTCACCATTTCTTTTTGACCGTTAATATCTTGGCTTAAGTATTGAGTCCACCACTGCGCTAATTCGCTGTGTTGTGTTTCGCCTGCATCTACGCGCAATAATAAAAAGTCGTAAGCTGCTTTAAAGCGAGGCTGTTGCGTTAGCCTGTAAGCTCGTTGGCCTGCTCGTTTATCTAAACGATGCTGAATATGCCAAATATCGCGGGCCCCTAAGGTAAAGCGTTTTGGTACAGCAATATGCTGTGAGTTTTCGCTGAGTACTTTATTCATTGCTTGTGCAAAAGCGTCATATTCAGAAAGTTGCTCTTGGTTTTGAATCTTTTTAGTACGTTCAAGTAGCGGAAACCATAGTAACGCTGCAAATACAAAAGCGGGTGTTACTTTTTTATCAGCATTTATGCGTTTATCGGTATTTTGAAACATTTGCTGAACAAATGCAGTTTCAAGACCGTCAGGGTTTTTATCTAAAATTTTATCAAGTTCAGGAAATAGCGACTTAAACAAACCGTATTGGCGTAACATTAAAAAGTTAGCTTCAGCTTTACCGTTTAAAAACAGTTTAAGTACTTCTTCAAACAAACGCGCAGGCGGAATGTTATCAAGTAAGCTGGCAAGTGCAGTAATTGGCTTTTCGCTATTAGGTGCAATGCTCATATCAAGTTTGGTAGCAAAGCGTACCGCTCGTAGCATACGAACAGGGTCTTCACGGTAACGTGTTTCAGGATCGCCAATTAGCTCAATTTGCTTTGCTTTAATTGCAGCTAAGCCGTTAGCGTAATCGTGAATGCTAAAATCGTTAATTGAGTAATACAAAGCGTTGATTGAAAAGTCACGGCGCTCTGCGTCTTCTTCAATGCTACCAAAAACGTTGTCGCGCAATAATTGCCCTTCGTTACTTGATTGGCTTATTTGGTTTTTGTCTTCTTGCGCTTCATGGTGCCCGCGCATTGTGGCTACTTCAATAATTTCGCGACCAAAAACAATGTGCGCTAAACGAAAGCGGCGGCCAATAAGGCGACAGTTTCTAAAAAGCTTTTTTACCTGATCAGGCGTTGCATTTGTTACTACGTCAAAATCTTTTGGCTGTTGACCTAACAATATATCGCGAATACAACCACCAACGAGGTAGGCATCGTAACCGCCATCTTTTAAGCGGTATAATACTTTGATTGCATTTGGGCTAAATTGTTTGCGAGAAATACCGTGCTCACCACGCGGGATCACTAGCGGTTCGCTACTTACAGTGGCACTTTCAGTATTGGTACTTGGGCCAATAATCTGCCTGCAAAATTGAAAAAGCTTGGAAATAATAATCTGTCTCCTACAGAAGGTGTTGATTGGCTCTGTATTGCAATCAAAACTGCAGCAAGTATAGGCGTTAAAACGTATTACTGGCTGCTTAACATAATTAGCATATATTTAGGCGGCTATCATATACCAGCAGGGTTTAAAAATTAAGTTGATGTGTTGAAATTAAGCCGTTTTTAGCTATTTTATTTGCTTAAATGCGTAAATTGGACTGCTTGATGAGTAGGATGTTGAGAAATTTGTATTTCAGGCACTTTAGGTACTTGCCTTAAGCTAAAGTTTTTAATTCCCCACGCAATTAATTGTTCAATATTTAAATCCATTAAATCAGCGTTGATGGGCAAACCTAAAAATTCAAACGCGCTAATCAAAGCCGGTTTTGGGTTTTGTGTACTGATTGCGGGTGCGTAATTTTGTTTAGAGAGTTTAAAGCCTGGCTCTGCCACCGCTAAAGGTAAATGGGCAAACTCAGGGATAGGGCTGTTAAGTTGTTTAAATAAACTTATTTGCCTTGCTGTTGGCTCTATTAAATCAGCACCTCTAACAATACGATTTATACCTTGGTCAATATCATCGACAACCACAACAAGCTGGTATGCAAATAATCCATCACTTCGCTTTATAAGGTAATCTTCAAAGGCGAGGGCTTTATTTACGTTTATATCACCTTGGATTAAATCGCTAAAATGAGTAGTGGGGTACTGCTGAGTAAGGCGAAGTGCACCTGTAGTTGTATCATGATTAAGTGACTTGCAATACCCTTGATAAATACCACCAATGGCTTTTATTTGTTTACGCGTACAACGACATGCATAAATAAGGTTTTGTTTTAAAAGTGTCTGAGTAACATCTTGGTATAAGTCTAAGCGCTGCGTTTGATATACAACGGGTTCATCCCAGTTTAGGGCATAAGCTTGTAGGGTGTGTAAAATATCGGAGTCGGCGTTTTTGACCACGCGCGTAGTATCTATGTCTTCTATACGTACTAACCACTTTCCTTGGTTAGCTTTAGCATCAAGAAAGCTACCCACAGCCGCCACAAGTGAGCCAAAATGTAATGGCCCAGAAGGAGACGGTGCGAAACGACCGCGATAGTCACGCAAAGGCGTGGTAACGGCTGTAGGAGACATAGTTAATTAATATTGGTTAATTAACCGCGTCCAGCTTGTTTTTCTTTGATTTCTGCAAGTGTTTTACAATCTACACATAAATCAGCAGTTGGGCGCGCTTCTAAGCGGCGAATGCCAATTTCGATGCCACATGATTCACAAAAGCCAAAATCATCTTCTTTAATTAAATTGATTGTTTTTTCAATTTTTTTGATCAGTTTACGTTCGCGGTCACGAGTTCTTAGTTCTAAAGAGAACTCTTCTTCTTGCGCAGCGCGGTCAACTGGATCAGGAAAGTTAGCAGCTTCGTCTTGCATATGCGATTTTGTGCGGTCAACTTCGTTACGTAAGTCGTTGCGCCATGCTTCTAAAATCGCTTTAAAATGAGCACGTTGTGCTTCATTCATATACTCTTCGCCCGGCTTTTCTTGGTATGGTTCTAAACCGGCCTGAGCCAATAAACCATGTCTTTTTTGGTCTGGCATAACTCTCTCCTAAATCCTTAATTTAATGCCTCAGCATTAGCCGGCGGTATAAATAGCAGAATCTTATACCCTAGGCAAATTTATTTTTGATTAATCGAATTAGCTTTAACCATATTTTGCGACTAAAAAGCACTTTTATTGCTAATTGTCCTTTTAATAGCCGTGTTTTCGCTTTCTAAAACTTGCCTATTAGTATGGGCAAAAAGTTTAAAAACAAGTTAAATTTTTAATTTTAAGCATTATAGACTCATATTTTTACGAGTTAGCTATAAATGCAATTTTCTCATTGAGTATTACTTCATTGGCACTAATGCTTGCTTTATAAACTAAAACCTCAACACCTTTACTAATAGCGTAGTTTAGCAAGGCATTATATTTTTCATCTATATGCGCAGCACCGCTCACTTTATTTATCCCTTCGTGCAATACAGCGAACAGTAATACTGCTCGGTGGCCTTGTTCGATCATTTCTATGAGTTCGCGAATATGTTTTTGCCCACGCAGCGTTTGCGCATCCGGAAAATAGCCTTGACCACTTTGGGGGTCGCTTTGACTTAGTAATGTGACCGATTTTACTTCAACGTAGCAATCACTTTTACTGCTATCGGTAAGTAAAAAGTCTATGCGGCTATTTTCACTGCCGTACTTTACTTCGCTTTGTAGTTGCTCATAGCCGTTAAGCTCAGTAATAACATTGTTGTTTATAGCCTCTTCAACCACTTTATTAGCAATGGCTGTATTTACACAAATAAGTTGCGATAAATTATTTTTGGTCAGCTCTAATGATTGTGGGTATTTTCGCTTGATGTTATCGCTGGTTGAATAAAAAGCGCTAAATCCAGGTTCTGCACAGCCAGTCATTTTGCCTGTGTTGGCACAATGAGCGGTAAACTCGCTGCCATCTTTAAGTTGTAGGTCGGCTAAAAAACGTTTGTAGCGCTTTAATAAGGTCGCGCTCTGTAGGGCCGGGCTGTATTTCATTAAATATTCCAATACTAAACGCAGCTGGTACGTTGGTTTATGTTATTTATCTCAAGCTGTTGGGAACTTGTGCGCACTATAGTAAACTCGTTGGCACATTTAAGTGCAAGGGTATTCTAACATGAGTGAAAAATTTGTTGTTCAACTAAGCGAACAAGCAGCACCGAGTCATTGGGGCGAAAGCGCCACGTTGTCTTTTAACGAGCAAGGCGCAACGGTTCATTTATCTGAGCAAGAAACATTAAAAAATGTTCAAAAAGCAGCGCGTACTATTGCTAACCAAGGCGTTAAAAGCGTTGTATTAGCAGGCGATGCATGGTGCACCGAAAGCCAGTGGGCTTTTTACCAAGGCTTTGTAACACCAAAGTTATTAGATGGTGTTGAATTTACAGATAACGCACAGTCAGATATTAAAGAGCTTGCACATTTAAAAGCCTCGGCTACCTGGGCACGTGAAATGGTAAACGGCACAGCTGATGACATTTACCCTGAGAGCCTTGCTGAAAAAGCCGCTGAGTTTATTCAATCATTAGCGCCTGAGCACGTAAGCTACCAAATTATTAAAGGTGATGCATTATTAGAGCAGCAGTGGATTGGTATTCACGCTGTTGGCCGTGGTAGTGTTCGCCCACCAGTATTACTTGAGCTTGATTACAACCCTACAGGTGATGAAAATGCACCAGTAAGTGCAGCCCTTGTAGGTAAAGGTATTACATTTGACTCAGGCGGTTATTCAATCAAGTCAAGCGAAGGTATGCTTGGTATGAAGTGCGACATGGGCGGTGCAGCAACGGTAACCGCAGGTTTAGCATTGGCTATTAACCGTGGTGTAGAAAAACGCATTAAGCTATTTTTATGTTGTGCAGAGAACTTAATCTCTGGTCATGCATACAAGTTAGGCGATATTTTAACTTACAAAAACGGCACGACGGTTGAAATTGTAAATACCGATGCAGAGGGGCGCTTAGTACTTGCCGATGGCCTAATGGCTGCAGGCGAAACGGGTGCACCATTAATTATTGATGCAGCTACGTTAACAGGCGCTGCACTTGTTGCTGTTGGCCAAGAGTACAACGCATTATTTGCACTAGATAAAGAACTTGCTCGTGAAGTAGAAGATTTTGCGTCTCAAGAAATGGAAGCGGCATGGCCATTACCACTTGAAAAATGGCATCAACAAAATTGCCCGTCACCTTACGCTGATACCGCTAATAGCCGAGCTCAAAAGGGTGGCGGCTACGGCGGCGCATCAAATGCAGCTGGCTTTTTATCACGCTTTGTACCAAATGACGGTAAAGGATGGGTACACATAGATTTAGCTGCTGCATTTAATATGGGCAGCACCAGTCAATGGGCTGCGGGTGCAACGACACAGGGTATGAGAACAGTTGCGCGTACCTTGTTAGAAAAAGCTTAATATTACGTAAAATGAGCTTTTAATACTTTATATAGGCACCTTTTGGTGCCTATTTTATTATTTACTTACAAGCAATTTTTTTTTATTTGCGGTAAAATCCTGCGCCAATACCTGTTTGAGTGTTTATTTATTGGCTAAAGCGCCTTCACTCAAATGTTATACTCACCACTGGGGTTCAAACTATGTCAGATAAGTGCTACATCACAGCTCAACAGCTACTTGAAGATTCATTCCGCGTAGCGGCACAAGTTTATAAAGACGGCTTTCGTCCAGACTTTATTATTGGTATTTGGCGAGGTGGTGCACCAATTGGTATTGCTGTGCAAGAGTATTACGATTACAAAGGCATTGAAACAGATCATATTGCTGTACGTACTTCGTCTTATTACGGCATTGGCAAGCAATCAAAAGAGATTAAAGTTCACGGTCTACACTACATTGTAGAAAATGCTAACGCAGGTGATTCGCTATTGATTGTTGATGACGTATTTGACTCAGGCCGCAGTATTGTAGCCCTTAAAGAAAAACTTTCTGAGTTAATGCGCTTAAATCTCCCTAGCGATATTCGTATTGCATGCCCGTACTACAAACCAAAAAACTCTAAAGTAGATACAATCCCTGATTACTACATTCATGAGTCGGAAGAGTGGTTAGTGTTCCCGCATGAGCTATCGGGTTTAACGCCAGATGAAATCATTGAAGGTAAATCAGACCTTGCGAAGATTCACGATATTTTACTAGAAAAGTAGTATGTAATTTATCCATAAAAAAAGGCCGTTAAGGCCTTTTTTTATGGATAAATTTTAAAGAATTTAAAGTTGAGCAAAGCTATCAACATATTCGCTAAGTTTGGGAATATCGACCGCCTGTAAACCGTGCGTACTTCTTTGCACTAGATTTTTTTCAACGAGCTCTGTCACAACACGCCTGTACGCGCGCTCAGTGGTAGCAAAACGTTCGGCTTCGGCATTTACTGTGGGATAGGCTCTTAGCAGCGTAGGGTTGTTATTCTCGGCTCTTAATAAGCAATCTTTAGCTATGTTGTAGCTCAGGGGGAGTAATAGCTTATCTAAATTGATTTTTTGGTTTTCCTGAAACTTAGCCGCGATAGTTTGTGCCGTGTATAAGCTAAGTTCTGGCTTTTCGAGTAATAATGCTCGCCAGTGTCGTAATTCAATTAAGTTATAGGTTACATCACTAAAACACGTAACAGTATAAATACATGGGTTATTGTTAAGCGCTTCTATTTCGCCTATTAACGTATTATTGCAATCCAATTGACCTAACAGCAGGCGGCGTCCATTGCCTACATCGTAACTAAACGACACAGTGCCACTGCGCACAAGTACAAGCTTGCTTAAGGGCTGATCTTGGTGGATCAGCACTTCTTTTTTTGATTGCTGATAACTACTACCCGCAAAGGTAAGAAGTTGCTCAACAAGATAACTAGAAAAATGGTATTGAAACATCAATATGCTCTTCGGACAATTGTCCTATTTATTACACCTTAATGACGTTAACATTAAAGCTCTAAGAATTTACGCTAACTTGCAATTACATTTAGCTTTGCTAATTGTATTATTTTACCTTCATTTCCCGTGTAATGGTTTAGAAAGTTGTTGGCAACCACCAGCAAACTTTTTTGGGTTTTTATGCAAGTTAGCTTTTTTATTTAATACTTTGCAATACTTATAAGTGCAATAAGTTAGCAGTAATGTAATGCTAACCTAAAGCCTAGGAGAGAACAATTGAGTTGGGAATATTTAGGTTATATTGCATCAGCTTTGTTGGTTGCATCGTTAACAATGACCGATGTAGTTAAACTACGTTGGTATAATATGTTTGGCTGTATTGTTTTTACAGCTTATGGTGTGGCAATTGGTGCCGTACCTGTCATTTTTACTAATGGCCTACTTGCGCTAGTAAACATGTATCACATTTTTAAATTATATCGCCAGCCAAAAGTGGTTTCAGCTAAAAGCTAAACCACTCGATAGCGCTAAAAAGGGTTAACTTCAAACGTTAACCCTTTTTTGGTTTTATTTACCGCTTACCGCTTACCTCTTTTTCGTATTTAAGCTTTCCGGCAATCCATGTTTGTAATACATGGGTATTGTAAATTTCTTCAACGGGTACTTTAAAGTAATCTTTGTCTATTAAAATAAAGTCAGCCCATTTACCTTGCTCTAAGCTACCAACTTTAAACTCTTGGTGCGCTGCATAGGCACCCCCTAATGTGAATGCACGTAAGGCATCTTCTCTGCTTAACACTTCACTTGCACGCCAGCCATTTTCAGGCAGTTTATTATGATCCATTCGTGTGATAGCTGAATACAAACCATCGAACGGGTTGGCAAGTTCTACGGGGTAATCTGACCCTGCAGCCACTACCGAACCTTGTTTTAGAAATGTTTGCCAAGCATAAGCGCCACTTAGCTGTTTGTCAGTTAAACGCTGCTCTGCCATGTGCATATCTGATGTTGCATGCACAGGCTGCATAGATGGAATTATTTTTAATGTTTTGAAGCGAGGAATATCGTCAGGCGTTACAATTTGTGCATGCTCTATACGGTTTCGAAGAAGTATTCCGCCGGTTTTTTTAAATACATTTTGATAGGCATCTAGTACTACCTTATTTGCTTTATCGCCAATAGCGTGCGTATTTGCACTAAAGCCACTTTTAAAGCTTTGAGTAAAAATAGATTCTAGCTTTTGCTGTGTTTCAAGCATTAAGCCATGATGACCAGCTCTGTCCGCATACTCTTCAATAAGAGCAGCGCCACGAGAGCCTAATGCGCCATCGGCATATACTTTTACACTACGAATTTCCATAAAGTCATTTTTATCGTGGTAGCGGCCTGCTTTTAGCATTTCTTCTAAATCTGGGCTTGCACCGCTTAACATAGCCACAATTCTAAGTGGTAAGTTACCCAAGTCACCACGTTCTTTGTAAACTTGCCATGTTGTTTTATCAATGCCTGCATCGTGTGTTGAGGTAATGCCTAGACTTAATAAGTGCTTGCCAGCTGCATCAAGTGAATTGCTAATATCGTCTTTTGAAGGCGCTGGCATATGTTTTGTAATTAGCGCTTCGGCTTTATCAACAAATACGCCAGTAGGATTGCCAAACTCATCTTTTATTATTTCACCGCCTTCAGGGGCTTTTGTTGTAGCGGTTATACCTGCAAGTTCAAGTGCTTTACTATTTACCCAAATAGCGTGACTGTCAACGCGAGAGAGAACCACTGGGCGGTCGTTAACTATTTTGTCTAAGTCTTTAGCTGTTGGAAAGCGGGTATCGCTCCAAAGTTCTTGGTTCCAACCTCGGCCTATGATCCAGCCCTGTTTATCTTTTGCAAACTCTTCTAATTTTGAGGTAACGTCCTTAACCGATTTTGCACCTCGTACATCTAATTGCGATAAGTTGTCGCCAAGGCCAATTACATGGCCGTGCGCGTCAATCAAACCTGGTAGCAAAGTGTTACCATGCGCATCAATCAGTTTCGCATCAGGAAAACTATTTTTAAGCGCTTCGCCACCTAGTTTTACTACTTTACCGTTTTTAATAACTAGCGTAGAAAATTGCTGTACTTCACCTTTGTATAAAGGCGTGTAGCCGTTTGCGTTGAATATAACTTTGGTTTGAGCAACCGCGTGGTAAGAACTAGCTAAAATGCTTGCTAGTAGCAGTGGTTTTATCAATGTTTTTAGTTGCATAAGGTATTATTTTTTATTGTTTGTGCGTTAACACTAGCAAACCAAAATTTATAATACCAATGCGAGGTCGTTTTTCTGGGTTAATAAAAAGCTGAATACGAGGTTCCAGCTTTTTATTAAAGTTATTTACTGGCGTATATACCAAATTCGCTCAGTGAAAGTCGGCTGTCTTTATCTCTATCATAGCTTGCAAAACGTGACCATAAGGCGGGGTCTATTGCAGTTTCTGCCCGAGATAAAAAGCCATTTTTGTTTCTATCTAGTTTTTTAAATTGCTCTGCAATATCGTTGGTGGCTGCAAAGGAAGTGGTGCTAAAAATACTAAACGCTAGGAGCGTTATATAGCTTATGTTTTTCATACAAATCACTTAGTAGAGGTTGTTGGTTAGGTAATTTTTGAATTCGACTAACGAAATTTGATTATCTTGGTTCTTATCCCACATTATAAATGTACTTAATAATTGTGGTTGAGGTTCAAGCTCATCTTGGGTTAGGTAGCCACTTTTATTGCTATCGAGGTGATCAAAGCGTTGCTTTACGTCAAGTGCTGCGGCATTAAAGCTAAAAAGTAAAAATAGGCACGATATAGCTGTTAGTATCTTCATGGTTTTCCTTCCAAAAGACATATTTTAGTTTGGCTACAGAAAAGAGAAAAAGCACTTGCCGTAATTTAATTCCCAACATTAAATCCGTTTACACACTCCCTCAGGGATTATGGCAAATGCTTTTAATTCTACTTTAACAGTAACAATCTTAAGTGAAACTTAATTAGCGAGTGTTGATTATGGTTTAAAACTCTCAAACTCTTTTTTTGAAACTTTTTCATCGTCGTTTTCATCTAAATCAGTAAATTGTCTCATTACTTCCTTATCTTGCTTTGCTTCAGCAAGTGAAATTTGCCCGTCCATGTCTGCGTCTAAATGGGCAAAGCGAACATTTACCGGCGATGCTAAAACTGTTGCGCTAATGGCTAAAAACATTAATGAAAAAGCGGCTATAAGTTGTTTCATAATCACGTTCCTTATTTAATGAGTTATTGAATAAACTTTTTGAATTCGTTTAGCGACAATTGACCATCTTGGTTAGTGTCAATTTGCGAAAAGTTTTCGTGAAGTACGGCGTCTTCACCAGCTTCGGACTCACTTAAAGTACCGTTACTGTCTTTATCTAGTTCATTAAAAGTAGCTTGAACGTCCATTGCAAAGGCACTTGTGCTAAAAATACCTAAAGCAGCTAATGATAAAATCACTAAAAAGCGGTTGTTCATAATTATTTCCTTATTAAATAAATTTAAATTAGCAATTACAAAAACAGTGCCAATATTTATTTTTATTTTTAATCAATAGTTTAGGTTTTTTGTTGTGTTTAAATAGGAAGTTTTTACAGAACTTTGTGTGATTTTTGCAACATATTTAAAGGCATTGCTTCGTATAGCTGAGATATCAACAGGTTAGGTTGTTGCTATTTGGCAACAATTAATAAGTCAAAGGGCTTGAACGCATTAAATATAATTACTGATTCAGCCAGTGTATAAAGTAAAAGCCTGATAATAGATGCTAAAAAGCAAAGGATTAAACACAATGCCAACCATTATGGCTAAAAAGTACCATGCATTACTTAATTGGCGTCCTAATTTAATAGGGCAGTTTGTCATAAGTATGCTGTTATCTTTATTACCACTTTCGTTAGTGGTTATTGTGTTTTTGAATGCGCTTAATAAACAACTCGCCGTTACTCAGCAAATAGTCAGTAATAATTACCTCGTTACCAAATCATTTAACACCTTAAAGCAAGATCTCAATAGTTTAGAGCGTGCGACTCGGCAAAACTGGGTTTTAAAAAGTGAATCTCTTGATGAGTTAATAGTAAATAAATGGCAAGCATCGCTGCAAACAATTGAGGAGCTAACTCAACTTAGTGCATCAGCCGATTACAATGCTAAATGGCGGCGTTTAGCGCAAACCTTACAAGCAGCTCATACTCAATTAGTCGAAGAAAAACAGCAGCAAGCTGAGCTATTCTTACCTATTAGCGACTTAGTAGCAGAGCAAACTATATGGCTTCGTGACGTAAACGCAGCACAAATACAGAGTAATCAAAACGAGCTTTCTTCACTGCAGTCTTCATTTATTAATTGGTTAGTAGCACTTATTCCGCTTACTTTAGTTGTTGGTGGCGGTTTTTTATGGCGTATTAGTAAGCGCCTAAAGGGTTTAACGTCAGTAATCGACAAGTTAGGGCAAGGGCATTGGCAGCAAAAAATAGCCGTACATGGCTCTGCAGAGCTCGTAGAACTTGGTAATAAACTACAGTGGGTGCAAGAGCAGCTACATGTACTTGAACAGCAAAAAGATACCTTTTTACGCCATGTAACACACGAGCTAAAAACACCGCTTGCTTCAATGGTCGAAGGAACTGATCTTTTAAGTGATGAAATTGTAGGCCCTATAACCGATGAACAAAAAGCAGTCCTTGAGCTGATCAGCCAGTCAATGGTGCGCCTGCGAACCATGATTGATAGTTTACTTAGCTACAATGCAATTCGTACCAGCAAAGATAGTTTAAGCGAGGTAGAGTTTAGCTATTTAATTAAGAAAATTAATAGTCATTTTGAACATCGTCTAACGGCAAAAAATCAAACTCTTCAGTGGCAAAATAACTTATCAAATAAACCACTGGCCTTGCCTAGTGAATTAATAGAAATGATTTTAATACAGCTCATTTCAAATGGTTTAAAGTTTTCAGAGCAAGGGCAGCACGTAGCTATAGATATATCGCTTGAACAAAGCCAGCTTAATATAAAAGTAATAGATAATGGCTGTGGTATAAAAGAGCAAGAAAAAACACAGATTTTCGGCGCATTTTATCAAGGTAAACATAATAAAGATGTTACGCTGCAAGGCAGTGGATTAGGCTTAACCATAGTTAAAGAGTCGGTTGAACAACTAAGAGGTAAGTTGAGCGTTGAGCATAACGAGCCTAGTGGTTGCCAATTTTTAATAAAAATTCCCATTATAAAAAATCAAGGAGTTAACTAGCATGCGCTCGCGTTCAATGGCTATTTTATGTGTGCTGAGCAGTACTATTGTTTTATCAGGCTGTGAAATAAACAATGCACATCAACGTGCTGTATCTTCACCTGCGGCTGTAACTGATACAACAACAAAAAATAAAAGCACATTACCTAGCCCAAAAGTACGCCCTAAAAGCGATCCGATCTATCCACCCACAGAGCAAGTTATTGCCTGGCATGCTAATCAATGTGGTGGGTTTAAAGTAATCCCTGTAAAGCAAACTTACTTAGGTGAAACTGAGCTTAAACACTTTTTTAAATACATGTGCTTAAACGTAAATACCAACCCTAATGCGGTTATGAGTAAATTACTAAAGCTTGATTTGGCTTACTTTTGGCCTGACGATATAAAGCAATACTTATGGCTTCAAAAGCAGCAAGTAACAATGCAAATAAATGCCAAAAAAGAACAACAAGCGCTAAATGATAAAATGCAAGAAACCCTTACGTCATTAGCAACCATAGAGCAGCAGCTTTTATTGCGTGAAGATACCAAGGATCAGTAATTATGGCCGAACAAAAGCCGCAAGGTGCAAAAGTATTATTAGTTGACGACGACGCCAGCTTATTAAAGTTATTGGCCATTCGTATTGAGTCAAAAGGCTATGAGGTAACTACTTGCGAAAGTGGTATTACGGCACTGCAAATACTCAAAAACCAAGTGTTTGATGCGGTAATAACCGATTTACGAATGGACGAAATGGATGGCATGACGTTACATCGCCAGTTGCAGAGTCGCTACCCGGCACTGCCTGTTATTATGATGACAGCTCATGGTTCTATTCCTGATGCTGTAGAGGCCACTAAACAGGGCATTTTTGCTTTTATAACAAAACCAGTAGATAAAGATGAGTTATTCGACAGCCTTGCAAAAGCCATAGAAATTCATGGCGTAAACGCCGATGAAGTTGTACCAAAAAGTAATATTGTGACCCGCAGTGGCGCTATGTTGCATTTGCTTGAGCAAGTAAAACTACTTGGTCCAACACAAGTTAATGTGCTTATCTCTGGTGCCAGCGGTACAGGTAAAGAGCTACTTGCTCAGGCTATTCATCAACACAGCCATGTAAGCGAAGGACCATTTGTTGCTATTAACTGTGGTGCTGTACCTGGAGAGCTTTTAGAGTCTGAATTATTTGGCCATAAAAAAGGTGCTTTTACAGGGGCTGTGAAAGATCACCAAGGTTTGTTTCAACAAGCGCAGGGCGGCACGTTATTTTTAGATGAAATTGGCGATATGCCGCTTAACCTTCAAGTTAAGTTACTGCGAGTACTTCAAGAAAAAACCATTCGCCCGGTGGGTTTTCAAGAAGAAATTCCTATAGATGTGCGAATAGTGTCTGCAACTCATAAAAACTTACCGGATGCGATTTTGAATCAGCAATTTAGGGAGGATTTATACTATCGCCTAAATGTTGTTAACTTAAAATTACCGCCACTTCATGAGCGCCGTGAAGACATAAGTCTGCTTGCTCAGCATTTTAGCGCAAGTATTGCAAAACGTATGAACCAAAGCGAAAAACGTTTTGCAAGCGATGCCATGCGTGCGCTTGTACGCTACGATTGGCCAGGTAATATTCGTCAACTACAAAACGTAGTAGAGCAAGTTGTTGCATTAACGCCAAGCGAAGTAATATCAGAACACTTAGTGTTAGCAGCTCTCAATAGTAACGAAAAAAATGTAGAGCCATTATCACTTAACGATGCTAAAAAAGAGTTTGAACGCGATTATGTAATCAATACATTAAAAATGGCGGGCGGTAATGTAGCCGAAGGCGCAAAGCTTGCTAAACGTAACCGTTCAGACTTTTATAAACTGATTAAAAAACATAATATCGATGTAGATAATTTATAAAGGTAAGCAAATGCAGTTATTTATGGTGTATTTAGGTGGGCGAATTCAAGGCTGCCATATAGAAATGCACGATATTCGCTTTGTAGTAGGGGAGAATATAGAACAAACCTACTCAAAGTTAAAAAGCCAATGGGTGGGCGATAAAAGTAGCGTGCATATGGATAGTTTTATGGCTATAAACCATATAGATGGCTTTAAAGTTGAAGTGGTTGATACTTATGTTGAGCAAAATAAGCAGCTTTATTTTGTTAATTTAGGCGCTTATAGAAGCGACTCTATGGCTGAGCAACACGACTTTGCATTGTATGTTGCAAGTAGTAGTAATGAGGCTAAACAACGCGCCAAAAACGATTTACTCGCAGGCCTTAGTCATATTCATAAAGATGATTTACACGATGTGGATGAGTGCTTTGCCATTGACTTACTCGACAGCCAATTAAATATTAAACTGACCCCGAGCGGGCAAGCTCAAATAATAAAACCTGACTGGTTTGGCTATCATATTTTATAAATTAGCTTACTTAGGGATAGCGCGTGAAAAAATTTGGATTGTGGTGCTTAATTATATTGTTAAGTGGATGTGAGTCGGTCTCTCACTTGGCTCCAGTAAGAGATCTTAACGAGCTAGTCAAGCAAGTAAAAACTAACCCTACAGACGTCAAAAGTATAAAAAAACAGGTAGAAAAAACACATTATTCAATTAAGCAGCAAGTAGGAAGTGTTAGTAAATTATTAGCTGTGCTGGAAAGTGTCGTTAGTCGTAAGTGGGGAAAAGGAAATACTCAGCAACCAACGCGCAAAAAATATGTAAAATACAGCAATAACTATCAAGCTAGAGCAATTATTGATTTTGAAAGCAGCACTGTTAGAGTCGAGACAATAGCAACTAAAAATACAGATGTGCTACTGACTAAAGCGATAGTTACAACATTATTAACCTCAAGCGATCCACATAAAACAGATATTTTTACCAGCAAATCACCTATTTTAGAGGGAGAGCCTTTTTTATATCAGCAAGTTTTAGATGAAGATGGATTACCAATAAAGTATCAATGGCGAGCAAACCGTTTTGCTCGGTATTTAGTTGAAACTAAGACGCAAAAAAAACGTAGTAACGGTCACTCAATCACATCTGTGTCCTTTCCTTTAGTGGAACAAAATGCACACTTACGAAAGCAAAAGTATAGTGATTATGTTTTAGCTGCATCAAAAAAATATAAAATATCTGCATCGCTTATCTACGGTATTATTGAGACAGAGAGTCATTTTAACCCTTATGCAGTAAGCTCCTCTAATGCGTATGGGTTAATGCAAATAATACCTGCAACGGCAGGCAGAGACGTCTATCAGAGAATCAAGAAAGTTTCAGGCCAACCGACTAAAGCAGTCCTTTTTGATCCTAAAAATAATATTGATATAGGAAGTGCTTATTTAAGTATTCTACAAAATAATTATTTGAATAAAATTAACGCAGATCAAAACCGACATTATGCGATGATTTCATCTTATAACGGCGGTGCAGGAAATGTATTAAGAATATTTAACCAAAGTAGAGATGTCGCTTTTTCGCAAATAAACAGACTTACGGCTAGCCAATTATACGAAATATTGACCACTAAACACTCTAGAGAGGAGTCTCGCAGATATTTAGAAAAAGTAACTATTGCAGAAAAGTCTTACCAATAGATAATACATAGTGGTTAATCACTACTTTTCATCACTACCTTCTTCGCTTTTAGCTGCCATTTTAAATGCCACAATAACTAATCCAAACATAGCAAATGGCAGTGCTGCCAACATGTATTCAACCATGTTGCTGTCTTGAAAGTTTGCTTGCATTAAAAAATGTCCCGCCACGCACATTAAAATAACCACTAATAAAATGGGGAGTAACATAAGTTCTTTTTTTGATGAATGGTTTTTCATTGAATGTGAGGCTACGGCTTAAAAACAATGCGCCATTGTAATGAGCTTCCTTTAGCTTGGCAAACGCCGCAGAGTTTTTTAAATAATGATATGATTAGCGTCAAACAATTGGGCAAGTGTTATTGGGAATAAAGTGAGAAGTAGCTTAAAAAAAGTATACCTAGTAGGTGGTGCAGTGCGCGATCAACTACTAAATATAGAATCAAAAGACAACGACTATGTAGTAATAGGTGAAACGCCACAAACTATGGAGTCACTTGGTTTTGTACCAATAGGTAGCGACTTTCCAGTTTATTTACACCCAAAAACAAAAGAAGAATATGCACTTGGCCGTACTGAGCGAAAAAGCGGTAAAGGCTATACCGGCTTTGTGGTTGATGCCAGTCCAAATGTAACCCTTGAAGAAGACTTAGCAAGGCGCGATCTAACTATTAACTCAATGGCGCTTGACGAAAATGGTAACATTATTGACCCATTTAATGGCCAAGCTGATTTACAAAATAAAATACTGCGCCACACCACAGGGGCTTTTGTAGAAGACCCCGTCCGTGTATTACGTATTGCGCGGTTTTTAGCGCGCTATGGCAGCCAGTGGAGTATTCACCCAAGTACTTATGCACTAATGCGCGAGCTTAAAAATAAGGGAGAGCTTAATCACTTAGTACCCGAACGGGTTTGGCTTGAAACCGAAAAAGCTCTTGGCGAAAAACACCCAGAGCTTTATTTTAAAGCGTTACATGGCTTAGGGGTTTTTCCTGAAATAGAGCGAATGGAGGGTGTACCCCAGCCAGCGAATCATCACCCAGAAGGCGATGTATTTGTACATACGATGCTGGTGTTAAGGCGCGCTGCTGATTTGAATTTTAACCTTGAGACACGTTTTGCTGCACTTACTCATGATTTTGGTAAAGCCCTGAGCTTTAAAAAACGCGGTAATTTACGCGGCCATGAGCGCGAAGGTGTTGCTGTAGTTGAAAAATTTTGTGAGCGTTTAAAAGTACCCAACCGGTTTCGTGATATTGGTGTGCTCACCAGCGACAACCATACTTTGTGTCACACGGTTGATCAGTTAAGGCCGCAAACTATCCATAAGTTAATCGTGACTAATTTAAATGCACTTGAGCATCCTGAGCGGTTTATTGCGTTTACTCAAGCATGCCAGTGCGACGCGCAAGGTCGTGGAGAAACATTGATTGATAAGCCATATCCACAAGCAGTTAAGCTGCGTGAAATTTTTAGTGAATTACAAAAAATGGACAAAAAGCAGGTAGTGCAAAGTGCACTTCAAAGCGGTAAAAAAGGGCCTGAAATAGGTGAGGCTGTAAAGCTTGCTGAAATAGAGTGTATTAAAGCATTTTTGCAAAATAGCATGGCTTAAATCATTAAGTGATGCTAAATAAGATACTCTGAAACACCTTTGTTTTTATCAATGTCAGGTTTTCTAGCGTCTTTATAATGTGTGCTTTGTGGGTTGATATTTTCAGATTCAGATTGTTTATCTGGCCTGTATAAGTCAAAAATAAAATCTATTTCTTCACGTTCTAGCAAGGATGTATTCATCGGTATTCCTTTAATTTAATACTTTACTATGATGTAGGGTATGGTCATTTGACTGAATTAAAAATGAATAGTTTTATTTAGAGTGGTATTAAATTGTAACTGGCGGGATTTAGGTGATAAACGGTATTAAGTTGTTATTTTTAATGATTGTTTGTTAAGTTTAAGGCTTTGATATTTTACATTGGCAACTTTAATTTATAACTCTTAATTTAACCTAATTGTATATTTCATACTTGTGTTATTAATTTAAAAAACAATGCACCTTATTTAAAGCGCATCGTTTTAAAACTATTGGTTTACATTAGATCTAATTTTAGCTGTTAGTCTACTTTTGCTAATGGAAAATTAATCTTGAATATTACTCCGTTACCTTGCTGGTTATTTTGCGCGGCTACACTGCCTTTATGGTAATCGCATACCAGCCTTACAATATAAAGGCCAAGTCCTAAATGCGGTTGTTGCTGCATTTGCTGACTTCTTATCGATACCATAGAATCAAAAATATGTTCCGTTAACCCTTTTGGTAGTATAGGGCCAATATTGCATATTGATAGTTCAGCTACATTATTGACTTGAGCAAGCTCTACAGTGATGGCTGTACCTTCTTCGCAAAATTCCAACGCGTTATTAATTAGCTTATCAAGTAGCTGGGCTATAAATTCGGGAGCACCTTGCATAGGTAAAGGGTTTTGGCTTATATCAAGTTTAAATAATTGATCAGGATAAGTAAGTTGATAGCCTTGCATGCACCCATTTATGACCTTTTGTAAATCAAAAGGCTCGGGTTCATTACTTTGAATACTTTGCTCTAGGCGTGTGGCCTCGCTCATGGTGGTAATTATTTTTCCTAAACGCTCAACCCCTTCACTTGCGCGATCTAGGTATTTTTGACTTAGCTCGTTTTGTGGCAAGCTCTGTAAGTTTTCAAGTGATGAACGTACCACAGCAACCGGTGTGCGTAGCTCGTGAGATAGCCTCGACGACATATTTTCTAAATAGTCGGTATACCCACCAAGTCGACTAACAATGTTTGAGAAACTACGAGAAAGATCACCAATTTCATCGTTAGCATCGCTGTAATTAATGCTGCCGGTTATACGGCCTTGGGCATCAATTGCTTGCTCTGCGGTATCGCGCAATCGCCTAATGCGGCTCGATATTCGAGAGGCAAAAAAGAACAAGGTTACGGTGCCAATAAGCATCACCGCTAAAATAACGTTAAAGAGTTTTTCGAGCGATTTATTACGTAGCGTGCGTACGCCATTTGTGGTTTCCTCAGCAATGACTGCGCCTATGACATTATCGTCAATCCAAATAGGGTACGCTGCCGATAAAATAACGGCTTTGCTATCAGGCGTTAATCGCCACGATGATGCCGGCTGGCCTTTTAAGGCCTTTGCCAAATGGGTGCCTTGCATTGATGCCACATCGTGTAGGGTATCTAAAAATTCGTTTTCTGGGCGGGTTAAAATTTTATAATACAGTGGGTGCAAATACGTTTGCTCAAAGCGTTGCCATGCATTTTTAGGCGGCTGATTTTTAAGGCCATCGGCCCATACACCATCGGCATTTTGAATTGTGCCCGATTGCGCTAATACGCGATGGTGGTTATCTACTACCCAAATACGGCTACCACTGTGGCCCATACCTTTTAAAATGCGGTTAATTTCAGGAGACGGAACAAGCACTGAGCCTAGATCGCTAGGGTTATTTAAATTAGAAGTCGACATGGTTTTAGGCGCTGCCAATGCATTTTTACTATCTACATCAACGACGGCAAAACCAAGTTTATTACCAAGCATGTCTATAGGAAAGCGCAGCTCTACGTTATAACCTGATTTAGTACTTTCAAAATACCCTTGAATTTTTGTAAACGGTATTTTGGTATTGGCATCAAACGCATTGACCCAGCCATCTTGGCGCGGCGCAATAATATACGTTTGAAATTGGCCATCTGGGGTTTTTAAACCAATTTTTAAGTAATCGTTATTGGTAATACTTAAGCTGTTTTTAGCGCGATAAATTAATGTGTTATCAGTTACTTTAAATAGCGCATACAAATAATTATCAAGCTTACCCACCATGTGCTCAAACGATAAATCTCCGGCTTTGTGCTCTTTGTCTGCTTTTTGTAAATAGCGTTTGTCGTATTGCCAAAAGAGTGGTTGATAGCTTTGCCAGTCGCTAAGTTTGCCATCAAGCTGGATTGGGTTTTTAAGGTTATACGCGTATAGATCGCGCCCTTTTACTACTTGGTCTAAAAAGTTAGTTTGCTCGTCAAAGAGTGCGGGGCGCTCATGCAGCGCAGTAGCAAGTGCACGAGTAGTGCCTACGAGGGTTTTTTCTTGGCCTTGGCGTAAAAACTTTTCCATTTCCCATACGTATTCGTAGCCAAGCCATGGCAGTAAAAACAAAAAGCACGAAAGTAATATAAATTTACTGCGCAGGCCAAATCGTAGCATTAGTGTTGTTCCCACCTGTAGCCCATACCGTACACGGTATCTATGCAGTCAAAGTTGCTATCAAGTGCCATAAACTTTTTGCGAATACGTTTTACGTGCGAGGTTATGGTGCTGTCATCTACATAAATTTTTGCATCGCTCATTAAGTCATTACGGCTTTTAACATGCCCAGGACGCTGTGCGAGTGAGTGCAACATCCAAAACTCGGTGACCGTTAAATCAACTAATTGCTGTTGCCAAAATACCTGCATACGTTGCGTGTCGAGCACCAGCTGCCCACGCGTTATAAGTGCGTTGGCATCGGCGGGTTGATCAAGCGCTTCCATTCTTCTAAATAGTGCGCCAATACGCGCGGCTAAGTGTGCCAAGCTAATATCTTTTGTTAGGTAGTCGTCGGCGCCCATACGCAGGCCACATACTGTGTCTATTTCGCTATCGCGGGCGGTTAGAAAAATAATAGGCAGTGTTTTAGAAAGCGTACGCAAGGTTTGGCAAAGCAAAAAACCGCCATCTATTTCGTGGCCTAAACCTATATCAACAATGGCTAAATCGGGTAGGGCATCTTTAAATGCAATCTCAGCGCTCGGGCGATCTGCAAAGCCACTTACTTGGTAACCTTGTGCGCTAAGCATTTCAATATAGTTTTCGCGGATTGCTTTTTCATCTTCAATGATGGCTATTTTTTTCATTCTAATCATTATCCTATCTAACTTATTTTGCACTATATCGAAGTTTTTAAGCTGTGTACGGTTAAAAAGGCAATTGCCATTTTTTTGCCACAATTGCTCAGCGGTTTGCCATTTTTGCTCCCCTTTGTTGCCATTTGAAGCTGTTTTAATACACCCATCAAAACAAAACATCACAAATTAAAACAAGTTTAAGAGGACTACCATGAAGAAGACATTAATCGCATTAACGCTAGTCGCCAGTGTTTGTTCACCTGCATTTGCATCAACCGCTAATACGCCTTCTAAAGAAGCACATAAAGAAACCGCTATTGGTTTGGGTGCGGGCGCTATTATTGGCGGTGTGGTTGGCGGACCTATTGGGGCATTTATTGGCGCATTTGCAGGGGGCTTAATTGGAGACTCTAAAGTAGCCGATGATAAAATAGCCCAGCAACAACGAGCAATAACAGTAATGCAGGAAAAAACCAGCGATTACATGCACGTACTTAATCATAACAACATATTAGAGCAGCAGTTAGATGTGCTGGCTAATCAAAATGAGCAATTAACTCAAGCGCAAATAAATAACCTACTCGCCATGACCGTACAATTTAAAACTGGCTCAAGTGCTATAGCACCACACTTTGCACAGCAGCTTGACCAATTAGTCGCACTTTTAAATAGCCAGCCACAATTAGCGCTTGATTTAAGTGGGTTTGCTGATCAACGCGGAGACGAGCAAGCCAACTTTATATTGTCTAAAAAGCGTGTAAATGCAGTGCAAAGCTACCTAATAAAGCACGGCATTAGCCATAAGCGCTTAAGCACGCAAGCATTTGGCGAGCAGCAAACATTAGCTCGTAGCAACACCGTTGAGGATAACTTTTTTGATAGACGCGTAACGCTTACCACTCGTTCAATAAACCCGGTAAATGGCCAAACGGCGAGCAACTAAACCAAACCGAATTTAAGTAAAGCTAAGCGTTCGATGGAGTGATTTTATGTTGAGTAGCCCAACCAAAATGCTTACTAAAGTAAGCATTTTTATTTTCTTAGTGAGTGTGCTGTTGGTCAGTTTTAATAGCCATGCACAATCACCCAAGCTTGAACTTTTTGACAGTGGCGGCGCATCTTTAGCGCCAGCCATTATTTTAAAAAGTGACGCTAACATGACCCTAACAGGCTTAATTAATCATGTGGTAGTTAAGCAAACGTATCAAAACGAAAACCCGTTTGCGGTTAATGCGCGCTACGTTTTTCCGCTGCCTGATGAAAGTGCCGTGCACGCCATGACGATGCGTATAGGCGAAAGAGTCATTAAAGGTCAAATTGATAAAAAAGTGGAGGCCGAAAAAAAATACCACGCAGCTAAAAAAGCAGGTAAGCAAGCGGCTCTAGTACGCCAGCAACGCGCTAATATATTTATTACCAACGTAGCAAATATTGGCCCTGGCGAAAAGGTTGTTGTTGAGCTTGAGTATCAAGAGATTATTGATTACAGCAGCGGTACATTTGCTATCAGGTTTCCGACTACTATTACGCCACGCTATCACGCAATTAGCGGTGAAGCAGAGCTTAATGAGCAAAACCAAACTCGTGTAAACACCGCACCAAGCGGCAGGTTAGGCCCTGTTTACAGCGTGCAAAGCGCGACGCAAAGTCATGGCGATGCACTTAATAGCAAATTCAGCCTAAATATTGATATAGACGTAGGTTTAGAGCTGGTGGATATAAACTCTAAATTTCATAACGTAGATATTCATAACCCTGCATTTGGCCAATATACCGTTGCATTAAATGAGCAAAATGCCATAAACCGCGACTTTGTACTTGAGTTTAAACCGCTTCAAAAAGAAAGCGCTCAGGCGGCATTTTTTACCCAGCAGTTTGAAAATGGCGACCGATACGGACTTGCTATGCTAATGCCACCAGCAGATCACTTTGTGAAAACGCAGCGCCTACCACGTGAGATGGTGTTTGTTGTAGATACGTCAGGCTCTATGCACGGGCAATCTATGGAGCAAGCTAAAAAGGCGCTGTTTTATGCGCTTTCTTTACTCGATAGCGACGACAGCTTTAACATTATTGGCTTTGATAACCACGTTACCCCCATGAGCGATAACCCCCTCATTGCCAGCGATTTTAATTTGCGCCGCGCTGAGCGCTTTATTTATGGCCTAGAGGCCGATGGCGGCACCGAAATACAAGGTGCACTTAATGCAGTGTTAGATGGTAGTCGTTATGAAGGCTTTGTACGCCAAGTCGTATTTTTAACCGATGGCAGTGCAAGTAACGAGGATGCTTTATTTAAAAATATTCAGCGTAAATTAGGCGATAGCCGTTTATTTACTGTGGGCATTGGCAGTGCACCTAACAGCTTTTTTATGCGCCGCGCCGCTGATATAGGTAAAGGATCGTTTACTTTTATTGGCAATACAAATGAGGTGCAACCTAAAATGCAGCAGTTATTTGATAAGCTCGCCCACCCAGCTATTACTAATTTAGCGCTAAGTGATGAAAAGACTAACAGCTTAGATTTTTGGCCATCGCCCTTACCCGATTTATACTTTGGTGAACCTATTATGGTGGCTATAAAGCTTGATAATACAAGCAATGTGGTACTTACTGGGCAAACCGAACAAGGCCCATTAAGTATTAAATTAAGCGCACAAGATAGTGCAAATGCTAAAGGGATTGATAAGTTATGGGCTCGTCAAAAAATTAAGTCATTACTTTTATATAATGAGCAACACAAAGTAAAAGACGAAGTACAAAGTTTAGCACTTGCCCATCAATTACTGAGCCCGTTTACTGCTTTTATAGCCATTGAACACACTCAAATTAAAGAGTCTGCAAAGCAAACTGCACTGGCTAAAAACGCACCGCCACAAGGCCTTGTTATGCGCTTACCACAAACCGATGGGCAAAGTAGGTTACACATAGTATTTGGCTATATTTTATTATTAGGATTTGGCGCGCTTAAAATAAACCGAGGGTTTAAATTTACTAAGGAACATAAATGAAAAAGTGGCTAAGCGCGGGCTTACTAATCGCTGGGCTTGGGTTATTTGGTCACGGCGCTTATATGCAGGCAAAAGCGTGGCTTGCTCAAGTACTAATTGAGCAAGCATGGCAAGAGGCACTTCAATTTCCAAGCGCTAAAGTAAAGCCCTGGTTTTACGCCGACAGCTTTGTAACTGCACAACTTAATTGGCCTAATCATAACAAAGTACTGACTGTTTTAGCGGGGGCAAGTGGTCGTAATTTGGCATTTGCTCCAAGCCAATTTTTACCCGCAGGGGAGCTTGGTGGCAAAGCGTACGGTAATCAAAAGGGCGCGTTAATAGCTGGGCATAACGACACCCACTTTGCATTTTTACAAAACGCTAAAGTGGGTGAAACGTTCACTTTGCAATTGCAAAGCGCAGAGACACAAACTTACAAATTAACGGATATAGAAGTGATTCATCAATCCCAACATGAGTTTTTGCAAAAGCCGGGGCTTTATTTACTCACTTGTTACCCTTTTGACTCGCTTACTGCTGGTACTGATTTAAGGCTATTGGTTTCAGCTGAGTTAATGTCAGATAAAGTAGTATCTGCATTAATATCTTCGCCAGATTCACTAAGTGGAATATCAACCACTAGTTCTTGATGACGCTGGCTTATCATTACACCAATAAACACGACAAAGATACTCAGCCATTGCCAAACGTTAAGTACTTCTCCCAAAATAATGGCTGACAAAATAAGCGTAAATATAGGGATTAAATTAGAATACGCTGCCGCAGTTAATACCGACACTTTACTAATGGCATAGTTATACATGCCGTAGCCGCCAAGGGTGACGCACGAGCCTAAATATAAAATACTCATAAGTGCGGTTAAGTCGTGTTGGTTTTCGCTTGGCAAGTCGATAAAAAATAAAAAGGGCGCAAAAAATAAACTACCGCTAATGCCTTGAAGTGCAATAAGAGTAATGGGGGAGTAACGATTTGCTAAATGTTTAATGCTAACGGTATAAAAAGCAGCGCACACCATGGCCATTAATTCTAAAAAATTACCTAGTAGCGGGTTGGGTGCTTGCTCAGAGTTTGGAGAGAGTAAAGTAAGTAAAATACTGCCGCCAATACATAAGGTAAAACCGATAACAATGGCTTTACTTATGTACTCTTTAAGCATAAAAAACGCTAGTAACGCCACAATAATAGGCAAGCACGATACAATAACACCTGCCTGCGAGGCTGAGGTGTACTCCATTGCATGACCTTCAAATAAAAAGTACAAGCAAGGTTCAGCAAGCGACATTCCCAGTAAATATTTCCAGTCACCTTTTAAATATTCAAATCGAATAACGTAACGCCATAAACAGAGCGATAAAACTAACGTGGTCAGCATGCGCAAAAATATTACTAATGCGGGGTCGTAAATGGCAATAGCATACTTAAGTGCAATAAAAGAGCTGCCCCATAAAAAGGTGGCAATAATTAAACATAAACTGGCGGGCATAGCGGGTAATTTAAACAATAAAATATAATGCGATCCTAGCATGAATAATTTTAACTTGTTCAAAAATACCGAGCTGGTATAAGTTAAATTATCTAAAAATTTTAATAGTAAAAAATAATGCAAAGGGAACAGGTAATAGTTGTAAAGCTAGGTACAAGTGTACTTACTGGTGGCACCGATAAATTAGACAAAGCACACATGGTTGAACTTGTACGCCAATGTAGCGAGCTAAAAAAACAAGGTCACCAAGTCATTTTAGTATCAAGCGGTGCTGTCGCTGCTGGGCGCGAGCAACTAATTAAACCCTGTGGCCGAAGCCTCATTGATAAGCAAATGCTAGCAGCGATAGGGCAAGGCCAACTTATTCATATTTGGCAAAGCTTATTTGCTTTATATGGCATTAATGTAGGGCAGATGTTACTGACCCGAGCGGATGTAGATGATCGCGCTCGCTACTTAAATGCTCGCGATACACTCAACGCATTATTAAATTACGATGTAGTGCCCATTATTAACGAAAACGATGCCGTCGCTACAAGCGAAATTAAAGTGGGCGATAACGATAACTTATCGGCCCTTGTAGCCATTTTGGCGAATGCCAACAAGCTATTGCTACTTACCGACCAAGAAGGCTTATTTACCAGCGACCCGCGCACCAATGCCGATGCAAAACTAATTGACGAAGTAACCCACATAAACGATGAACTTCGCCAACTTGCTGGTGGCAGTGGGACAAATTTAGGCACTGGCGGTATGGCCACAAAACTCCAAGCCGCCGACATAGCAAGGCGTGCAGGGGTTGAGGTTATTATTGCCAAAGGCGCTGGCAACAACGTTATTTTAAAATGCATGAGTGAGCAATTACCGGGGACGCGTTTTTTAAAGCTGACCGCGCCAAAAGATGGCCGAAAAAAATGGCTAATGGCAGGGCCTAAAAGTACAGGCCAAATAATGATTGATGCAGGGGCCATTGCAGCACTGCAAAACAAAGGCGCAAGTTTGCTCTCTAAGGGGGTTACAAATGCGTTTGGCCGCTTTGAACGCGGCGACTTAATAGATTTAATTGATACTAACAACCAAGTTATTGCACGTGGCTTAACACGCTTCAGCAGCGTTGAGGTAAATAAAATTAAAGGGGCGCATTCAAATAAAATAGGCGAGTTACTCGATTACGACACAGGAGCAGAAGTATTGCACCGAGATGATTTAGTCTTATTTTAAACCTATTATTGTATGGGGATAAGGTGTTGCTAATAATTTAGCAAAACTGATAATTTTGTCTAAGCAGTTGAGGTAATAAACAGTTTAGGCATTTTTGATGAAGGCGAATAGTGGTGTTATTAGAAGTTATTTAGCGGTTTATCATTTTGGCGAAGTAATGGGGGTTTTATTAATAGAAACTCAGCATGGACTAAGTGAACGGACAGGCGCGTTGGCTATTCATATTTTAAATATTTATGCTAACCAACTTGGGCTTTTGTATAAATCGCGCTTAGACCCATTAACAGAACTATTAAATAAGCAAACTATCGACAAAAAAGTTATTGAAATAGTCTCAGTAATAGCTTTTTAAAACCGCGAAGTGAGGTTTCAAATAAGCGCCGATGGTATTTAGCCATTACCGATATTGATCATTTTAAAAACGTGAATGATAACTTCGGGCATGCAATCGGCTGTGGGGTTATTTTATTAGTGGCAAGGCTTTTAAAAAATAATTATAGATTAGTAGATTGCGTATTTAGATGCGGCGGTGAAGGGGTTGCCCTATTATTTCACACCAACACTGAGACTGAAGCGCGAGTAGCGCTTAATCGATTACGCTTAAATACTGCAGAGTATTTTTTTCCTCAAATAGTGCAGCTCACCATTAGTTGTGGCTTTTTAGGGCTGGCAAGTATTGATACGGTGTCAAGCATTGTTAATCAAGCCGATTTAGCGCTATACCACTTTAAAAATAATGGCCGCAACAGAGTAATGCCTTACAATGAATTAGGCGTAAATGGTCAACAACAAGTAGATAACAGTATTGAGCTTTTTTGATTGTAAATTTGTGCTAAAATCTGGCTCCTTAAATTGTTGTAGGCAGAGCATAAAACATGAAATTCGTTCGTTGGTTTTTAGGTTGTATAATTTTATTCTTTAATTTTGTATTTACTCCTCGCAGTAAAAAGCGTGCAAGCGACGAGCAAGCAAAGCTTGATCTACAAACTTCACAATTTAAACTCTATCAATTTAAATCATGCCCGTTTTGCGTAAAAGTGCGCCGTGCTATTAAGCGCGAGGGCTTAAAAGTAGAAACGCGTGATGCAAAGAATAATCAGCAATATCGTCAAGAGCTGTTAGAGCAAGGCGGCAAAATTAAAGTGCCATGCCTACGTATCGAAAAAAATGGCCAAGTAGAATGGCTTTACGAATCAAACGATATAATTGCTTACTTAAATAAAGTAGCAGCTTAAACGTAATCACATAATTTTTATCTCACTTATTTAAAGAGACATTACCATGACAATCCGTACTCGTGTTGCCCCGTCACCAACAGGTGACCCGCATCTTGGCACAGCTTACATTGCTTTATTTAACTACTGTTTTGCTAAACAGCAAGGCGGCGAGTTTGTTCTTCGTATAGAAGATACCGACCAAGTGCGCAGCACACCAGAATCAGAGCAAGCTATTATGGATAGCCTGCGTTGGTTAGGCCTTGAGTGGGATCATGGTCCTGATGTAGGTGGCGAATTTGGCCCATACCGTCAGTCTGAGCGTAGCGATTTATACAAAAAATACGCGCATCAGCTAGTTGATGATGGTAAAGCGTTTTACTGTTTTGCAACAAGCGAAGAGCTTGACCAAATGCGTGAAGAGCAAATGGCAGAAGGCTTGCGCCCTAAGTACGATGGCCGTGGTTTAAACCACACAGAAGACGAAATTAAAGCAAACTTAGCCGCTGGTAAGCCTTACGTTATACGTATGAAAATCCCAAGCGAAGGCACCTTTGTGTTTAACGATTACCTACGAGATGAAATTGAGATCCCGTGGGAAAACGTAGACATGCAAGTGCTATTAAAAGCCGATGGTTTCCCAACGTACTTTTTAGCGAACGTTGTTGATGACCACCACATGCAAATTAGTCATATTTTCCGTGGCGAAGAGTGGATTAACTCAGCCCCTAAATTATTAAAGCTTTACGAAGATTTTGGTTGGGAAGCACCCGTGCTAGGCCACTTACCATTACTGCGTAACCCAGATAAATCAAAGCTTTCTAAGCGTAAAAACCCAACATCTATAAATTACTACAAAGAAATGGGTTATCTACCAGAAGCTGTGCTTAACTACTTAGGCCGCATGGGTTGGTCAATGCCTGACGAGCGTGAAAAATTCACCCTTAACGAGATGATCGAACACTTCGATATGAAGCGTGTATCACTCGGTGGCCCAGTGTTTGACGTAGATAAGTTAAGCTGGTTAAACGGAACTTGGATCCGCGAAAATCTAACAGATGAAGAGCTTGTGAAGCGCTTTGTTGATTGGAAGTTTAATGGTGAAATGCTAGCTAAAGTATTACCTGAAGCTAAAACACGTATTAATACGCTGTCGGATATGGTTGATTTAGCAGGTCATTTTGTAGGTGGCATTCCAACTTACGATCCAGCACTTTTAACTGCGGGTAAAGCAGACGAAAATGTAATACGCCAAGCGCTACAATTTTTCGTATGGCAGTTAGAAGGCTTACGCAGCTTTGAAAAGCCTGCAATTTTTTCCATTGCAAAAGAAGTAGCTACATTCCACGAGCTTAAAATTAAAGACTTTTTAGAGCCAATATTTGTAGCAATTACCGGTAAAACATCGTCTACGTCGGTACTTGATGCAATGGAGATTTTAGGCTCTGACTTATCACGTGCGCGTTTACGTGTTGCACTTGCTCATTTAGGTATTTCTAAAAAGCAGGCTAAAAATATCGAGCGTGCGTACCGCACATACCCAAGTGCATAATGATTAAATAATGCACTTTTAAAAGCCGAGCTTATTAGGTAGTAAATAAGCTCGGCTTTTTTGTTTCAGGCTGTTTGGCTATATGCCATCGCGTTTTGATATTGTTTAGTTCAAGCATTGGCGCTTTAGCAAATGCTAAGATGCGCCATTTAAACAAAAGGAGTCAGTATGATCGCAACAGTTAAAAACAAAGCTATTTTTAGCAGCAATAAATTTTCAATAAACCTAGTCACTTACCCAACTAATCACAGCGTGATGAATCATATTGACCCGGTGCAACAAGGGCGCTACTACAAGCTTAATTTTGTACTAGTAAAACCCAAAACTGGCGGGGTGTTTAGATGCTCAAAATGCATTATTAATTGGTTTAACCGCGTTTATTTATTTAGACCCGATAAGTACGAACACAGCGTATCTAAAATCGAATCGGGTAAGCGCGTGCTACTTAGCTTTGCGCTTAATGTATAGAGTGTTTAATTAATAATCGTAGGCTTGTCCGGTACATAAAATAGATAAATCGCAATATGATACAGACGTTTCACTACAAGAATTAATAGTAAAAGCATTGCCGCCTCTGCGCATGACATCCGCTTTTAGTAAATCTATAGCGTCAGATTTAGAGCGGTTGTAGCTAGTATTGTTATTACCCATACCGTCGCCATTACAGCTTTCACCTTCAATTCGGCCTAAAAGTGTAGCGCCACTTTCGTGTGCTTCTTGGTCGCTATAAAACTGCTGTAAATCTCGTTTATTAACGTATGTACCTATTTCTTGAGATAAAATATCGTTATCTATATCAGTATGAAAAGTCACGCCAGAGCATCCAGCCAAAGTTGTTAGTACGCTTATTGTTGCTATAACACGTAGCATAATTATTAGTCCCTTATGTAGTTTGCTAAGTAAATTACTAACAAAAACAGAAGTGTGCAACATTTACTCTTAAATTAATTGTAAGGTTTAGTAAGTGATTCGACCTCTCTTTATTTTATTTCTGGTAGTATGGATAGGTTATAAGCAGTTTAAGCAGTGAACAAACTATGTTAAGTACTTATTTTCAGCAACATGCTGATTACGTTTCTATCTCTCGTGAGCAAGGTTGTCGTTTCGCAAAATGTGTTGCCGATGACTACAACCCACTTCATGACAAAGATGCTAAAAAGTTTTGCGCGCCAGGAGACTTACTTTTTTCTCTAGTGTTAGACCGCTATGGTATAAGTGAGCGAATGGAATTTACCTTTGCCGGTATGGTTGACGAAAACACTAAACTTAATTTTCCACAAGGGGATGACGAGTTTGATGTAACCAACGGTGATAAAGTAATTTTAAAGGTAAAACGCGAAGGTAAAACCAGCAAATGCCCAACACTTACTAATAGCTTAATAAAAAACTATGTTGAGTTTTCTGGTGCTGCGTTCCCTCATGTTATTATTCCGCTGATGGGTAAGCAAGATGTAATGATAAATCCAGCTCGCCCTATGGTTATTTATGAGTCGATGATTATTAACCTTGATAACATTGATATTCAAGCACCTACACTTGAATTTGCTGAACCCAGTTTTGAATACACAGGTAAACGCGGCAAAATTACATTGCGTTTTAACTTAATCGAAAATGGTGAAAAAGTCGGTTTTGGTGAAAAGCACATGGTGGTGTCGGGTATTCGTGAATATTGCCAAGCAACCGTTGACGATTTAATCGCATTTTATAATGAGCGAAAAGCCACATTAAAACCGGCTTAAAGTTTATTTTAAATAAAGGCGCTATTTATAGCGCCTTTTTTATTACTAAAGCTCAGGTATAATGGCGCTCTTTGTTATTTTTAAGCTAAGCCTATGTCTGCCTCATCATTTTCATCACTTAATCTCGATCCGTTATTATTATCAGCAATCGAGCAAAACAACTACACAACGCCTACCGCTATTCAGATTAAAACGATTCCGCACATATTAGCGGGTAGTGATGTAATGGGCAGTGCACAAACAGGCACGGGTAAAACAGCAGCCTTTGTATTACCGCTACTACATAAGCTTTTAAATACGCCTAAAAAAGATGAACCAGGTATTGCTAGAGTGGTTATTTTAACGCCAACGCGTGAGCTTGCTCAGCAAGTTTATGCCAGCTTTGAAAAGTACGCACAAGGCAGCAATATTAATGGCGCTTTAGCGTATGGCGGCGCAAGTATTGGCCCGCAAATTAAAGCACTTAAAACAGCGCAAGTAATAGTCGCTACCCCTGGACGATTACTCGATCATATAGTTAAAGGCAGTGTGATACTCTCAAGTGTTGATTCATTAGTGTTTGATGAAGCAGACCGCATGCTCGACATGGGCTTTATTGATGAAATAAAACGTATTTTGCGCCACATTCCAGGTGACCGCCAAACTTTATTGTTCTCAGCAACATTTGACGACAGCGTGTTTGAGCTAAGTAAAAAGCTACTTAAAAACCCTGAGCTTATAGAGGTTGATAAACGTAATTCAGCCGCCGTTGAAGTCGAGCAAGTTATTTACTCGGTAGATGAAGACCGTAAGCGCGAGCTGGTATCGCACATGATTGGCATGAAAAACTGGCGCCAAGTACTTATATTTACCCGCACCAAGCAAATGGCCGATAAGCTGGCCAAAGAAATGTGTAAAGACGGTTTAAAAACAGAATCCATTCATGGCGATAAATCGCAAGGCGCGCGCGACCGCGCACTACAAAACTTTAAAGAAGGCACTACACGCGTATTAGTTGCTACCGATGTAGCTGCGCGCGGGCTCGATATTCCTGCGCTTAAATATGTAATAAATTTTGAACTACCATACATAGCAGAAGACTACGTACACCGTATTGGCCGTACAGGCCGCGCCGGTGAGCAAGGCCTTGCAATGTCGCTAGTAAGTATTGATGAGCAATGGCTACTTGAAGAAATAGAAGTCTTACTTGATACGCGTTTAGCACCTCAATGGTTAGAAGGTTACGAGCCAGATTTAAACAAAAAGCCTAAAGATAATCGTAAAAACACCAATAAAGCGCGAAAAGATCGTGATAAAAAACGCATTACAGGTCAAAGAGCACCAAATAGACGCCGTAAGTAATAGCTTTTGTTTCGCTTTTTTGCCTATACTTGAGCTAATAAGTAGCTAAGGTAAAGTTATGTTTGAAACAGATCAATGGGCATTTTCGGGAGTCGATGGGCAAATATCACTGCACAAATGGCAAAAGACCATTGATCTTATTACGGGGCTGTTTTCGGCTCCGTCTGGTTATATAGTACAGGCAACTAGCAAAGGCTACCGGGTTGTTATTAGAAGTAACGAAGGCGGCTCCAACTTTGAAACTAACTCAATACTCCCTCCACAAACTCCTCTTTTTTGCAGATACGTAGCGGAAAATAACAATACTTTATATGTTAACGATGCCTGCAATAATGAGCAATGGAATACCATGCCTGAGGTTATTGAAGATGGCGTTCAATCATACCTAGGATTACCCATTCATTGGCCCGAAGGTGATGTGTTTGGCACGCTATGCTTAAAAGACACAAAACAAACTAGTTATACCGATGAGTATTTTGAGCTAATAGAGCAGCTTCGCGACTTGATTGAAGACGATTTAGCGCTTATTTATAGCTTTGAGCAAATGCGCGAAATAGCCATGCTTGATCCACTTACAAACATTTATAACCGCCGCGCACTTACCTTGCTAGCTCAGCAAAAGCTTAACTTAGCACTGCGTTTAGGCTTTGACGTATGCTGCTTGTTTATTGATATAAACGATTTTAAAAAATTAAACGATACCTGCGGCCATGAAGTAGGCGACAAAGCGTTAATTATTTTGGCTAATACCCTAAAAACACATTTAAGAGGTGCCGATATAGTAGGGCGTTTAGGCGGCGACGAATTTGTTGCAGTAATGCAGGTAAGCGATAAGAGTAAAATTAGCTACATCATAGATAAAATATCCTCTGAGTATTCAAAAGCTTTACTCAAAGAAGACGTTTGCGATTTATCGCTCAGCATAGGTTATAGCTTTACGAACAAACAAAAGCAGCCTTTTGAAGCGTTATTAAATGATGCAGACCAAGCCATGTATAAAAATAAACAAGCGTATAAGCAGCTTAAAAAAACTTAACAATAAAAGCAGTACACTTAATCATAGCGATAAAAAAGCAAGCCATTAGGCTTGCCAAAAAGGGTGTGGATTTAGTTTAGCGTTTAGGCGATTTGTTTTTCGGCTAGGTTTAATTCCATAATGGCTTTTAATAAACGGTATAGGTTTATTGATGCGTCAATTTCTTCTTTACGGTTTGTTAAGCTTTCAATATTTAAGCCTAGTGGCACGTCTAGGTGCGCACAGCTTTTAAGTATTAAGTCGAGGTTTTCGCGGCAAATACGTACAGATTCACTTAATGTGTTTTCTGCATCAAGCATGCGCCATTTAGTAGCCTCAGGCACTGAGATACCCAACCACTGCATAAACTCTAAGGTTTTTTCGCCGCCGCACGGGGTAAACGTTAAAATAAGTCGTTTTGGTGCAATGCCTTGTGCTTTACAGGTACGCGCGTAGCTGGTGATTAAATCAATTGTGGCTTGGGCATCGTAAACAGCTTGCGATATAAAAAATTGGCAACCCTGTGCTGTTTTTTCTATTAAGCGTTCATGCTCATTTCGTTTACTTGAATGGCGCTCTGCTATGGTAACGCCCCCTAAAAAGAAGTCATCACTTTGCTCAGCCAGTGCTTTATAGGCATCGGGTAAGCTTAGCTTTATATCGCCTACCGATGATGGACTACCCACTAACACGACATTTTTTAAATCGTAGTCGTTTTTAGTTTCGCTTAGCCAATCTTTAAATTCGCCAACGCCACGCTGCGCTACACTTTTATAGGTAATTACATCTTGAGCAGATAAATTACGTAGTAAATGGCTGTACTCTCGCGGGTCTACAGTTTGCTTAAACGGAAATGGGCGAGCTTGATTAGTTCGGCTGCTTTCATCTTGAATGTCGTAAATTATTACGCCATCGTATTCAATTTCGTGCAAGCGGCCTAATAGCTTCTCTGCAATGGTTTTTAATTGCGCTTTATCGGTGCCAATTTTAGGCGGGGTAGTACCAATAAGATAAACACCTTGTTTGGTATCTTCTATTTTTTCTTGAAGTGATAAAGCCATAATCCTCATTCCAGCTTAGTCCAATGTATGTAATTTAATATAGCAGCCATTTAGACGTCTAGATAGATTTATTTAATGAAAGTTTTTCAACTTGGTTGAATTATATTCATACTAATAATTTATTAAACAGGCTGATTGACACAGTTGTTTACATAAAAAATGGGCTAAAACTCTTACATTTACTCGCTTTAAGGCATAATCGAGGGTGAGTTAGGGTCTGTTGATCTTTGCGGATTAAATTTGTTCAAACTAGGGGTTATTTAATCGCGACGCGAGATTTGTAACCTAGTGGGCTAAGTCAAAACCGAGCAACAAAGAGTAAATAGCCCCTAGGAAGAACCCTTTGGGCAGTGCCTATTTGGCATTAATGCTACGTTATCGCCTATTTATGGGGAATAACCACACTACATAGGCTCTGCCTTGCCTAAATACCAAACAGACTACTGCAAATTTAACCTTGAAAGATCAACAGGCCCTGGTAATAACCTAACAATAAATTTGCTCAATTTAAAAAGGGATAACAATGAAATTTAAATTATTAGCAACAAGCTTAGCGGTAACGCTTGCCTTAACTGGCTGCGTGACACAGCAAAGCGAAAACATGCAAACAGCACAACAACAGCAAACAACAAAAGCTGATGAGCGTGTATTTTCGCAAGAATACTTGATTGAAGAGCTAGATAACGGCTTACGTGTAATGGTAGTTAAAACCGATTACCCAGATGTAGTTTCGCTGCAAATTCCGGTATCGGTTGGTTCGCGTAATGAAGTCAAAGAAGGTAAAACCGGTTTTGCTCACTTTTTTGAGCACATGATGTTCAAAGGTTCTAAAAAGTTCCCGCAAGACGAATACACTGCCGTATTTAAAAATGCAGGCGTAGATAACCGTGCTTACACCACCAATGATTACACAAACTACCATTTAAACTTTTCAAAGCAGCATCTTGATAAAGTACTTGAAATTGAAGCCGATATTTTTCAAAACCTTACTTACACTGAAGAGCAATTTAGAACCGAAGCGCTTACAGTTAAAGGTGAGTATTTAAAAAATAACGCCAGTCCTATACGTAAATTGTTAAGTGCTGTACGCGAAGAAGCTTTTGACAAACATACCTATAAACATACCACTATGGGCTTTTTTGAAGATATAGAAGCCATGCCAGATCAAATGGCATACGGTAAAGAGTTTTTTGATAAGTTTTACAAGCCTGAATATGTATCGCTAGTAATAGTGGGTGATGTTGACCCTAAGGCCACAATGGCAATGGTTAAAAAGCATTGGGGAGACTGGAAAAAAGGCGATTACGTTGCCGATATAAAAGCTGAGCCAAAGCAGCAAGCACCTAAATATATACATGAGCAAAACGAAGCATTACCAGGGCATTGGTTACTTGTATCATATAAAGGTGCGCCATGGGAGCCTGCCAAAAAAGACAGGGCGGCACTTGATTTAATCTCGCAGCTTTATTTTTCAAACAACTCAGATTTATACCAAGAGCTTGTTGTTGATAAACAAATAGCGAGTCAAATGTTTACCTACAATCCAGAAACAAAAGATCCTGGTTTATTACATGTGTTTGTAAAAGTAGAAAACGCGGATGATTTAGCAAAAGCACGTGATGCAATTAACCGCACTTATGCTAAAGCGCGCACTGAGCTTGTAGATAGCCAAACGCTAAGCGATTTAAAGTCTAACCTTAAATACAGTTTTATTAATGGCTTAGATTCGTCTCAAGCGATTGCATCAACCCTTGCAAGATACATGCATTTTGAGCGCGATCCAGAGGTTATTAATCAGCTTTATAAATCGTCCGACAACATAACCACTGAGGACATAAAAGCTGTTGCGAATAAATACTTTGTAGATAACTCGCGTACCACCGTGACTATGTCGGCACTTGATAAAGCCCCAGGGTTTGCAAAAGAGGCTGACTTAAGTGCTGTAGTTGCAAAGCTTGAACAAGCACCAGAGGCACCGGTATTTAAAGTACTTGATAAAACCAATAGCTCACCACTTATTGATGTAAACTTTTTATTTAATACAGGTGCAGCCGCAGACCCTCAAGGTAAAAAAGGTGTAGCCGCGCTCACCGCCGCTATGCTTGCTCAAGGTGGTTCGCAAAGTACGAGTTACAAAGAAATTCAAAAAGCGCTTTATCCGCTTGCGGGCAGCTTTGGTTATCAGATAGATAAAGAAATGCTGTCATTCCAAGGGCGTATTCATAAAGATAATGCAGCAACGTGGTACGCACTTATAAGCGAGCAACTGCTTAACCCAGGTTTTAGAGACGATGACTTTAAACGCCTTAAAAAAGAAATGATCGACGGTATAAAGTCGGGCTTAAAAGCATCTAACGATGAAGAGCTAGGTAAAGAAGTACTTTACAGTACGCTTTACAAAGGCCACCCATACGAAAGCTACAACTACGGTGATATTTCTGATTTAGAAGCCCTTACGCTTGATGATGTAAAAGCATTTTACAAAAGCGAGCTTACTCAATCTAAACTAACACTTGGCTTAATTGGCGCAGTGCCTAAAGCACTTAAAGCGAATATTATAAGCGACTTGGCAACCTTACCTAAAGGTGAGCAAAGCCGTTTAAGTATTCCTGATGCACCAGAACTTAAAGGTCATCACGCAACGATTGTTGAAAAGTCGGCGCAATCTACCGCGGTATCGTTTGGTTTCCCAATTGATACTATTCGTAGCAGCGAAGATTGGACCGCCCTTTGGCTTGTGCGTTCGTACTTTGGTGAGCATCGTAGTTCTAACTCATACCTGTATGAGCGAATTCGTCAAACACGTGGTATGAACTACGGCGATTACTCGTACATTGAATACTTCCCGCGTGGGATGTTTCAAACTAAGCCCGATGCGAATTTAGGACGCTCTGAGCAAATATTTCAAATTTGGTTGCGCCCGCTGCGCTCGAATAACGATGCACACTTTGCAACGCGTACTGCGCTGTTTGAGCTTGATAAACTTATTAAAAACGGCTTAACCGAAAAAGACTTTGAAGCAACACGTAACTTTTTAATTAACTACGTGCCGCAGCTTGTAGCAAGTCAAAACCGTCAGTTAGGGTATGCACTTGATAGCGACTTTTACAACACAGAGTCGTTTGTAAAATATGTGACAAGTAAGCTTGAAAAACTAACGCTTGCTGATGTTAATCGCGTGATAAAAGATAACCTGCAAACCGATAATGTCCAGTACGTGTTTATTACCGGTGATGGCGAAGACATGAAAAAGCGTTTAGCGTCAGAGCAAACCTCGCCAATGGTTTACAACACAGAAAAACCAGCAGAACTTGTGGCTGAGGATAAAGTAATCGCTGATTATAAATTAGCAATTCCGGCTAACAATATTGAAGTAATGAAAGTCGATAAAGTATTTCAATAATTTAAGTGGTTTAAACTATCTTTAAGCGTATAAAAAATGCCTCAGAGCCTAAAGCTCTGGGGCATTTTTATATTAACACTTTAAGCGAAAGCATAGGCTTGTTATTACAATCATAAGCTCGTTATGAATAACATACAGCCAACACCGAGTGTAAAGCTAATTAAAGAGCTTATAGCAATAGCGACAATAAACTTTTTCGTTGATTGGGCTTTAACCGCTTCATTCACTTCTAAGTCGTCCAGTTTTATAAGCTCGCCTTGGCGCACTTCAAATACTGCGCATAAAGCCATTGTGGTTTCTTTTGATGCCGCACCTTCTTTTTCTACACGCTGAACGGTACGTAAGCTTACATCGCAGGCATCAGCAAGTTGCTGTTGCGTCCAATTAAATTGCTGCCTAAGTGTTTTTATTGTTTTAGGGTTAAGTTGCATGTGTTTATTTACCTACCACTAAGTCAATTAGCGTAAAGGTTAAATGCGCACCTAAGTACCCAGCAAGTACACTGGCGGTAAAAAAGAGAACGGCTCTTTTCGGATCTTTAATAAAAGGAAGT
This sequence comes from Pseudoalteromonas sp. MMG006, assembly GCF_018101025.1. NCBI lineage: Bacteria > Pseudomonadati > Pseudomonadota > Gammaproteobacteria > Alteromonadales > Pseudoalteromonadaceae > Pseudoalteromonas > Pseudoalteromonas sp. MMG006. The sequence continues at coordinate 228,210 of NZ_JAGJEJ010000001.1, forward strand.
ACAGTTTGTTCTTGCTGCTTTATTTGCTCATTATTTTTAAAAAAAGTACATTCAAGCTTACCAGTGATAATATTTAGCATGTGATATTTAACTTGGTAGTTATGTTCTTTAAACTCAAAACTATGCGTGCTTTTTCTACCAACGCTACGCTTACTACTAACTAACTCATCGTTTATAAATACTTCTTCTTTTCCAGTAAAGTAACTCCCAAAACAGGCTATTTGATTGTCGCCATCTTGAAAGTAAAATTTATATCCTAATTTTTTTGTATTTAATATATCGTTTTTCATCATCGTTATCCTTGTTGAGTTGATGATGCTAATTTAGCGTTTGCTTTTGTTTTTTTCGCCGTCAGTGGTACGCCAGTGGGCATTTTGGCATATGACAGGTATGCTGTCATGTGTTGTTAGTTTATGATTTTAAATAACTTATTTTATTTTTATAATGTATTGGTAATTTTAACTACTGTCGTATAAATTAATTTAAAAAAATAGATAAGTACATTTAATTGTACTTCTGATTGTTAGTTATACCTAATAACCAGAACAAATAACTAAGGCGTTAACACCTTCGGCTTTAAATCCGTTAAACTTAGTAAAGGCTCTTTTTATATCAATTTAAGGCAGTGTAGTATTATGCGTCATGAAATTTGGCAACAGCTTCGTAGTGAAGCAAATGAAGTCGTAACTCGCGAACCACTTTTAGCAAGCCATGTGTATTCATGCATTTTGAATCATGAGTGTTTAGGTTCGGCGCTAAGCTTTATTGTTGCTAATAAATTGGCAGATGCAGTGGTCTCTGCATTTACTATTCGTGAGCTATTCGATCAAGCGTTTGTAAAATGTGACCGGATGCTTTCTTTTGTTGCCGAAGATATCAAAGCAGTGAAAGACCGCGACCCCGCTGCGGAAACGCATCTTACCGTGATGTTAAACCTAAAAGGTTTTCATGCTATTCAGGCGCACCGTTTGGCCAATTGTTTATGGCAACAAAATCGCAGAGAGTTAGCGCGTTTTATTCAAAGCCGTACTTCTGAGGTGTTTGGCGTAGATATACACCCTGCTTGTAAAGTTGGTAAAGGGATAATGTTTGACCACGCAACAGGTATTGTTATAGGTGAAACGGCAGTCATTGAAGATAATGTATCAATACTTCAATCGGTAACACTTGGCGGTACAGGTAATGAGCAAGGTGATCGTCATCCTAAAATTAGAGCCGGTGTGCTTATTGGTGCAGGTGCAAAAGTACTTGGCAATATTGAAGTGGGCGAGGGCGCTCGCATTGGTGCCGGTTCAGTGGTTTTAACAGCTGTACCGCCACATACTACTGCTGTTGGCGTACCAGCTAAAATTGTAGGCAAGCCGGAATGTCCCTGTCCGGCGCAAAGTATGAACCAAAACTTTTTATCTAACCCAGAGCCTGAGAATGAATCCCATACCAGTGCAATGCTATGATATGTAATAGATAAATAAAACTTAAAAGGAATTAAGATGAGCAAAAATAGTTTGTTAACTTTAGGTATTGGGTTTATTACTGGTGTAGGTTTAACTTGGGGGTATTTTAGCTTAGCTCCAAATGATTTAGAGCCTGCGAAGTTACAGCAAAGTGATACTCTTTTGCAAAAACCTTATGCTCAGCAGATAAAAAGTAACGAAGTAACAGCAAACAATGCAGTACAAGATGTTACTGAACAAGTCGTTAGTTTAGAGCAAAATAAAAATAGCTCATTCACTAATCCTGAAACGCAAGAGCTTGATGAACTACCTTTAGAAGAGCAAGTTGTGCAACTTAAGCAACAACTTGCCGAGCAAAAATCAGCACTTAAAAGTGTTTTGAAGCAAATGAGAGGCCCTTCAGATTTTGAGAAAATCTTACGTGATAAATTCGAGAGCCAAACACGTGATGAAGAGTGGGCTTACAATACGGAAATGGCACTACAAGATTTTTTATTAACAGCAGATTTAGCAATTATTCCTGATGTTGTTAGCGCAAAATGTAAAACGACGGTATGTGAATTTGAACTTGCCGCACCCGCTGATAACGATGCATTTGGGAGTACTCAATGGCGTGAGCTAAACGACAAGTTGATGAAACAAGAGTTTTGGAAACAATTTGTAAGTTCTACATCTACATCAAGCGATACTAAGCTTAGCTTGTTACTAAGCACAGAGCTTTAAACTGTATCAGTATTAAGTAATAGGTATGACCTGTGATTCTACAGAGCCATCGGCAAGCTCTGTAATTATCACATCGCCTGTTTTAATTTGTCCCACCGATTTAACCACTTTGCCTTGTTGTGTTTTAGTGATGCTATAGCCGCGCGCTAAAACATTAAGCGGGCTTACCGATTCCAGCTTACTTGCTTGTAATGCTAGGCTATTATTGGCTTGTTGTAACTGTTGTTGTATAGCTTGGTTTAACCTTGCTTGTAATTGCGACAATTGATGAGAAGCTTGTGCTAGCTTTTTATCGGGCGATTGACGCATTAAGCGCGGCGTTAAATTATTGAGTGTGCGTTCTTGCTCATATAAACGGTTTCGCATAGCTTGTTGCAAGGCAATACTTAATTCATCTAATCGTTGTGCCTTTTGATTTAGCTGATTGCGTGGATGGCACAAGTTAAGACGGTGCTGAAGTTGCGTAGCAAGTGCGCGTTTATCAGCAATATCGTGTTTAAAAGCATTATTTAAACGGTTAATGAGCTGTGTTACTTTGTTGTGTAGCTCTTGCGTGTTAGGGCTTACAAGTTCAGCTGCCGCTGATGGAGTAGCAGCCCGTAAATCGGCTACATAGTCGCTTATGGTTGTGTCTATTTCATGGCCTACAGCGCTTATAACGGGCAGCTCGCTTTGATAAATTGCGCGCGCAAGTTGCTCGTGATTAAAGCACCATAAATCTTCAAGTGATCCGCCGCCGCGCCCTAAAATAAGCACGTCTACCTCATTGCGCGCATTTGCCAGCTCTATTTGATTAATTAAATGCACATGCGCTTCTTTGCCTTGCACCATTGCAGGATAAATTATGACTTCTAATTGCGGTGCACGGCGTTTAAGTACAGTTAAAATATCTTTTATTGCAGCGCCGGTGGCTGAGGTTATTACACCAATACGGTTTATATTTTGCGGTAGTGGTTTTTTGTACGCTGAGCTAAATAACCCCTCGGCGGCTAAGCGCATTTTTAGTGCATCAAACTCTTGCTTAAGCTGACCTTCTCCTGCAGGCTCCATATGTTCAACAATAAGTTGGTAATCACCTCTAGGTTCATAAAGTGAAACGCGTGCTTTAACGGTGACTTGTGCGCCATTGGCAGGGCGGTAGCTTTGGTTGCGATTATTCCCTCGCCACATAGCAGCCTTAATTTGCGCTTTATCGTCTTTTAACGAAAAATACCAATGCCCAGATGCAGGGGTAATAAAGTTAGAAATTTCACCCGTGAGCACTAAAGATGCAAAGCCTTGCTCAAGCACTGTACGAATTTCTCTGTTAAGGCGTGAAACGGTGTAAACCGTCTGCGAAGGCTTCGAAAACATAAAAAACAACCTAAAATTATTTATGAGGCAAGTTTATCATAAATAATTGCGAAATATTATTTACGAATGCTCAGAACGCTGTTAAAATTTGGCCGCAATTCCTTATCTTAGATCCACATGTGAGAAGTTGCCAAAATGCTTAGAATTGCTAAAGAAGCTCTTACCTTTGATGACGTACTTTTAGTACCTGGTCATTCTACTGTTTTGCCACACACGGCAAATATTTCAACTCGCTTAACGCGTGGTATCAAACTTAACTTGCCGCTTATTTCAGCATCTATGGATACTGTTACAGAAGCACGTTTAGCTATTGCCCTTGCGCAGGAAGGCGGTCTTGGTTTTATCCACAAAAACATGACCATCGCAGAACAAGCGAAAAATGTTCGTAAAGTTAAAACCTACGAAGCGGGTATTGTATCTTACCCTGTAACAGTAACTGCAGACTTAACTATTGCAGACGCTGTTGAGCTTTCTCAGGAAAAGGGTTTTTCAGGCTTTCCTGTTACCGATAGCAACAATGTACTTGTTGGTATTGTAACAAGCCGTGACATGCGTTTTGAAACTAAGCTAGAGCAGCCAGTTTCTACTGTTATGACTAAAAAAGAAAAGCTTGTAACTGTTAAAGAGGGTGCCTCTCGCGAAGAGATTTTAGGTTTAATGCATGAACACCGCATTGAAAAAATCTTAGTGGTAGACGATGCGTTTAAACTTAAAGGCATGATCACAGTAAAAGATTACCAAAAAGCACAAGATAAACCAGATGCATGTAAAGATGACCAAGGTCGTTTACGTGTAGGTGCTGCGGTTGGTGTTGGCGCAGGCACTGATGAGCGTATTGCTGCATTAGTTGAAGCGGGTGTTGATGTTTTACTTATCGATACTTCTCATGGTCACTCTCAGGGGGTTATTGACCGTGTATCGCAAACTCGTCAAGCATACCCAGATTTACAAATTATTGCGGGTAACGTAGCGACAGCAGAAGGTGCTATTGCCCTTGCAGATGCAGGCGTTGATGCAGTAAAAGTAGGTATCGGCCCTGGTTCAATTTGTACTACACGTATTGTAACGGGTTGTGGCGTTCCACAAATTACGGCTATTTCTGACGCAGTTGAAGGCCTAAAGGGCCGCGACATTCCAGTAATTGCTGATGGCGGTATTCGTTTTTCTGGCGATATAGTTAAAGCCCTTGTTGCGGGTGCATCGTGTGTAATGGTGGGCTCAATGCTTGCTGGTACTGAAGAGGCGCCTGGCGAAGTTGAGTTATATCAAGGTCGTTACTACAAATCATACCGTGGTATGGGTAGTTTAGGTGCGATGGATCAAAAAGAAGGTTCATCAGATCGTTACTTCCAAAAATCAAACCAAGCTGACAAGTTAGTACCAGAAGGTATTGAAGGTCGCGTAGCTTACAAAGGGCCTATTGCAACGATTATTCATCAGCAAGTAGGCGGTCTTCGTAGTGCAATGGGTTTAACCGGTTGTGCAACGATTGAAGAGCTTAATACAAAACCTCAGTTTGTACGTGTTACATCTGCTGGTATGGGTGAGTCGCACGTACATGATGTGCAAATTACCAAAGAAGCACCAAATTACCGCTTAGGCTAAGCGCGTAATTAACAATTTATTGGGCTTGCTTTGCAAGCCCTCTTTTTAGTCGTTTACATTAACAAACGGCATTTAGCATCTACTTTACGAGATACTCCATGAGCAAAGATATTCACGATTCACGAATTCTCATTTTAGACTTTGGTTCACAATACACTCAGCTAATTGCGCGTCGTATACGCGAAATTGGTGTTTATTGTGAGCTGTGGGCATGGGATGTGACTGAAGAGCAAATTCGCGAGTTTAACCCACAAGGTATCATTCTTTCTGGTGGCCCAGAATCAACAACACTTGAAAACAGCCCGCGCGCTCCTGAGTATGTGTTTAATGCAGGCGTTCCTGTATTAGGCATTTGTTACGGCATGCAAACAATGGCCGCTCAACTTGGCGGTAGCGTTCACAGCTCTGATAAAAAAGAGTTTGGTTACGCGCAAGTTGAAAAGGTAGGCAATTGTGCATTGTTTGATGCAATTGAAGATCATATTACCGATGGCGGCAACGGCGTTTTAGACGTATGGATGAGTCACGGCGATAAAGTTATGGAAGTACCAGCAAGCTTTAGCACAACAGCTAAAACACCAACGTGTCCGCATGCTGCTATGTCTAACGAAGAAAAGCGTTTTTACGGCGTACAATTTCACCCAGAAGTAACTCACACTCACCAAGGGCAACGTTTACTTGAACGTTTTGCAATTGATATTTGTGGTTGTGAAAAGCTATGGACGCCTGCAAAAATTATTGATGATGCCATTGAGCGTATCAAAGACACTGTTGGCGATGATGAAGTTATTTTAGGCCTATCAGGTGGTGTTGATTCATCGGTTGTGGCGATGCTTATTCACCGCGCAATTGGCGATAGGCTAACATGTGTATTTGTTGATAATGGCTTACTTCGTTTAAACGAAGGTCAGCAAGTTATGGACATGTTTGGTAATAAATTTGGGCTAAACATTGTAAAAGTTGACGCTGAAGATCAATTTTTAGCTGACTTAGCGGGAAAATCAGACCCAGAAGATAAACGTAAAGCTATCGGCCACACGTTTATTAATGTATTTGATGAGCAATCTAAAAAGCTTAAAAATGCTAAATGGTTAGGCCAAGGTACTATTTACCCAGACGTAATCGAGTCTGCAGCATCTGCTACAGGTAAAGCGCACGTTATTAAATCTCACCACAATGTGGGCGGATTACCAGATGACATGAAAATGGGTCTCGTTGAGCCACTTCGTGAGTTATTTAAAGATGAAGTACGTAAAATTGGTTTAGAGTTAGGTTTACCGTACGACATGCTTTACCGCCACCCATTCCCTGGTCCTGGTTTAGGTGTACGTGTACTTGGTGAAATTAAAAAAGAGTACTGTGATTTACTTCGCCGTGCTGATGCTATTTTCATTGAAGAGCTACACAAAGCTGATCTTTACCATAAAGTAAGCCAAGCGTTTACTGTGTTCTTACCTGTTAAATCGGTAGGGGTTATGGGTGATGCACGTAAATACGATTGGGTTGTGTCACTTCGTTGTGTTGAGACTATTGATTTTATGACGGCGCGTTGGTCACATTTACCTTATGAGTTTTTAGGTGTGGTTTCTAACCGTATCATTAACGAAATTGACGGTATTTCACGCGTTGTTTACGATATTTCTGGTAAACCACCTGCAACTATTGAGTGGGAATAATACCAAATAAGTAAGCTTACTTTGCTGAGCTTATTATTGCACATTAAAAAGCCCGTTTATTAAACGGGCTTTTTTACGCGCTAATGTTAGCTCTTAGCTTTTAATTTTAACGCTTAGTTTTTGGCTCTAATTCAGTCAGCAGCCCTTTTACAAGGCTTACGCTGCCAAACAGCAAAATAAACGTAAAAGGCAGCGCAGCAATAATGGTTATATACTGTAGTGCCTGAATAGACTCAGTACCACCAATCCAAAGCATAAGCATTGCAATAACTCCGGCAATATTTGCCCATACTAGCTTTTGCTTTATTGGTACTTCGAGCTTCCCGCCTGATGTAAGGCTGTCAATTACTATAGAGCCAGAATCAAGTGTGGTTACAAAGAATATAATTATTAATGCTACAGCTAAAAGTGAAAGCGCGGTACCAAAAGAGTACGCATCAAGCATATAAAATAAGCTAAGTGACACATCGGTAATCCCTTTATCGGCGCCGAGTACGCCAATTTCATTTATAACTTGATCAATAGCCACACCGCCAAACACCGACATCCACGCAGTGGTAACTAAAGTGGGGATAAAAAGTACATAGACTAAAAATTCGCGTATGGTACGCCCTTTAGAAATGCGCGCTACAAACATACCAAAACATGGTGCATAAGCCACCCACCAAGCCCAATAGAACACAGTCCAACCGTGAAGCCACTGCGTATCTTCTCGACCGGTGCTAGAACTCAGCGGAATAATATTTTTTACGTAGCCTATTACTGCTGTGTAGGCTGAATCAAGTACAGTAGTAAAGTTTAAAACAAAAACAAGTGCTAAAAACACAATAGCAATGCCCATATTTATATTACTGAGCAATTTAACGCCGCCATCCATACCACGCACAATAGATAAAATAGCTAAGCCCATTATTAGTAAAATAATACCTTGTTGTAATAATAATGAATTTTCGAACCCTAAAACATGGCTTATGCCACTAGCCGCTTGCGATCCTCCTAGGCCTAGCGATGTAGCAAGGCCAAAAAGAGTAACCAACACAGCCATAACATCTATAACATCACCGAGTTTACCCCATACTCTATCGCCAAAAAGCGGGTAAAACACTGAGCGCATAGAAAGCGGTAAACCTTTGTTATAAACAAAGTACGCTAAGCACAGTGCGGTCATGCCATAAATAGCCCATGCATGAAGCCCCCAGTGAAATACCGTTGCCCCTAAGGCCATTTCTCGGCCTTGTTCAGTAAAGGGCTCAGCATTTAGCGGTGTACCAAACCAGTTAGTGTAAAACGCGGTAGGCTCAGCCACACCCCAAAAAATAAGGCCAATACCCATACCTGCTGCAAACAGCATAGAGATCCAAGAAAGGGTAGAGTATTCCGTCTTTGCTTTATCGCCTCCTAATCTAATTTTACCAAGCGGTGAAGCTGCTATGCCTATTGCAAATAGTAGGAGTATGTTTGCGCCCCACATAAATACGTAGTCAAAGTTTGTTAGAGCTGCATTTTTTATTGTGTTAATAGCGTCTTTAGCTTCGCTAGGTGAGAGGGCAAGTAGAGTAATAATAAATAGTAGAGATAATCCAATAGAAACGGAAAACACATTACTATGAATATCCATGCCCCATTTACTAACATTATCTTGACCTACTTGATAATCGGTTGAGTCGATACTGTATTTTTTTGATTTAAACTTCATATAACGTGGCGTGAACTATTAGCTAAGCTAATAGTAAAGCTCCTCCATATTTGCAGTGTAAATGATCCGCGAAAGTAAGATACATGATGAAATATGTAATTAGGTGATAAGGCGCGGATCCCCTAGGATTAAAATCGTACCACAAATGCTAATAATGTTATTGAATTGTTTATGCTCTTTGGTCTAATAAATTTACAAATTATTTTTGCGCTATTGCGACTATTAGTTATGCATAGCTAAAGAATAGCCCATATACCCCGACTAAAATAAGCTGTGCTTTAAGGTATTTAATTTATGAAACAAGTTAAATACACTGTATTTGTGTGCTAATTCATCGTTTTGCCTATTTTAAAAGCAGTTAAACTAAAAAAGTGATTTTTTGCTTTACCTTTTCTCAAAGGTCTCTATAATTCGTCGACATTGCAGGGGCGTAGTTCCAATTGGTAGAACAGCGGTCTCCAAAACCGACGGTTGGGAGTTCGAATCTCTCCGCCCCTGCCATTTCTTCTTTACATCGTTTTTATTACTTCATATATTGTTCAAGTGTTTAATTTACTGAGTTGTTATGCATCCACGTTACGCAGCTATTTTTGGTATAGAAAACCTCGAACTAAATCAGCATTATCGTCCAAACAATACTAATGCTACTTCAGCGCCTATACAAAGTACTGAGCCTTTAACGCTTAATAAGCAGTTATTTACTGATATAAAGCTAAGTGCCCAACCTATGGTTATTAATAGTGTGCTTAAAGGCAGTGAGATGCAGTTAACTGATGATAAGCTTACATTGCCAACCGAACAGCTCAGTGCTAATGATAAACGCGCTTTATGGGCTTTAATGAGTAAACACCTTGATAAACTTTAATGCCGTAGATGAAAGTGCTATTGAACAATTAATGGCAATTGAAACTGCTTGCCATAGCCACCCTTGGACGCTTAAAACAATGAGTTCATGTATGGGAGGACGCTACTTTAACTTAGCGGCGTTTGATAAAAACACATTAGTGGGTTTTTATATTGGTGAAAAAGCGGGGCCTGATTTTACACTTATGGATATTTGTGTAACACCAAGTCAGCAAGGTAAGGGTATTGCTAGGCAGTTGCTTAGCCTGTTTATTGAATATGGCGAGCAGCAAAACGCAGAAAACTTATTTTTAGAAGTTAGAGAGTCAAATAATCGCGCAATTGCTTTGTACGAGCGTGCTGGCTTTATAGAAATGTCTGTGCGTAAAAACTATTACCCAAGTGACAATCCCGCTAAAAATGGCTTTGAAGATGCTATTTTAATGGGGATGGCGTTAAGTTTAGGCTTTTCGTAACCTATAAACAAATAACGCTTCCCGTATGTATTTCAGAAGCTATACCTGTACTAACTTATCTTACCTTATCTTTTGTAGCTTGCTCTATAGCGTTTATTAAATCGCTTACTAACTCATTTCTAGGTACTTTGTTGTTACTTTTTAGGTTTTCTTCAAGCGCTGCTGCACTGTGGTAAATGTCGTCAAAGTTAAAACAACCTGAGCTACCTTTTATGCTATGCGCTATTGTTCTTAACGCTTCCCAATCATCAGTGTGTTGTAAAGCTTTAACTTCTTCAAGATGAGCAGGTAAATTAGCTAAGTAATTATCAGCAATTTGCTGAAATTTCTCACTTTTTAATAAGCTATCCCATTTATTTTGATTATCTTTTTCAAGGTTTAGGTAACTTACTAGTACGTTTTCTAGGGCATCTTTGTCTATAGGTTTAGCTAGTGCTTTGTCGCAACCAGCCTCTAGGTAAGTGCCTATATCATGGTTCATTACATTAGCTGTAAGGGCAATTATAGGGCCGTCGTACGCTGCATGGCGTAGCATTTTTGTGGCTTCTAAGCCGCCCATTACCGGCATTTGCATGTCCATAATAATAAGCTGATAGTCGTTAACTAATGCCATTTCTACTGCTTGCGCACCATTATTAGCTATATCGGGTTCAAGACCCCAAGTTTGCAGTAGCAGTTTGATTAGTAACTGGTTATCTGGGTTATCTTCCGCCACTAATATATTGGCATCAAAACTGTTTGTAGCAAACGATAAAAACGGGTCTTTTTCTGGCACAAGTTGGCTTTGCTGTGTTAAAAACTCAAGCATTGGTTGATCGTCTGAGAGCTTACATGCCACGGTGATTGTAAAGCGGCTACCAACGCCCACCTCGCTTTCAAGCGTTACATCGCCGCCAAGTAGCTGTGCTAAATTTTTAGAAATACATAAGCCTAACCCAGTGCCACCAAATCGACGAGTAGTTGTCGCATCAGCTTGTTCAAACGGTTTAAATACTCGCTCTATTTGATGCTCAGACATACCAATGCCGGTGTCGTTAATTACAAACTCAAGCTTTTGGCTAGCTTCTAAATAATGAACACAAATAGACACGCTGCCTTGCTCAGTAAATTTAACTGCGTTATTAGCAATGTTTATAAGTATTTGCTTTAAGCGGGTCACATCGCTGTAGATAGTTCGTGGAAGTGGCAGATCGTACCTTACGTTTAGCGTTAGCTGTTTTTCTTGCGCTAAGGGCTCAATTATCGATTCGATGTCGTGCACTAGCTGCACCACATTTAGTGCCGATTGATCAACAGCGAGTTTTTCAGCTTCAATTTTTGATAAATCGAGTATGTTATTTATAAGCTCTAATAGATGTTTTGAGTTTCGTAAAATAGTGCTTAAATGTTGTTTGTCATTAGCTACTTTATCGTTATGTAAAAGTTGCTCTGTAAAGCCCATAATAGCGGTAAGCGGAGTGCGTATTTCATGGCTCATATTTGCTAAAAAGCGACTTTTAAGCTGGTTTGCTTGCTCGGCTTGCCCAATAGCAAGCTCTAATTGACTATTCATTGCCTCAAGCGCTTTTGTACGGCTTTCTACCTTGTCTTCAAGATGATGTTTATATTCTTCAAGCTGCTGCTGGTAATGCCTAATTTGATTAACCATGTGGTTAAAGTCGTTAAACAATACGCCTACTTCATCGTTGGTATGGGCAGGTAAATGCACTGATAAATCACCGTCACCTACGCGATGGCTGGCAGCACCTAATAGCTCAATAGGGTTAAGTAATAAATTACGTACTACTACAAAAATTAAAATAGGTAGGGTAATCACCGATATAATAACAATTAAGCCGGTAATAAGGCTTATGGCTTTACCCGATTGGTAAAGTACGCCTTTAGGAATAGTAGAAACATAATAATAACCACCGGGCATTTGCACGGCAAAAATCATTCGCTCAATTTTATCAATGCTTGAAAGCTCAATAGTCGAAAGCATACCTATATCGGCCAAGCTATGTACCTGTTCAAGCTCGTACTCACTAATATATTGGCCGCGCATGTTGTAGTCAGAGCTAAATAAAATCTTACCGTCTTTGGTAAGCATTAAATTAAGGGTGTTGTTATATGGGGCTTCTAAAATACTGGTATTAAGTATTGAAGGCTCTACATGTATAACAATAAAGCCAAGTTGTTGTGGGCGTTTTAAATAGTAATCAACACTATAAATTCGCTGTATAAAGTACAAACTTGTGCTGCCATCGTCCTTTTGAATCATAAACTGCTGTTTACTTAAATTACTTTGCAGCACTTTATTAAAAAAAGGGTAACTTTTAGGCGCAGTGGTTAGGTTATTAGAGTAATACGCATCACTTCTGCCACTGGCAGAGACCAAATTAATACTAATAATGTCAGGATAGGCTTCGCTGTAGCTGGCAAATACATCCATTAAAGCGCCAAGTCTGCGGGTATGATCCCCGTTAGCTCTAATATCATTTGTTAAAAAATCACTAAGTACTGGCGAGGTAGAAAGTAGCTTTGCTGTCGAGTGAAAAGAGTCAATGTAGTTAAATATTTTTTGCTGTTGCTGTTCAACAAAACGGCTCATTATTAAATCAGCTTGTTTTTGTGTTGAATTAGTTACATTGGTGAGCGTAAAGCCACCTAAAAAGAGCAAAGGTAAAATAACCAAGGGGGTTATATACCATAATAATCTAATACTTAACTTACTGGTTTTCATGACCAAACTACTTATCCTCCGTGCAATCTATCAATAATATGCGTTACGACTTTATTACACAAGCTTATAGCGGTCTCGATGGCTGAAATATAACCAGCTATAAAAGTTAATCACTTAGTACAAGGGATGTTTTATTTTTTGTAACATACTGAAAGTAAGTTGTTAATTTAAAAATAAAAGTAAATTTTTGCCTGACTATTAATTCATAGATGTTTAAATTATTAGCTTTCAATCATTTTTAATCGTTCTTAAGTTAAGTGAGTCATTTCGATTTATTACAAAGCCAAGATATTTTTATGTTAGATAGCACACTTTTATACCGACTCCTGTTACAATTGCCACTATTAAAAAATTAGCTATATGGCGTTAATTGTTGTCAATTTATTCATACTAAATTGCTCAAAGCCCAGTTAATAACGATCAACTTAACGGGTTGCCCTGCATACACTTAGCGTTATGCATGTAACTTGGTATCAAACTAAAAGAACTTATTAATGGCAGACCAGAATATTATCAACGAAATTAGCAAGCGAAGGACTTTTGCAATCATATCGCATCCGGATGCTGGTAAAACTACCATCACCGAAAAAGTACTTTTGTTCGGACAAGCGATTCAAAAAGCCGGAACTGTAAAAGGCCGTGGCTCTAATCAGCATGCAAAGTCTGACTGGATGGAAATGGAAAAAGAGCGTGGTATATCGGTTACTACCTCAGTAATGCAGTTTCCATATAATAATGCGCTGGTTAATTTACTTGATACCCCTGGACACGAAGATTTCTCAGAAGATACTTATCGTACTCTTACCGCAGTAGATTCGTGCTTAATGGTTATTGATGCCGCAAAAGGTGTAGAAGAACGTACTCGTAAACTTATGGAAGTTACGCGCTTACGTACTACCCCTATTGTTACCTTTATGAATAAGTGTGACCGTGATATTCGTGACCCAATGGAACTACTCGATGAAGTAGAAACAGAGCTAAACATTGCCTGTGCACCTATTACGTGGCCAATTGGTTGTGGTAAAGAGTTTAAAGGTGTTTACCATATTCATAACGACGAAGCAGTTTTGTACAAAACAGGCCAAGGTCATACTATTCAAGAAGTACGTACAGTAAAAGGCCTTGATAACCCAGAGCTTGATACTGCCATAGGTGAAGAACTTGCTGAGCAACTGCGTGAAGAACTTGAGCTTGTAATTGGTGCTTCAAACGAATTTGACCTTGAATTATTTTTAGCAGGTGAACTTTCGCCAGTGTACTTTGGTACAGCTCTTGGTAACTTTGGTGTTGATCATGTACTTGATGGTTTAACACAGTGGGCCCCAACGCCATTGCCACGTGAAACAGAAGACCGCCAAGTAGTCGCAACAGAAGAGAACTTTACTGGTTTTGTATTTAAAATACAGGCCAACATGGACCCTAAACACCGTGACCGTATTGCCTTTATGCGCATTGTGTCGGGTAAATACAGCCAAGGCATGAAAATGAACCATGTACGCCTTGGTAAACAAGTCAGTATTTCTGATGCGGTAACGTTTATGGCGGGCGATCGTGAGCGTGCAGCAGATGCATTCGCAGGCGATATTATAGGCCTACATAACCACGGTACAATCCAAATTGGTGATACCTTTACACAAGGCGAAAAGCTTAAGTTTAGCGGTATTCCTAACTTTGCGCCTGAGCTGTTTCGTCGTATTCGTTTGCGCGATCCACTTAAACAAAAGCAGCTATTAAAAGGCCTAGTACAACTTTCTGAAGAAGGTGCAGTACAGGTATTTAGACCGCTTATTAATAACGATCTAATTGTAGGCGCGGTAGGTGTACTTCAGTTTGACGTAGTTGTAGCGCGCTTAAAAGCTGAGTACAACGTAGATGCAATTTACGAAGGTGTAAACGTAAATACAGCGCGCTGGGTAAGCTCAACTGACGTTAAAAAGTTTGAAGAGTTTAAGCGTAAGTGCGAAAGCAACTTAGCACTCGATGGTGGCGATAACTTAACTTACATAGCACCGAGCCGTGTAAACCTTAATTTATCGACAGAGCGTTACCCAGAAGTAACTTTTAACCATACTCGCGAAAACTAGAATCGACTGACTACAGTTAACTGAAAGCCTGCTAAGGCGGGCTTACAAAGGTAAATAATATAATGAACATTCGTACTATTTTAGTAGAAAAAGCCATTGCCGCCATGACCGCAGCAGGCCTACCTGAAGATACAAACCCAGCGGTTACACAAAGTACACGCCCACAGTTTGGTGATTACCAAATTAATGGTGCAATGGGCGCCGCTAAAAAAATGAAAAGCAACCCACGTGAGCTTGCGCAAAAAATTATTGATCAGTTAGATGTAAGCGACATTGCTGAAAAAACTGAAATTGCTGGCCCTGGTTTTATTAATATTCATTTAAAGCCTGAGTTTTTAGCCAAAAGCGTAGAAGCGGCTAACAGCGATGTAAAGCTTGCCGTAAACGAGCACATTAAGCCACAAACTGTCGTGGTAGATTACTCATCGCCTAACCTTGCAAAAGAAATGCACGTAGGTCATTTACGCTCAACCATTATTGGTGATGCCATTGTACGCGCCCTTGAATTTAGAGGCGATAAAGTCATTCGTCAAAACCACATGGGCGATTGGGGCACACAATTTGGTATGCTGATTGCGCATTTAGAAGATCAAATTAGCCAAGGCGTAGATTTAGAGTCGGTAGCGCTTGCTGATTTAGAAACGTTTTACCGCGACGCTAAAAAACGTTTTGACGATGAAGAAGGTTTTGCAGATAAAGCCCGTGATTACGTTGTTAAACTACAAGGTGGCGATGCGCACTGTGAAAAACTATGGAAGCTATTTATAGCGACCTCAGTTAAGCACTCTGAAGAAGTTTACAAACGCCTAAATGTAACGCTTACTCAAGCTGATATTATGGCTGAAAGTGCTTACAACAGTGAGCTTAACGATATTATTAGCCTATTAAAAGATAAAAACATTGCTGTAGAGTCGCAAGGCGCACAAGTGGTGTTTTTAGATGAGCTTGCAAATAAAGATGGCGAGCCATCGGCGTTTATCGTGCAAAAATCAGGCGGTGGCTTTTTATATGCAACCACTGATTTAGCCGCGTGTGATTACCGCTCAAATAAATTGGGTGCTGAACGTATTTTAATATTTGTTGATGCACGTCAAAGTCTTCACTTTAATCAAGTAGAGCTTACAGCACGAAAAGCTGGCCTTTTACGCGATGAAACAAGCTATGAGTTTTGCCCGTTTGGCACCATGATGGGCGCTGATGGTAAACCATTTAAAACCCGTACCGGTGGCACTGTTAAACTGGCTGATTTACTTGAAGAATCAATTAGCCGTGCAGCTGCAAAATTAGCTGAGCGTGAGTCTGATTTATCGGATCATGATCGTAGTGAAATAGCCCGCAAAGTAGGTATTGGCGCCGTTAAATACGCTGATCTTTCTAAGCACCGTACCAGTGATTACATATTCAACTGGGACAGCATGCTAAGTTTTGAAGGCGCAACAGCACCTTACTTACAATATGCTTATACGCGTGTTCGTAGTATTTTTCGTAAATCAGGTGTCGATGCCGCTACACTAAATGCTAATGTAGTCATAGCTGAGCCGCAAGAAAAAGCGCTAGCACTTAAATTGCTGCAGCTTGAAGAAGTACTTGATTTAATGATCAACGAGGCCACTCCGCACGTATTATGTGGGTACTTGTACGAACTAGCTAGCTTATACATGACATTCTATGAAGCCTGCCCAGTACTTAAAGAGGGCGTAGAGCCAAGCGTACGTGACAGCCGTTTAGTGTTGTGTAATTTAGTGGCAGATACGCTAAAAACAGGATTGGATCTGTTAGGCATTGAAGTCATGGAGCAAATGTAGTCACCTTCTGCTTCGTGTAGTTCGCTTTAGCTGCGTTGGTAAAACTATTTAGCCTAAGTCACATACAAACCGTATGCTCCTTGGCATAAATAGCTTTACCGCCTTGCTAGCACTCCTACACTTGCAGATGATTTTAGGCTTTACTTGACGAACTTTTGTAAGTTAATCAATTTTGTAGCTGATAGCTGATAGCTGATAGCTGATAGCTGATAGCTGATAGCTGATAGCTGATAGCACCGTAGGTTGGGTTGAGTGAAACGAAACCCAACATTAACCAAGCACTAACCCAAAATATAAAATTGTTCTTATTACTGATTATTACTGATTACTATTGATTGCCTGACCTTACTTACCTACATACGCTTTAATAAACAGAGAAGGATTTGTTTATGAAACTCGAAGATATCCGCCGTGAATACTTGCAAGATGCGTTAAGCGAAGACACTTTGCAAGATGACCCATTTAAACAATTTGAAACATGGCTTGAGCATGCTGTGGGCAGTAACGTGCCTGATCCAACGGCTATGGTTGTGGCAACGGTTGATGAAACAGGGCAGCCTTCGCAGCGTATTGTATTGTTAAAACACCTTGATGATAACGGGTTTGTATTTTTTACCAATACAGGCTCTCGTAAAGCGCAAGAGCTAAAAGGTAATAATAAAATATCGCTGCATTTTCCATGGCACCATATGGAGCGCCAAGTAATTGTGTACGGCGAGGCTAAACCATTACCTACATCAGCCGTGGCAAAATACTTTTTATCACGCCCTAAAGAAAGCCAATTAGCGGCTTGGGCTTCAGCGCAAAGTAGGCCAGTGTCGTCTCGAAAAGTCCTTATGGAAACCTTTGCTAATATGAAGAGTAAGTTTGCCAAAGGTGAAATCCCATTGCCTGATTTTTGGGGCGGTTACTGCGTAGTCCCGACTAAAATAGAGTTTTGGCAAGGAGGCGCACATCGTTTACACGACCGCTTTATGTATCAACGCCAGGATGATAATAGCTGGCAAGTTACACGTTTAAACCCTTAAGCGGTTTACGCTGTGAAGTTTACAGATTCCCACTGCCATCTCGACTTTAGTGAATTTGACGCAGAGCGCGAATCACTTATAAAAGCGTGTGTTGCGAAGAGAGTTGAGCGCTTTGTTGTGCCAGGCATTAGCTTGGCCCAATCTAAACAGTTAATTAAGTTTAAAAGCAAATACCCACCAGTACATATTGCCGCAGGGCTTCATCCTTATTTTTTAGATGAGCATAAAGAACCACACTTAGCGCAGCTGTTTGATTTTGCAAAAGCAAATATTAACCAGCTGGTGGCAATAGGTGAGTGTGGGCTTGATAGAAGTATTGAAGACCTTGAAAAACAAACGCGGTTATTTGAGCAACAAATAACGATTGCCAATGAGTTAAATTTACCGTTAATTGTGCACCACAGACAAAGCCATGATTTAATTGCGCAATCGTTTAAACGCTGTAAGCCAAAATATGGTGGGGTGATACATGCGTTTTCGGGGTCACAGCAGCAAGCACATTATTATATTAAGCAGGGTTTTAAGTTAGGCGTTGGTGGGGTTATTACCTATGAGCGCGCAGCAAAAACCCGTAATGTAATTGCTCAAATAGCGCCACAACATTTAGTACTCGAAACAGACTCGCCCTCAATGCCATTAAGTGGCCACCAAGGCGAGATTAATACACCGCTTCACATTCCAAATGTGTTCAATGTACTATGCAATTTAAAGCATAGCAGCAATAAAGAGGTACTTGCTAAAGCGCTTTATGACTCTTGCTCTGAGGTTTTTTGTATATAGCGGCTAACCTGCCAACGTTTTAAACCTCGACCCAGTTGCCATGTGAAAATACACGCAATTACTAGCATTAATAAAACTTGCCTGCCTAAATCATGAAAATGATTGTGGCTGTCTGATATAGCTGCGCGCGTTAAATATGTAACTGATACAAAGCCAATGGGGCGGTCATCGTTATTTATTACAGGTTCTATAAAAGGTGTTTTAAGCTTACTAATACCAGGGGTAGAGTCGGGCAGTTGCCCAAAAACATGATGTGATTGCCAATTATCGCTACTGGCAATTAAAATACCTTGTTGATCGTAAATGGTGGCCGAAAGCACAAATTTATCTTTACTTATATCATTACAAATTGCATTGAGCTGAGGTTTGTTTTTTTCAATAAGCGGTGTTTTAACGTTTAAAGCCATAAATTTAGCTAAGCTTTGTGCTGTGTTATCGGCGCTGTCATACAATAACTGATGACTTTGAAAACTACTATTAACACCTACCGAGCTTAGTAATACAAAACAGCCAGCCGCGAGTATTAAGCGTACTAAGCGCTTTCTTTGAGATGCGGTAATAGGGTTTTTAATATGGTTATTTTTCATAGTCACCGTATATGCTGCTGACAGCATTTTGATTTGATGTTACAACTACACTAACTATAACCTTAAACCCTACCTGATGGCGAATTTAGCGTAAATATTAGTTAACCTTTGATATGCCAAAATCAGGAAAATAAAAATAAACACGGAGAACCCATGTCGCAAACGAGCATGGCACAGCCAGTTGCTGAGCAATCATTACAACACTTAACTTTAAATAAGTGGTTTACCTACAGTGGTGGCAATTTTATACCGGTTAATGATATTCCAGATAAAAAATTAGGGTTATTTAGCATTGCATTTGCGGGAGATTTTGAGCGAAAGCATGTTATACAGATTATTGAATTTTTGGATAAATATAATCAAACAGTCACAGCTATCTGTCAGTTTCAACCTGATTTAGGTTTAGCGCCTGCATTGTGTTTTTATGCACAAAATGCAGAGCAAGCAATAAACCCGTTAGCGCTGCAAGAATTTTCAAGCTCCCTTGATTGTCAACTAGTGCAAGTAGCCACACCTCCTAACTTGTACGAGCCAGGCTTACTTGTTATGGATATGGACTCAACGGCTATTACTATTGAATGTATTGATGAAATAGCACGTTTAGCCAATGTATACGATGAGGTCGCCTCAGTGACAGCGCTTGCGATGGCTGGCAAACTTGATTTTAGCGAAAGTTTAAATCAGCGTGTAGCTAAGCTCACAGGCATAGAAAAAAGCTTAATAGATGATCTGAAAAGTGTGCTTCCTTTAATGCCAGGTATTAAAGCGTTGTGCCAAATTTTAAAGCAGCACCAGTGGTATTTAGCCATAGCGTCGGGCGGTTTTGTGCCTTTTGCAGAGCGCGTTCAAGAGCTAATTAATTTAGATGAAGTGCATGCTAATGTGCTGGAATTTGAAGACGATAAGTTAACAGGTAAAGTACTTGGAACTATTGTGGATGCGCAGCAAAAAGCAGTGGTACTCGAGTCTCTTCAGCAAAAGCTAGGCCTTAAAAAAGCACAAACGGTAGCAATTGGTGATGGTGCAAACGATTTAGTTATGATGGCTCAAGCTGGGCTTGGTGTTGCCGTACATGGCAAGCCTAAAGTGGTTGAG
Organism: Pseudoalteromonas sp. MMG006; assembly: GCF_018101025.1. NCBI lineage: Bacteria > Pseudomonadati > Pseudomonadota > Gammaproteobacteria > Alteromonadales > Pseudoalteromonadaceae > Pseudoalteromonas > Pseudoalteromonas sp. MMG006. The sequence goes on from NZ_JAGJEJ010000001.1 coordinate 248,137, forward strand.
CAGGCTCAAGCTGCTATATGCCAAGGTTCGTTATTGCAGTTATTGTATATGCTCGCTATTCCGCTAAATGAAAAGCCAAGCGCATAAGTAAAAGGTTAAACCGCTTAGCGTAAGCGGTTTAACCAAATTAATTTACGACGATTCATTTGTTCTACTTGCTCTTTTTTAAGCTCAAGGTGACTTAAAGCTTCTTCGGTTATATCAACCATGTCGCCTACACCCGCAACAGCCCATAAAGCTTCTTCTAAATCTTTTGCTTTGTGCATGGCATATTGGGTTACGTATTTTAGCTCGTTGGATAAGTAGTCGGTATCAGGGCGTCCTGTACGCGAAATATAAAGTCGCATTACAAATATAAGCTCCGACTTAATGCCTTTGCTTATTTGCTTGTTAAAGCTAGTGTAATCTTCACCTAATACACATTGGCTTACAATAGCATCTTCAATAGTGCTTTTACGTGGGTCAAAGTTAATAGCAAGTGTAAAAGCAAGAGGTGGGTCTTGCCGGCTACGATCTTTAATATTGGGGGTAATCACATCAACTATCTGTTCTTGCGTTAAAACACTCGATAAATCGGTTTTATTATTCAATAAACCAAAATTTTGCAAAATCACATGCATTGGACTTGCATATAAGCCAAAGCCAATAGCACCTGTTTTAAAATGTGCAGCCTCTTTGTGTAAGTATAGTGGGAATTGGCATACACTTTTAGTGACCATATTTCTAAGGGCTGTAGAGAGACCTTCTACTTTTGGTGCTTCCTCAGATACTTTTAGTTTATCTTTGTTCCCTTCTATTAACTGAGTAAAAAAAGTAACGCCAGCATGAGGCAAATCAGCTACTCGGTTAGCTTTTAAATTAATAGTGGTTAATGACTTGCTAATTGCCATTACCTCATATTTTAATTCACTGAGTTTATGCTTTTTCGTTATTTTTTGCAGCTCAGGGAAGTCTAAAAGTACAATGTCACCTTTTTTAAATGTAACGGGGTGCTCACACTCAAGCTGTAAGCCCATTATCGAAAAATCCCTTGTATATCCATTATATACAGTTCCATTTACAGTAATGCTGACTGGTGTTTTATATAAGTAGCGTTTATGCGAGCGTAAGTTAACGTACTCAAGTGGCACAATATCTAAATAAGGTGGGGATTCGTGTTTGGCATGGCCAAAGAGCTTAAGCTGATTAACGAGTGTTTTGTCATAAGATAGTTGCTTGTAATCTTCTTGCTCAGCTTTGTTACCTATATTTGTAAGTACAACCACATATTTTACGTCTTTAATAAGCCCTTTTACGCGTGGAGAAGGCGGCTTATTCAGTTTTTCAATATTAGAGCCTACACTATTTGGTAGTGAAAGCGGAATAAAAGAGTCATCAGGGTGACTCGGCATTATTTGTATTTTAAAACTTTGCCAGCTCTCTTTTTGACTACCAAAGCCTAAAAATAAATCTTTTAATTTAGGGTTATTATTTAACTCAGTTCTTGTTGCTGAGTAATAGTAAATCTTACCCGATGATACATGTGTAAACGTGTACAGGTAATCTTCTTTAACCGCCGTTATTTGTGCTAAAAGCTGCGTAACTCGTTGATGGTTAAGTACGTTGTACAAACATGGCACTTTTCTTTCGTCGGTGAAGTAACGCTGAATAAAAATATTGTTTTCTGTGGTTAAGCTTAAACTCGGATAAAGTGCCTCGTCTTTTTTGCTCAAGAACACGTATAAAGACGTAACACGAGGAATATAATATTGCTCGTAGCCTTTGGAAACAACGGCATCAAGGGTGTTATCTAAATTTACTTTGTAGCGACGTTTATTGCCGTTTATAAAGCTGTTTAAAAAATTATCAAAGGCTTCGTTTTTTTCTATGTAGGTACGTTTTAAACGGATATGATTATATTCACGAGAGATGTTTTCAATGGCAACAACTTCATATTGAATTCCGTTTTTTAAGCCTAGCTCAAAATCTTGCTCAAGCCCGACTAAGCGCATGGCTATTAGCTCGCCTTTTTTTATTGAGTAACGAGTGGCTAACTTTATTTTACAGCCACTTAAAGATATATCGGAGGTGGTAGCTGCAATATTTTTATTATCTTTATACTCAATAGTTACCTTGATTGAGTAGTTCATTCGCTCTTCGCGACGGCTTTCGTAAGAAGCAAACTTAATTACCTCCGTACTTAATTTATTTTCAAACTCTTGAAGTTCTGATTGCTCAGCGGCTTGCTTTTGTAATACGCGGTGGTTATTTTCGGTATTCATAACCGCTTCGTAAACAGCTAATGTGTACCCGCCATGTTGTTCTAGCGCTTTTTCAAAGACCTCAACGGCAGTGGTATCCATAAAGTGCTGCTTGCCATTGTGCTCATAAGGTTTTACTTGTCCGGTCACTAAACCGCGTAGATCAATAAAGCGAGCCACAGGCTGAGATAAGCGCGACATTTCCATTTTCATCAAAAACTGCTCTGGTTTAGTTAAGCTTGCCGTTTTTGATTTGAAAATTAGGTCGAATTTTGCATTACCTAAATATGTTTTTAGCTCGTTTACGAGGTCTTCGTACTTGAGCAGTATGTCTTCAGCCATTTATAAATCATCACCGTCTAATTGAAAAGTAGATATACTGTAAAGTCCATTTATTTGCTAATTCAATAAACGCAACATCGCTCAGTGCTATTAATATAGGAACGGCTATTCGTATAAGTACAGTCTAACTCTTGTTATTATGTGTTAAATGCCAATTTGTTGGCAAGTTACTTTAAGTTATCAAAAGCAAAAAGTATGCCCTAATCTAAAGTAAGTATAAAAACAACGCAAGCTTGTAACCACTGTAGGGTCAAGCTATTGTATTTTGGCTTTTTTATATTTGTAAATGCACTAAAATAGTAAAATGCTATAGCGAATAGCAAATATTTTAAAATTAAAAATAGTAGGTAAGGTTATAAATGGCTAAAGCGGCAAAAGTAGAATTTGTTTGTACCGAATGTGGCATGAACTATCAACGTTGGCAAGGGCAGTGTCGCTGCGGCGCATGGAACACATTAGCTGAGTTTAAACCCTCAGCAGGGCAAAGCAAAAAGGCTGCTGCACGAGCAACAGTAGGAGGTTATGCAGGTGGTATTGGCGGCGGATCTAAAAAAATTGATGATGTTGCCACCACTGAGGCCGAAAAACAGCTTACAGAAATTGGCGAGCTGGACCGTGTATTAAGCGGCGGTGTAACCACAGGCTCGGTAAATATTATTTCCGGCGATCCGGGGGCGGGTAAAACAACGCTTTTATCTGACTTAGTTGCCAGAATGTCACAGCGTATGCCGTCACTTTATTGTACGGCTGAGGAGTCACTGTCGCAGTTTAAAAACCGTGTAAACAGACTAAAGCTTAATTACAACCCGGATGAACTTTACTTACTCTCCGAAACCAGCGTAGAAACCATTATTGAAGAACTTGATAAAAATAAAATTAAGTTTGCAGTAATCGACTCTATACAAGCCGTAGTTACCGACACTGCCAATGGCAGCCCAGGTTCGCCTTCTCAAGTAAAAAGTGCTGCGCAAGCGCTTACTCAGTACTGTAAGCAAAATGATGTAACCATGTTTATTATTGCCCATGTAAACAAAAACAACGAAATAGCAGGGCCGCAAACATTAGTACACATAGTGGATGCCTTGCTGCATATTGATACTAATGATGGACAGGTACGTACTCTTAGAGCTAACAAAAACCGTTTTGGTGACATTGATACTGTAGGTATTTTTAAAATGTGCGAACGCGGAATGTTAAGCGTAGATAACCCAAGCGAAATTTTCTTATCCGGTTCAAGCACAGAATCACCAGGCTCTACGATTACCTGTATTCGTAAAGGTAATCGTAATCTATTGCTCGAAATACAATGTTTAACCACCGAAACCGAAGCAGAGTTTCCGCAGCGTGTGTGCGTGGGTTTGAACATGAACCGAATAAAAATGCTCACTGGTATTTTACGTAAGCATACTAAAACTAAAATATTCCACGATACGTTTTTTAATATTGTGGGCGGTTTACGAATCGATGAAACCGAAACCTGTATTGATTTAGCGTTAGTTACTGCGCTTTTAAGCAGCTTAAACGAGTTTGTAGTACCGCGTACAACCTGCATTATGGGCGAGCTCAGCCTAAACGGAGACGTACGGCCAATCGACAGCGGCGTGCCTCGCGTTAAAGAAGCGGCGCAGCATGGTTTTACAGAAATATTTATTCCGTTTCGTAATTACCATAAGTCTATGGAAGGACTAGGCGCCAAAATTACACCAGTAAAAACAGTACATGAGTTACTTAGTTTGATTAATTAACAGTTACAGGTACTGCATTGCAATGTTACTCTTGGGCTAAGACAGTCTATATAAAGAATTAAATAAGGAAATAACATGAAAAAACTAGTTATAGCTATAGCCATTGTTGCAGCCGGCGTAGGCGGTGTTAGCTACGCAAATTATGTAGCAACTCAAGAAGTACGCACTGAAGTAGATAAGCAACTTGCGCTAGTGAGCGAGCAAACCGGCGCAACATTTAAATATGCGGGTTTATCAGCAAGTGTTATTTCTAAAAGTGTTGAAATTACTAACATGGAAGTAATGAGTCCTGAAGGTGATAAAGTCGCCAATATTCAGAGTATTGAAGTAAGTGGCTACGAAACCGATAAAATATCGCCGCATACATCGTTTGAAGTTAAAAGCTTTCAGTTTGATAAAGATTTTGTAGCGATGCTACCGGCTAATACAAATGAGATGCTCGCCTCTGCAAGTTACGACTTAAGCTCATCGCTTGATTACGATGAGCAGTCTGGCGACAGTGATGTAGCCTTAAAGCTTAATGCGAAAGATATTGCTAGTTTCAACATGGATGTAGGCCTTGCCAACTCTAAAGCGCTAATGGATGCGTCTCTTGCTATAAGCAAAGCGCAACAAGAAGCTGGCAATACGCCGCTTACGTACGAGCAAGAGTTACAACAGCAAACCTTAATTATGCAAGCCATGAGTAAGCTTGAGCCGCGTAATATTAACTTAGTACTTAATAATCAAGGTCAATTAAAAGAGCTGTTTGCCAGTGAGCTTGAAAAACAAGGTATGACACTTGAGCAAATGCAAATGATGCTACAGCAGCAGTTAGAGCAAGCTCCCGTGACTGAAGAAATAGCACAATCACTAACTGATTTTGCTAAAGGTTTAAACTCATTGAGTGTATCGGCAAAATTGCCTGAAGGTAAAACCATGATGGAAATTAACCAACAAATAATGATGTTAGCTGGTCAACCTGAAGAATTAGTCAAGCTTGTTAATTTAGAAGTTAAAGGCGAATAATTGCAATAATCTATATATCATCAGCTGAATGTAAAAAGCCGTATTTGATTAATCAAATACGGCTTTTATTATTTTGACTAATAGCTATTTTAGTGAAGAATACGCGCTCTAATTGTACCTTCTACTGCGCTTAGCTCTTTAAGTGCAACTTCTGACTGATCGGTATCTACGTCAATAACTACATAACCAATTGATTCATCAGTTTGTAAGTACTGAGCAGCAATGTTAATACCGTGCTGGGCAAACGCTTGGTTAATTTGCGTTAACACACCTGGGCGGTTGTGGTGCACGTGTAATAAACGGCTACGATTAGCAAGCTCTGGCAGCGAAACCTCAGGGAAGTTAACAGCCGTAATAGTTGAGCCATTATCTGAGTATTTAGCTAATTTACCGGCTACCTCAATACCAATGTTTTCTTGCGCTTCTTGGGTTGAACCACCAATGTGCGGCGTTAAAATAACGTTGTCGAATTCACGCAGTGGCGATACAAATTCTTCTTCGTTAGATTTTGGCTCAACCGGGAATACATCAATAGCTGCGCCGCTGAGTTTTTTCTCGCTAAGTGCTTCTGCTAGTGCATCAATATCTACCACAGTACCGCGTGAAGCATTGATCAAAATAGAGCCTTGCTTCATTACAGCCAGTTCTGCTGTGCCAATTAGGTTTTTAGTTTGCGGTGTTTCTGGAACGTGTAAGCTAATAATATCAGCACGTTGTAAAAGCTGCGTTAGGTTATGTACTTGCGTAGCGTTACCTAAAGACAGTTTGTCTTCGATATCGTAATACTCGACGTTCATACCTATGTTTTCAGCCATAATACCTAGTTGCGTACCAATATGGCCGTAACCGATAATACCTAAAGTTTTACCACGGGCTTCAAATGAGCCTGTTGCTGTTTTTAACCAGCCGCCACGGTGCGCTGCTGCATTACGCTGTGGAATACCGCGTAATAATAATAGTATTTCGCCAAGTACAAGCTCTGCTACAGAGCGAGTGTTTGAAAACGGTGCATTAAATACCGCAATACCACGTTCACGTGCTGCGCTTAAATCTACTTGGTTTGTACCAATACAAAAACACCCAATGGCTACTAGCTTTTCAGCTGAGTCTAAAACAGCTTGGTTAATATGAGTACGAGAACGAAGTCCTACAAAGTGCACATCTTTAATACGCTCTTTAAGCTCGTCCTCAGGTAAGGATGTTTTTACGTAGTCGATGTTACTGTAACCATTACGTTTAAGCGTTTCTACTGCGCTTTGGTGAACACCTTCAAGCAAGAGAATTTTAATTTTGTCTTTTGCTAACGATACCTTACTCATAACCTCATCCTATTTAATTTGTGGCCCATTTTTAGTGCCGATAATTACTTTATCAGCACCGCGCATTGCAAAAAGGCCGTTGGTAACTACGCCAACAATTGAATTAATTTGTGTTTCAAGTTGTCTGGCATTACTAATACTTAAATTGTGTACATCTAAAATAACGTTACCGTTATCTGTTACTACGCCTTGGCGGTAAACAGGGTCACCACCAAGCTTTAATAATTCACGTGCAACGTAGCTGCGTGCCATTGGGATAACCTCTACCGGAAGCGGGAAGTCGCCCAATGTATCTACCAGTTTTGTGTCATCAACAATACACACAAACTGTTTTGCTACCGCTGCTACTATTTTTTCGCGGGTAAGTGCTGCGCCTCCGCCCTTGATCATTTCATTTTGGGCGTTGATTTCATCTGCGCCATCTACGTATACATCAAGTACATCAATGTTGTTTAGCTCAAACACTTCAATACCTAGCGCTTGTAGGCGCGCTGTTGAAGCTTCAGAGCTTGATACCGCACCTGTTATGGTGTCTTTTACTGTGCCAAGGGCATCAATAAAATGATTTACGGTAGAGCCTGTACCAACACCAACAATAGTGTTTTCTTTAACAAACTCGAGTGCAGCCCATGCTGCTGCTTTTTTTAATTCGTCTTGCGTCATTGTCATGCTCATATATCAAATGTGTAGTGAGTGCTTATTACCATTGATAAATTTTATCAGGAGTAATAATAGTTTTAAGTGGAACATCCCACGATTCAATAGGCAGTGCATCTACTTTTTGACAGCTATGCGCTAAGCCAATAAGTTGCGGTTTTTGCCAATTGCCTTGGTGAAGTTGTGCCAGTGTTTTATCGTAAAACCCACCTCCCATTCCTAATCGGTTACCTTGGTTATCAAATGCAACTAATGGCATAAGTAAGTAATCTAGATCAGTTAATGGGCATATTTGAGAGCAGTTCAGCTTAGGCTCCAAGATACCATAGCGATTTGCTTTCATGGGTGAGTTTTTTTCATAGCGTTGAAATAGTAATGTAGTGCCATTAAATGGGTGGATTATAGGGAGGTAAAGCGTGTGGTTTTGTTTCCATAATTCATTTATTAACAATGAGGTATCTAATTCTCCGTCATTGCTAAAGTAAATGGCAATATGCTTGTTTTTAGGTGTTTTTTTGCTTTTTAGGTGTTGAGTAAAATTCACTTTTAGTGATTGAGCGGCTATTAATTGTTTGTTTTTTGACAAGTTATTACGTATTTTACGTATTTTAGTTCTTATTTGTGCTCGTTTACTGCTCATTTAATTATTTAACCGCACCTAAAAAGAGAATAAATTTGGAAAACCTAAATAAACAGCAAGCACAACGAGCAAAACAACGACGGTCGCTATTAATACATATAAAAGCCAATTACTACGCTTCGCAGGTGTTGTTATAAGCTCTTCATCAAGCACTAGGTCGTCATCTTGCCATTCATCTGTAATTTCATCAGGTGCTTTTAATTGGGCTTCAGGAAGACGTTGCTCTAGCTCTTCAAGTTTTTCTTCTAAGCGGATTAAACTGCTCGTAATATAATCTAGTGCATCAAAAATTCTTTCATCGCGCTGACTGCTTGGCATTTGTTGAGAGGACGTTGGTGATGTACTTGCTTGTAATTTACTTTTAATACCGAGGCTTGCTAAAAGCTTGGCTTGTTTTAGCGCTTTGTCTTTATTACTTGGCGCAAACAATGGCTTACCCTTTAAAAAAAGAGTCACCTTTTCTTCTGACGTTTTTAATTTAGTTGCTAAATTTACGCACACTGTTTTGCTATCAACACCTTGTGCAAGTTCTACAAATATAACGCGAAAGTTTTCGGCCATTAAACTATCCCTAAAGCTTTTATAATAAGGTGAGTATATACCTAAAGTGCAAAAGAGTTCGAGATTGATTTTATTGTTAATTAATAAACTTTCATAAGTTCATTAATTATTAAACGTTAGATATAAAAACGGCCCTAAAAAGGGCCGTTTATATTTATGTTCTATTTTGGCTTAAAGGCCAGCAGCTGCGCGAAGTGCGTCTGCTTTATCTGTACGTTCCCAAGGGAATTCGTCACGACCAAAGTGGCCGTAAGCCGCTGTAGGAAGGTAGATAGGGCGCTCTAAATCAAGCATTTGAATTAAGCCGTAAGGGCGTAGGTCAAAGTGTTCACGAATAAGCTCGATTAAACGGCTTTCTTCTAACTTACTTGTACCAAACGTTTCAACGCTGATAGAGGTAGGCTCTGCAACACCGATTGCGTAAGATACTTGTAATTCACACTTATCAGCAAGGCCAGCAGCCACTACGTTTTTAGCCACGTAACGTGCAGCGTATGCAGCTGAACGGTCAACTTTAGATGGATCTTTACCAGAGAAAGCACCACCACCATGACGCGCCATACCACCGTATGTATCAACAATGATTTTACGACCTGTTAAACCACAATCACCCATAGGTCCGCCAATTACAAAACGACCCGTTGGGTTAATGAAAAATTTAGTCGCGCTTGTAACAAGCTCTGCAGGAAGCACTGGCTTGATGATAGTTTCCATCACGGCTTCTACTAAATCTTTTTGTGAAATGTCTTCGCTGTGCTGAGTAGAAAGTACTACAGCATCAATACCTACTGGCTTGCCGTTTTCGTATGCAAAAGTAACTTGAGATTTTGCATCTGGACGTAACCAGTTAAGCTCGCCACTTTTACGAACCTCAGCTTGGCGCTGTACTAAACGGTGTGAGTAAGTAATTGGAGCTGGCATAAGTACTTCTGTTTCGTTACATGCGTAACCAAACATTAAGCCTTGATCGCCTGCGCCTTGTTCTTCTGGGCTAGTACGGTCAACACCTTGGTTAATGTCAGGAGACTGTTTACCAATAGTGTTTAAAATAGCACATGAGTCTGCATCGAAACCCATGTCTGAATGTGTGTAGCCAATTTCACGTACTGTTTTACGTGTAATTTCTTCAATATCAACCCATGCGCTAGTCGTGATTTCACCACCAACCATAACCATACCGGTTTTTACGTAAGTTTCGCACGCAACACGGGCATGAGAGTCTTGCTCTAGGATAGCATCAAGTACCGCATCAGAGATTTGATCGGCGATTTTATCCGGATGACCTTCAGAAACAGATTCAGAAGTAAATAAATGTTTTGCCATTGTATTTCTGCTCACAAATATTGCGCTTCACAAACGTCGGTATTAGCGCTAAAAAATTAAGGGGCGTATTTTATCTAAAACGAAACTGCTTGCATAGTGTTTTTACGCCTAGACGTCTAAATAAAATGAGTAATAACTTTTCGGTCTTAAAAAATATTCATAATGCCCCATATTTATGGGGTTTTTAATTGCACAGTGCACCCACAATAAGTAAGAATGGATGCCATAAAAGCTCTTTAGTAATATAAGAGCATTAACGAACACATAAATACCCGCGCAAATACACATATAAGGTAGGAGAATTCATGCCATCTCGCAAAGAACTTGCAAATGCTATTCGCGTCTTGTCAATGGACGCAGTACAAAAGGCCAAATCTGGTCACCCTGGAGCCCCTATGGGCATGGCCGATATCGCTGAAGTATTATGGCGCGATTATCTAAAGCATAATCCAACTAATCCAGAGTGGGCTGACCGTGACAGATTTATTCTTTCAAACGGCCACGGTTCAATGCTTATCTATTCTCTATTGCACCTAACTGGTTACGATTTACCATTGGACGAAATTAAAAACTTCCGTCAAATGCATTCTAAAACGCCAGGTCACCCTGAATACGGTTATGCACCAGGAATCGAAACTACTACGGGTCCACTAGGTCAAGGGATCACAAATGCCGTAGGTATGGCGATTGCTGAAAAAGCACTTGCTGCACAGTTTAACCGCGAAGGTCACGACATTGTAGATCACAACACCTATGCCTTTTTAGGCGATGGTTGTTTGATGGAAGGTATTTCTCATGAAGCATGTTCACTTGCTGGTACATTAGGCTTAGGCAAGCTTGTTGCATTTTGGGATGACAACGGCATTTCAATCGATGGTGAAGTTGAAGGTTGGTTTAGCGACGATACCCCAGCGCGTTTTAAAGCGTATGGTTGGCATGTGATCAGCGACGTTGATGGCCACAATAGCGATGCTGTTAGTGCTGCAATAGCAGAGGCTAAAAGCGTTACCGACAAACCATCACTAATTTGTTGTAAAACAGTAATTGGTTACGGCTCGCCTAATAAATCAGGTAGCCACGACTGTCACGGTGCGCCACTAGGTGATGACGAAATTAAAGCGTCTCGCGAATTTTTAGGTTGGACTGGCGAAGCATTCGAAATTCCTGCTGATATTTACGCACAGTGGGATAGCAAAGAAAAAGGCCAACAGCAAGAATCTAGCTGGGATGAAAAATTTGCAGCTTACGCAAACGCATACCCAGAGCTTGCAGCTGAATACAAGCGTCGTATTAACAACGAGCTACCAGATGATTGGGCTGCAAAATCTCAAGAATACATTGAACAACTACAAGCAAACCCTGCAAACCCTGCGTCTCGTAAAGCTTCACAAAATGCATTAAACGCATTTGGACCTATTTTACCAGAGTTCATGGGTGGCTCAGCCGATTTAGCTGGCTCAAACCTAACAATTTGGGATGGTTCTAAAGGGTTAACTGCAGACGATGCAAGCGGTAACTACATTTATTACGGTGTACGTGAATTTGGTATGTCGGCTATTATGAATGGTATTGCGCTTCATAAAGGTTTTATTCCTTACGGTGCAACGTTCTTAATGTTTGTTGAATATGCAAAAAATGCGGTACGTATGGCTGCACTAATGAAGCAACCAAGCATTTTTGTATACACACACGATTCAATCGGCCTAGGTGAAGATGGTCCAACTCACCAACCGGTAGAGCAAATTGCAAGCATGCGTTTAACGCCTAACTTATACAACTGGCGCCCATGTGACCAAGTTGAGTCGGCAATTGCATGGCAACAAGCTATTGAGCGTAAAGACGGTCCTACATCGTTAATCTTTACTCGCCAAGGTCTTGAGCAACAAGCGCGTGACGCTCAGCAATTAGCAGATGTTAAAAAAGGTGGTTACATCCTTAGCTGTGACGGCGAGCCAGAGCTAATTATTATTGCAACAGGTTCTGAGGTGCAACTAGCACAAGACTCAGCAGCAGAGCTACGCAGCCAAGGTAAAAAGGTACGTGTTGTATCTATGCCATGTACTGATGTATTTGAAGAGCAAAGCGCACAGTACAAAGAAAGCGTATTACCGGCCGCTGTTACACGCCGCGTAGCAGTAGAAGCGGGTATTGCTGATTATTGGTACAAGTACGTAGGCCTAAACGGTGCAGTAGTGGGTATGACGACCTTTGGTGAGTCTGCGCCTGCTGGCGAACTGTTTGAGTTCTTTGGCTTTACAGTAGAAAACATTGTAAATAAAGCAAACGCCTTGTTTTAAGCGTTAGCTTTAATATTTAAAAGCCCGCCTTGTTTTAAACAGGGCGGGCTTTTTTGTTGGAGCAAATATAAAAGCGTTACTTTTAATACAGTAAGCTTAATGCTTACTCAGGAAGCTCACATTCAAACTTTTGCTAAATAAAAAGCCTGCCACGTAAATAGCGCAGCAATTAATATCTAAAAACACCGCTTTAAAACCGTAAGTGAGTAACTTTCAATGCACTTTCCTTGCAAGGCATTTTTCTATCAGGCAAGGTGGTGGCTGATTTTTAAAAATAATATAAACAGGAGTGAGGATGTCTCAGTTTGAAAATGTAAGTGTAATTAAAAAAGCTAACGTATATTTCGATGGAAAAGTATCGAGCCGTACGGTTGTGTTTAGCGATGGCACTACAAAAACATTAGGCTTTATGCAGCCAGGTGAGTTTGTATTCGATACAAGCAAAAAGGAGCTCATGGAGCTTTTAGGTGGCCAGTGGGATATTTTATTGCCAGGTGAGAGTGAATGGAAAACGTTTAACGCGGGTGAATCGTTTAACGTAGATGCTAACGTAAGCTTTAAAGTAAAAGTTGTTGATTTTGCCGACTACTGTTGTTCGTACACAGATTAACCAATATAGCTAGACGTCTGAAAGCCCATGCTTAATGGGCTTTGCATAAACTTTGCACAACCCATGATTTAAATCAGCAAAACGAGTAAATAAACCTCAAATATCTTACCTTTTTCCTTGTGTTAATCTAAATAGCCCCCAATACTATTTATGAGGTAACAAATAAAAGGATACCCTATGAAAATTAATCTTTCTGGTCACCATGTCGACGTTACTGACTCTATTAGAGAGCACATAAACGAAAAGTTTTCAAAAATCGAGAGCCACTTTCCATCACTTATCGCACTCGATATTATTTTGTCTAAAGAACATCATAAAATCCAAGCAGAAATTAGCACTAATTACGAAGGTGCGCGAATATCAGTAAAAGGGGAAAACGAAGTTATGTACCCAGCTATTGCAAGCGCAGCTAAAAAACTCGATGCGGCACTAAAACATCGAAAAGGGCAAATAAAAGCAAACCTACATGAAAAGCCTGTAAGTACAACACCTGAAATTGCACACGAGATCATTCAAGAGATGGAACTAAAATAAGCATTAGTCCCAAAGTACTATAAAAAAGAGCCTTACGGCTCTTTTTTATTGCCTGTAATTTAGGTAAGTTATGCGTTCTTGCAGTTTATTAATTGTAAAAGTTAATAAAAAGAACACACAACACACATATTTTGAGAAATTAATGCACACAACAAAAGCAGTTTGGAAGTCTCGTTTAGGTGCCCTAGGCCCTGGCATTTTAATGGCTACAGCCGCCATTGGCGGATCTCACTTAGTCGCGTCAACTCAAGCTGGCGCATTATTTGGTTGGCAACTGTTTTGGCTAATACTGGTTGTTAATGTATTAAAGTATCCGTTTTTTCGGTTTGGGATGGAATATACCTTAGCCACTAAAAACAGTTTAGTAGAAGGCTATAAAAATAAAGGCCCAGTTTATTTTTATAGTTTTATAGGCCTAAACATACTCGCTGCTGTTGTTAATACCGCAGGCGTATTATTACTTACCGCCAGCTTACTGCATTACGCACTGCCTGTAGTGATAGAGGTAACCCTGCTATGTTGGATATTGCTCGGTGTGTGCTTAGCCATATTATTGTTAGGGCACTTCAAAGCGCTCGACAGCGTGGCCAAAGGCATAATGGGGTTATTAACGCTGGCTACTGTTATTGCGCTAGTTATCGCATTTAGTAACGGCCCAATGGCTCCTGCTGACTATGTTGGTCCATCACCATATGAGCTTGCTATGCTGAGCTTCATGGTTGCATTAATGGGTTGGATGCCTGCACCAATAGAAATATCAGCACTGAGTTCGCTTTGGCTAAAAGAAAAACAAGCGCAGCAAACAGTAACTAAAAGCCAGGGCTTGTTCGATTTTAATGTAGGCTATTGGTTAACAGCGTGCTTAGCCTTAGTATTTTTTAGCTTAGGTGTATTGGTACAATACGGGCAAAACAGCAGCATAGAACTCGGTGGAGTCGCCTTTGCTAAGCAGCTTATTGATATGTATGCATTAACAATAGGCGAGTGGGCAAGGCCGCTTGTATCAGCAATCGCCTTTTTATGTATGTTTGGCACCACACTTACTGTACTTGATGGCTACGCCCGTACGCTTAACGAATCTCATAAGTTACTTGGCTTTAAGCAATCAAAACACAGCCTAAATATTTGGTTAATACTACAAGCACTTGCCGGTATGGCCGTTATTTTATTTTTTAAATCCGCTCTTGGCCCTATGCTTACTTTTGCCATGACGCTTGCTTTTGTAACTACTCCTGTTTTTGCATGGCTTAACTTTAGCCTAGTACGCTCAAACCCCGATATTAAACACAGTGTATTACTGCGTATTTTAAGCTGGTTAGGTTTAATATATTTAATCGGGTTTGCCGTAGCGTTTATAGTATGGAAGCTAGCTGCATAAACCAGTTATATAAATATGATATTTTTAAGTTAGTTAAGCATAGGTGTAGGCATTAATTTGTGTTTATGAGGAAAGTGACATGAAATTTGAAATGTCTATTACAGATAATTTTGCATCCTTTTTTGATGAACAAAAAGAAAGATATATTTTTATTGATAGCTTTGATAATAAAACGTTTGAGGTGCAAGTAGGGGATTTAGATAACCCAAAATCAGTCGGTAGCGTTTTAGCTTCTAATAATGATGAATTGAATGTTAAGTTATTAGCGCTTTACAATAAATATTAATACACTAAAAAATGAGCTATAAATGAAAATTAAAACAGGTGAGCTTTCAAACCCTGAGGTTATAAAACTATTACAAGCACATCATAACGACATGCTAAAACACTCACCTGTTGAGAGCGTACATGCACTGGATGTAACTAAACTCACTCAGGCCGATATAACCTTTTATAGCTTATGGATTGATAATAACTTAGCGGGTGTTGGCGCTTTAAAAGCACTAAATACAACGCATGGCGAAATTAAATCAATGCGCACATCAAGCAACTATTTACGCCAAGGCATAGCCGCTAAGTTACTCACCCATATTATTGAGCAAGCAACTTTGCGAGGTTATAAAACACTAAGTTTAGAGACCGGCACGGCAAAGGCATTTTTGCCCGCACAAAAGCTTTATACTCAATTTGGTTTTAAAGAATGCGAACCCTTTGGTGATTATGGGTTAGACCCGTACAGCTTGTTTATGAGTAAAGCACTTTAGCTAATAAAGCAAGAGATACCTGCCGCCAATCGTTTAAAATCTTTAATTGAATTTGTACGCTATCTGCGTATACTTTAATGTATGAAAAGCCTATTTGTTGAATCAAACATATTCGAAAAGTACCGAGAGCTGTACTTGAGTGATGACGAGTATCGTTTATTTCAAGCAGATCTAATGGTTAACCCAAAACAAGGCGATGTTATTCAAGGAACAGGCGGCTTACGTAAGATACGAGTTGCGAGTAAAGGAAAGGGTAAGCGTGGCGGTTCAAGAGTTATATATTATTACTTGGACGAAAAAAGACGTTTTTATCTACTCACTATTTACAGTAAAAACGAAGTAACCGATTTAACAGCAGATCAGAAAAAGCAATTAAAAGAATTCTTAGAGGTGTGGCGCAATGAGCAAACGTGATTTATTTTCAGAATTAACTACAGCACTTGTAGACGCTAAGGCGCATTCACAAGGAAAGCTTACGTTACGTACTCATGAAGTAAATGATATCAACGATCTTGCTATCTCACCCAATGAAATAGTAAGTATTCGAGAAACATTTAATATGTCGCGTGGGGTATTTGCAAACATTCTACATACATCAGCAAGAACGCTCGAAAACTGGGAACAAGGACGCAGCGCACCGAATGGGCAAGCGATTACCTTGTTAAAGCTTGTGCAACGACATCCTGAGACATTGAATCATATAGCTGAGCTGTAGGGTTTTAAGCCTTATCAAAATGAATGAAGCATTTAGACAATTTTCGATTATTTTTTTGGATCAGAAGAGAGATGTAACTTAATAACTTGTTCTGGCGTGCGTCTTAAAAATAGTAAGACTATTCTTCAGATGAAAGAGCCTCTTCCCATGCAGGAAGGGCTAACCTTTTTTCACCGGGGAAAAGTAACTCCTGTAGTTGCTCATAGTAATTATTAATTTCATAATAAAAACTTGAAAAATCTGAGTGGGCATAACTTGCTTTCAGGTATATTATCTTTGAGACAATTGAATTTGATTGGTATTTGTCTGAAGGTAGTTTAGCTAAACTAATGAAAATTCCTTTTTTAGAACCTTCAATGTTTATTACTATTTGCTCCATATCACTATGTATTTTATCCAAAAAGCTTTGTTGCACCTCAATATCTCTCTTTAATGCATCGTCATTTGATCCACTGTTTAGCCTGAGTCTAGAGATTAGTTCTTTTAAGTTTTCGTGCTGCTTTCCAAATTCATTACTCTGACTAACATACTCACTTATATTAACGAAGTAATTAACTATATTACCTAGGAGTTCTAATTTCATTTCAATAGACTTTTGTGTAAGCCAAGAGTTTCTGGCATTCCAGGCTAGATAAGCTAGAGCAACTGTACCAATCATGATTAAGAAAGTGCTGGTGGAAGTTATCCAGTTAGCAAGGCTATCCTGTTTAAATTTGTTCAGTAATATATTCATAATTGAATTCGTAGAAATACCTACGATGAATCCAATAAATATAAGAAGGCTACAAACAAACCATTCATTTAAATAAATACTTTTTTTCATGTTATTCCTTTAACTCAGCTCTTTTATCGCTCTACTTATTCCATCTAAACTCAGCGGGTACATTCTGTTATCCATCAGCTGCTTTATAAAATCAATTGATTGATAGTACGGCCAGTGTTCAATGGGTTGTGGGTTGAGCCACGCGACTTTATCAAAGTGATTTGTTATACGTGCCAACCATGCACTGCCGGGCTCTTCGTTGTAATGCTCTACCGAGCCGCCAGGGTAGGCTATTTCGTATGGGCCCATAGTAGCATCGCCAACAAATATTACTTTATAGTCGCTAGTAAATTTATTAATCAGCGTCATGGTGTCGATGATGTTTGAATGGCGGCGCGCGTTGCCTTGCCAAACGTGCTCGTATAAACAGTTATGAAAGTAGTAAAACTCTAGGTGTTTAAATTCGCTGTGGGCGGCGCTAAATAATTCTTCGCAGGTATGAATGTAGTCATCCATTGAGCCGCCAATATCAAATAGCATCAATACTTTTACGGCGTTGTGGCGTTCGGGGGCCATTTTTACATCAAGCATGCCGCCTTGTTTGGCGGTCGCGCGAATGGTCTCGTTTAAATCAAGTGTATCGCTTGCGCCAGTGCGGGCAAATTTACGTAGTTTTTTAAGAGCGAGTTTAATTGTGCGCGAGCCAATCTCTCTGTCGGTATCTAGGTTTTTATATTCGCGTTTATCCCACACTTTTACCGCTTGGCGATTACGGTTGCCGTCTTGCCCTATACGCACGCCCTCAGGGTTATACCCATAAGCGCCAAAAGGTGAGGTGCCACCGGTGCCCACCCATTTATTGCCGCCAGCGTGGCGTTTTTGTTGCTCTTCTAAACGCTCTTTTAGGGTTTTCATAAGCTCGTCGAGCCCACCCATGGCTTTTAGCTGAGCTTTTTCTTCATCGCTTAGGCTTTTTTCAAACTCTTTGCGTAGCCAATCTTCAGGTAGGTTGTGCTGTTGCTTTAAGCTCTCGAGTAAATCAAGGTCGGCAATACCGCTAAAGTAATCGCTAAAGGCTTTATCAAACCGATCAAAATGGGTTTCGTCTTTTACCATTATGGTGCGTGCTAAATGGTAAAAGGCGTCTACGTCGGCAAATATAACGCCTTTTTTTAAGGCGTTAATTAAATCGAGTAGTTCGCGCAAGCTCACCGGTAAACGGTATTCACGCAGTTTGAAGAAAAACGCAATCAACATATTAACGACGACTCATAAAAGCAAGTTTTTCGATTAGGCTTATGTCTTGCTCGTTTTTAAGTAAGGCGCCAAACATTGGCATTAATCCGCCTTTTTGCGCTTTGTCGTGCAGTGTTTTTGCATCTATGTCTTCTGCCATTAAAAGTTTTAACCAATCGAGTAATTCGCTGGTGGAGGGCTTCTTTTTAAGGCCATTTGCTTCACGTAAGTTAAAAAATACCTCTAGCGCTTGGCGTACTAAATCTTGCTTAACATTGGGGTAGTGTACGTCAATAATTTGCTGCATTTCGTCACTGCTCGGAAAATCAATATAGTGAAAAAAGCAGCGGCGTAAAAATGCATCTGGCAATTCTTTTTCATTATTGGATGTGATGATCACAATAGGGCGCTCTTTTGCGACAATGCGCTCGTTGGTTTCGTAAACGTGAAACTCCATTTTATCAAGCTCAAGCAGTAAATCGTTTGGAAACTCAATGTCGGCTTTGTCTATTTCATCAATTAAAAGTACAGGGCGTTTACCATTAAGCTCGGCATAGTTAAACGCTTGCCACAATTTACCTTTTACAATGTAGTTGCCAATGTTATGTACGCGTTCGTCACCTAATTGGCTGTCGCGCAGGCGCGATACGGCATCGTATTCGTACAAACCTTGCTGCGCTTTGGTGGTCGATTTAATGTGCCATTGAATAAGCTCGGTATCTAAACTTTTTGCAAGCTCCTCAGCCAGCATGGTTTTACCTGTGCCGGGTTCACCTTTAATTAAAAGTGGCTTTTCGAGCATAATGGCGGCATTTACGGCCTGTTTTAGCGAGCTGCTTGCGATGTAATTGTCGGTAGAGTTAAATTGCACGGTGCACCCTTGTCTGGTCTGAGCAGTAAGTTATTTAGTTATAATGCCATAGTTAATCTATAGGTCCAAGGTAAGCAAAACGAGGTATGGTTTCGCCGCCTTTTTCGACGGTTTCTAAAAACATACTTAGTGGGCGCGCCCAAATACCAAACTCACCGTACAAGGCTTGATAAATAACAAGTTGCTCCTCGGTTTCACTATGGGTGGCAACGTGAATAACTTTGTATTGTGGACCTTTGTAGTGTTGGTATAAACCCGGTTTTAGTGCTGTAGTCATTTGCTGTTCTCTTGTATAATGTGGCTTGCTTTTATTATGCCAAACAATATACCAAATACTATGAATTATATTCTGCTAGATGATTACAAAAAGGCGTGGGTTTTTCGCCATAAAGATATTCCCGTTTCAGACGAGGACGCAGCGCGTATAAAACCAATGAGCGAAGAGCGTGCTGCAGTGCTGTGGTCAACAATGGTTAGCCGCGAACATGACCACCCAGATTTTTTTGACAAAACAGATTGGTGCGGCAAAGAAGAGAGCTTTAGCGAAGAAGTAAACTGGGAAGACGCGTGGGAAAACTCAGACGAGCATTTACCACAGGCCATTTTAGAACACCTAGATTGGCAAGCTAATACCACCGTTTATTTTTGTATGGCGCGAAATAATATTATTGAAACAACCTTTGATGTATTTAAACGCAATTGGCAAAACTTTATGTTTTTAGCTGATGGCAGTTTGTTATTAGGTAAAAAGCGTAATACGGTTGTGCAGTTTTTAGAGTCGGGTAATGCAAAATTAGGTGAAAAGCCAAGCGCTTAAATTATTAGGTCGCTTAAAAAGTATTCGGTACTGTGCTATAAAACAACTACCTATTTGTTTTTGAGTACAGCTATTGGTCGCGAAAAATCAGTCACTTGGTGCTCAGCAGCAAGTTGAAATTTGGCAAACTGATGCACAAAAAGTGCTATATGCTCAGTTGTGTAATGCGTTTTATCAGCGAGAGGTTCAGCGTTTGGTCGCCGAGCCCGACGCAGATAAACTTCGTAGGCAATTAAAAAGTTTACCTTATTATATTGAAC
Organism: Pseudoalteromonas sp. MMG006; assembly: GCF_018101025.1. Lineage (NCBI taxonomy): Bacteria > Pseudomonadati > Pseudomonadota > Gammaproteobacteria > Alteromonadales > Pseudoalteromonadaceae > Pseudoalteromonas > Pseudoalteromonas sp. MMG006. Next base: position 268,217 of record NZ_JAGJEJ010000001.1, read on the forward strand.
GAGCGGCTACTTTGGTTGCCAATAGCAAAACGCCTTTTGAACTTGATTCGCAAAATGGCTCATGGCTTGAAAAACAAAAGCTAACACCGCCTGAAGTAAACACTGAAGCTAATGAACTTTTTTATAAATCGTATGCCAAAGTGGGGCTTGTAGTGCCTGTTTTATTGCATGGCTACGACCAAGTACGTTTTAGAATAGACAGTATTGATGAGCTTCAAGACAATAAATTGCACTGTAACGAGCTTGGCTGGTTTAGCTTTTTAGGCGAGGGCCTTGAAGGGCAAAACGCGCAATTAATTAAGCCGAGTAAAATGAGCTTAACAGCAGCGTGTTGTGGCCACCAATGGCAGTTTTCACAGCGCAGTATTCCACGTGTTTTATCGCTTAGAGAAATGCTACTGGCAGGGAATATTAATTGGCGTAATATTAAACGCCCACTTGCTTAAACTGCGAGTAATTAAACAAAATAAGGAGTGTTAATGCGTTTTTTTCAAATTGGCTTATTGTGCTTAGCACTGTTTGTGCAATATAGATTATGGTTTGGCCATAACGGCGTACAAGACTACACACGATTAAAGTCGGCGGTAGCATCGCATCAGCAAACAAACGAAAAATTAATTAAACGTAATAAAGTACTTACCGCCGATATAGAAGATTTAAAACTTGGCCAAGAAGGTATTGAAGAGCGTGCGCGTAACGAATTAGGAATGATCAAGCCGGACGAAACATTTATTCGTGTTTTACCGGGTAAACAACATGACAACTAAAACTACAATTGCTGCTATTGTACCTGCAGCAGGCGTTGGCAGCAGAATGCAGCATAATGCGCCTAAGCAATATATAAAGTTAGCTGGTAAAACTATTTTAGAGCACACCTTAGCTAAACTATCTCAACTCCCTCAATTAAGTCGTATTGTTGTGGCGCTCAGCGACACTGACCCTTACTTTGATGAGCTACCGCAAATAGATTCACGCGTAATACGTGCAAGTGGCGGTAAAGAGCGTGCCGACTCTGTGCTTAATAGCTTACTTTTTTTAGAAGCCAACCCACCACAGTGGGTGCTAGTGCATGATGCTGCACGGCCACTTGTAAATATTGACGATATAAATACGCTTGTTAATGAATGTATAAATGCAAATGAAGGCGGCATATTAGCCAGTAAAGTAAAGGACACCATAAAGCGCGGGCATACTTATAGTGAGCAAACTGTACCCCGAGACGATTTATGGCAAGCACTTACCCCGCAGTTTTTTAAATACGATGAGCTTAAAAGCGCGTTACAAAATGCTCTGCTAAATGGCGTAACAATTACCGACGAAGCAAGCGCCATAGAGTGGGCAAATAAGCCTGTTAAATTGATTACTGGGCGCAGCGACAATATTAAAATAACCACGCCAGAAGATTTAGATTTGGCGGGGTTTTTATTAAACAAACAACAAAACGAGAGTGCAGTATGATACGAATTGGCCATGGTTTTGACGTACATAAATTTGGCGGCGAAGGCCCGCTAACTATTTGTGGTGAAAAAATTGATTACCCACAAGGCTTTTTAGCACACTCTGATGGCGATGTAGCTATTCATGCTTTATGCGATGCTATTTTAGGCGCGCTTGCAATGGGCGATATTGGCAAGCACTTTCCTGACACCGCAAGCGAGTATGAAAATATCGACAGCCGTATTTTACTGCGCCATGTAGTTGGCTTAGCTAAAGAACAAGGCTATATACTTGGCAATGGTGATGTGACTATTGTTGCACAGGCACCAAAAATGCTGCCACACATTCGAGCCATGCGCGTAAATTTAGCCAGCGATTTAAACTGCGATCTTAGTCAAATAAATGTTAAAGCTACTACAACTGAAAAGCTGGGCTTTGAAGGGCGTAAAGAAGGTATTTCTAGTCATGCGGTGGTTATTATGAGTAAAGCACTTACGAGTACAACAAACGCATGAGCGACTTAAATTATTTATACGGTGCGCCACTGTCTAAGGCCGACTTTAAAACCACTGCTGAAGATTTTATGGTAGATGAAGATTTAGGTATTGAGTTTACTGGCAGCGGTGAGCATGTGTGCTTACAAGTGGTTAAAAAAGGCGAAAACACACAATATGTTGCTAAAATTATCGCTCAAAAAGCAGGTGTATCTCCACGTGATGTAAGTTACGCGGGCATGAAAGATCGCCACGGTGTATGTAGCCAGTGGTTTAGCGTAAAAGTGCCTATTAAAAAGCACATTGATTTTAGTGAGCTTAACAGCGAGAGCATTTTTGTAGTATCGCAGCAGCGCCATGAGCGAAAACTACGAACGGGTTGTCATAAGGGTAATAAATTTACTATTACGCTTCGTAATGTCACACAGCCGCTTGATATATTGTGCCGTATAAATGCGGTGCGCTCAGGTGTGCCAAACTATTTTGGTGAGCAGCGCTTTGGGCATGGCGGGCATAACTTAGTAATGGCCGAAAAGATGTTTGCTGGAGAGCGTATTCGCGATAAAAAATTACGCGGTATTATTATTTCTGCAGCGCGCTCGCACGTATTTAACCAAATAGTAAGCTTGCGCGTAAAAGAACATGGCTTAGCTAAAACCATGCACCGCGAAGTATTTATGTTAAGTGGTAGTAATGCATTTTTTGAAGATGCAATAAGTGATGAAAACATAGCTCGTTTAGCTTCAGGCGATATTATGATGTCGGCGCCTATGGTCGGTAAAAGTGAAAAAGGCTTAACTGAACAAGAAAGAATATGGCTTAAACCATACCAAACATGGTGCGATGGTTTAGGTGAGCTTGGTCTTAAAAATGAACGCAGAATGCTGCGTCTGATACCACAAGACTTATCTGTCGAAACACTTGATGAAACCACGTTAAAACTAAGCTTTGGTTTACCCAAAGGGTGTTTTGCAACCGCATTATTACGAGAGCTGGTGGATTATACAGATGCCAGTCCACGAGAGCGAAAAGAAAAGGACAGCAATAATGAAGATACTTCTAAGTAATGACGATGGTGTAAACGCCAAAGGCATTGCGGTTTTATATCAAGCGCTAACACAAATAGCTGATGTAACACTGGTTGCCCCGGATAGAAATTGCAGTGGTGCTAGTAACTCTCTAACGTTAATTAATCCATTACGAGCGACTACGCTTGAAAACGGTTTTATTTCAGTAAACGGTACTCCTACTGATTGTGTTCATTTAGGCGTTAATCAGTTGGTTGACGAAACACCTGATTTGGTTGTTGCTGGTATCAATCATGGGGCTAATTTAGGCGATGACACGCTTTACTCTGGTACTGTTGCAGCGGCAACTGAAGGACGCCATTTAGGTTTACCAGCAATTGCTGTATCACTTTGCTCGCATCATGGTGAGCATTTTGAGACCGCAGCTGCTGTAACCGTAAACATAATAAAAGGCTTGGCGTCGCACCCGCTTCCTAAAGATCAAATCATTAATGTTAATGTTCCAGACATTCCGCTAAGTGAGCTTAAAGGTGTGCAAGTAACCCGTTTAGGCGCGCGCCATAAAGCCGAAACAATGACAAAGCAAACAGACCCATGGGGGCGTGATATTTTTTGGTATGGTTCTTTAGGTACAGAAAGCGATGCTGGCGAAGGCACTGACTTTAACGCTATCAATAACGGTTTTGCATCGGTAACACCATTAAGTGTTGATATGACTGCAAAAGATAGCTTAACAGCGGTGGGAGACTGGTTAGCTGATTTGGAGATAAATAGTGCTAGCTAATTACTCACGAAGCGCAAAAGTGCTTGCTGAACTTTTAAAGCGTGAAGGAGTAGAGGATACGCAAGTTCTAAGTGCTATTGCAGATATACCACGTCATGTATTTATAGATGATGTACTAAAACACAAAGCCTACGAAAATACGGCATTGCCTATTGGGCAGGGGCAAACAATTTCGCAGCCTTATATTGTTGCCCGTATGACTGAGTTAATGCGTCTTGCCGGTGTTCGGGACAAAGTACTTGAGATTGGCACAGGTTCAGGTTATCAAACCGCTGTGCTGGCTAAATCGTTTACTAAGGTATATTCGGTTGAACGCATCAAAGCGCTTCAATGGCAAGCTAAACGTCGTTTGCATCAACTTGATTTGTATAATGTAGCAATGAAACATGGCGATGGCTGGCAAGGCTGGCAGTCACAAGCCCCTTTTGATGGCATAATTGTTACCGCTGCGGCGTCTAAAGTTCCACAAGATTTACTTGCTCAGCTATCTGATGGTGGTGTGCTACTCGCCCCTGTAGGAGAGCAAGAGCAAAAGTTAACCATGGTTATTCGCAATGGCGATAACTATACCGAGCATGTTATTGCCCCCGTAAGGTTTGTACCGCTGATACCTGGCGATATTGAATAGGAATTCATTTTGAAGTTGTTTACCAAGTTATACGATATGGCCCTAGTATGGGCTAAACACCGCCATGCTGAGCGTTACTTAGCAGCCATGAGCTTTGCTGAGTCTGTTTTCTTTCCTGTCCCACCTGATGTAATGCTTGCACCTATGTCGCTTGCACAGCCAAGTAAAGCGTGGCGTTTTGCAAGCTTTGCAACTGTAGCATCGGTTTTTGGTGGTGTTATAGGATATTTGCTAGGTTTTTGGTTATTCGAACCTGTAGTAGAACCACTTATTGCTCAAATGCATTGGCAAGATAAATTTGACACTGCACTTACCTGGTTTAAAGAATACGGTGTGTGGGTTGTTTTTTTAGCTGGCTTTTCTCCAATCCCTTATAAAGTATTTACGATTGGTGCTGGTGTAATGCAAATGGCTTTTTTACCGTTTTTACTCGCATCAGCTATTGGGCGTGGTGCACGTTTCTTTTTAGTTTCGGCTTTAATGAAATGGGGTGGAGTGAAAATGGAACAAAAATTACGTCAATATATTGAAGTACTTGGCTGGGCTTTAGTTATATTGATAGTACTTGCATACTTTTTACTTCGATAAGTATTAAAACAATAACTTTCAACTTTAGGAGAAAAATACGATGAATAGTCAGTTTTTACTGTATGTGTTTATATTCATTAGTGTTTTTCTCACAGGGTGTTCTTCAAGAAATGCTCCAGCGCCTGTAAGTAGCTTAAATAATAATGTTAATGATTTAGGTCATACAATTAACATCAATGGTGATTATTATAAGGTTCAAAAAGGAGACACACTTTATTCTATCGCATTTAGCGCAGGTCAAGATGTTCGAAATCTCGCAAAAAACAATTCAATACCATCACCTTATATTATCTTCCCAGGCCAGAGAATATCATTGGTTGCTTCAACCGAAAAAATAAAAAAGCATGAAAAATATACGAGTTTGAGTAAAAAGTCTATAAAAAATACACAAAAAAATAACATAAAATTAAAAAAAGAGCTTGATCCACCTAAACAACGAGAGTATGTTCAGAAACAAGCCAGTAACACAATTAGTAACACTAAACGTTTGTCGAGCAGTAAAGTTAAGTGGTTTTGGCCTGCAAAGGGCAAAGTTACCAAACGCTTTTCTAATAAGGAAAACGGTTATAAAGGTTTACAGATTACTAATCATAAAGGGGCTTCAGTCTTAGCCGCGGCACAAGGAACGGTGGTGTACGCGGGTAATGCTCTTCGAGGTTACGGTAATTTAATCATATTGAAACATAATGATGATTACCTTAGTGCTTACGCACATAACTCGAAATTACTTGTTAAAGAAAAGCAGAAAGTTAAGGCAGGACAAAAAATAGCAGAAATTGGTAATTCAGAATCTTCGGTTACTGCGCTTCGTTTTGAAATTCGCTACCGTGGGCAAGCTGTCAATCCTGCTAAATACCTCCCCTAATTTTTAGGTATTGATAATTGCTCGGGAGAAGGCTTATGGCTAGCGCAGCAAAAAAAACCACGACTGATGAAAAGTTCGATGACACCGCCGTAGAAGACAGTAACACGCTACTTGAAAAAGTAGAAGAAGATGAGATATTTGCAAAAGAAGAGGTGACTAAAAATCTTGATGCAACTCAGCTTTATTTAGGTGAGATTGGCTTCTCTCCTTTACTTAGTGCAGAAGAAGAGGTTTTCTTTGCACGTAAATCACTTCGAGGTTGTGAGGCCTCACGCAAACGTATGATTGAAAGCAATTTACGTTTAGTTGTTAAAATTGCTCGCCGCTATAATAACCGTGGTTTAGCATTACTCGATTTAATTGAAGAAGGTAATTTAGGTTTAATCCGTGCTGTAGAAAAGTTTGACCCAGAGCGCGGTTTTAGGTTTTCTACTTACGCAACATGGTGGATACGTCAAACTATTGAACGTGCCATAATGAATCAAACCCGTACTATTCGCTTACCTATCCATGTAGTTAAAGAACTCAATGTATACTTACGTACAGCTCGTGAGTTAACGCAAAAGCTTGATCATGAACCAACTGCGGAAGAGATAGCAGCAAGTCTTGATAGACCTGTTGAAGACGTAACTAAAATGCTACGTTTAAATGAAAAAATAGCCTCCGTCGACATGCCTATCGGCGGTGAAAATGACAGTGCTTTACTAGATATTATTGCAGATGAAAAAAGCGCAGGCCCTGAAGGTGAAGTACAAACTAACGACATTAATAAGCATATCGTAGATTGGTTAGGTGAATTAAACCCTAAGCAACGTGAGGTACTTGCACGCAGATTTGGCCTACTTGGTTACGAGCCATCAACACTTGAAGATGTAGGTCGTGAAATTGGATTGACACGTGAACGCGTAAGGCAAATTCAGGTTGAAGCCTTGCGTCGCTTAAAAGATATTTTGCAACAGGAAGGTTTAAGTACGGAAAGCCTGTTTAATCAGTTTTCGTAGCCTTACAATCCAGATAAAATTATGTGTGTAAAAAAGCCAAAGGATTAATCCTTTGGCTTTTTTTAGCCTAAAAAGACTATCTTACCTTAAGCCTGATCTGCGCTGATGTGAAGACGAGCTCCTCTAATGTAAAAGTTCAACTCCTCAGGTTGTCACGTTTAGCACGTGCTTTGCGCGCTTAAAAGCCTTGCGACGGCTAAGATAACGCTCAATATTAAACGGGTTTTTAAACGGTTTTAGGCACACTGTGTTGCTTAATTACTTTAGCTAAAAGTGTGTGTTTATAAACTTAAGAAAAATTGAAACTTATAAGAATTGTATAGTGAATTTAGAGAAAATAACGTTGAAGGCAATAGCGCGTTTAGCTGCCAAATTAGCTTAGGCTTTTAAGTTACGTACTAGTTTACTGTCTGTGTTAACTACACTGCCGCCTTGGTCGTAAGTCATACTAGTTGGGGCGCCAATTAAAATTTCTTTAAGCTGTTTAACACTCAAGTGAGCTTGACGTGCTGCGTGTGCATTAACTTTATTGAGCTTCTGACATTGGGCTAGTTGTGATTTAACTGAAGAGACAAGCTCATTCACTTCTGCTGAGTTTTTATCATTAGCTATAAAAAGTTTATTTAACTCTTTGTCGAGTTTCGTAAGCTTAGCTAGAAAAGGCATTTTTTGTTGGGCAAGTTCTTTTAAGCCATCGCCTCGTCGAGAGGAAATAACTATAAGCTCTTCATTTAGTAGCGTGTCTAATGATTCTAAGCAATTTATTTGCTCATTTAGCTTTACGAAAATTAAACCATTATGATCAGCCATAGACATTAAACTCAAAGTCAGCTAGATTTTTTGTCAGCTTTTCAGCATCGATTTGGTATTTTCCTTCAGTAATTGCTTTTTTAAGCTCAGCCACTTTATCACTGTCAAAACCTGGCGATTGTTGCGCTTTGTCTTGCAATGTTTTTAATTGTTGCGCTTGTGGCGTTAAGCTTACTGAATCACTCGCAGCCTTTGGTGATTGCGATTGTGCAGCTTGAGTGTTTGCATTATCTTTTTTTAAATCAACCTGTTGCTGCTTTGCGTTTGAAAGTGCATTTGCTTGTTGATTACTACCATTAACTTGACTGACCATAATAATAAACCCGTATATTACCCAACTAATGCCTAGCTATCGGCATATTCGTAGGATACTTTAGTATAAATCTAAATTAAATGTTTACTTGAACAGACTCTACACCATCTACTCGCGCATTTAAAATTTTACCTGATTTTTTGTTCTTAATCTGGACTTGCTCACCTAAGGTTCCATCTTCAAGGGCTATCCCCGATGTTTTTATTCGAAGCCCCCTAAGGTTTGCGTAAATATTAACAGAATCTCCCTTACATACCATGCAAATTTGATTAAGTAGCACTGGCATACCGCTTCTAATGTTGCGCTTACTTCTACTACCAACCAAAATAGTTGGGTCATCTAAGTATTGAACTCTTACAAAGTGAGATGGTTTCATTTGTATACTCAAATGTGACTTAGTAATTACTTCGCCACGCGCTAGATTTGCGTTTGCAACTACAACTGGAGCCATTTCAACAACTCTTACATGAACATATTGCGCCCAAGGTTGTTCATCTTCACATTTAGCTTGGATAGTTACCTGTCTATTAAATGGCGGCTCGCTAGTAGACGTTAACTGAAGATGGGATTTGCATACACGATCAGGTATGCGGCTATCAAGAGGAAGGGCGCTTAGCTGAGTTTTGCTGGTATCAGTTCTATCGACCTGCTTTGCTATATAATTAACGGCCATCTCTTGCAGTAAATCTTTGCTAAACACTTTTGCATGCAGAGGTATTGCCAAGCAGAGGCTGGCAACAAAATAAAAAACACTGTATCTTCTGACTTTTTTTAACAAACTCATAATGTTTCGACTATGCTTATGGTTTAAAACAGGGTATAAATATTTTGCGTCAAAACTTAGACGCTCCCGCGATGTTATGTAGCTTTATTATCAGAAAGCAATTATCGTTCCGGATTTTTTGTTTTCTTTAGGAGATTTGAATGGCAGGCATTTTAGACTCAGTAAACCAACGCACACAGTTGGTTGGGCAGAACCGCCTAGAATTACTTTTATTTAAGCTCAGAGGGCGTCAGCGTTTTGGTATTAACGTGTTTAAAGTAAGAGAGGTACTACAATGCCCGCCTCTTACTAGTATGCCTAAATCAAATGCGTACATTCGTGGTGTTGCGCATATACGTGGCCAAACTATCTCAGTTATAGATTTATCGATGGCTGTAGGTGGGCGTCCAATAGAAAACATTAAAGACAGTTTTATTATCATTGCTGAATATAATCGCTCTGTTCAAGGGTTTTTAGTAGGTGGTGTAGAGCGAATAGTAAATATGAACTGGGAAAAAATAATGCCGCCTCCATCAGGTGCTGGCAGATATTCATATTTAACCGCTGTGACCGAAATCGAAAATGAATTAGTAGAAATTCTCGACGTAGAAAAAATTCTTAACGAAATTTGCCCAGTGAATACAGAAGTAAGTGCTGAGGTTGCTGCCGGTGGCGATATTCAAAAAGATTTAGGTGAGCGTATCGTATTTATTGCCGATGATTCGGCTGTAGCGCGTAACCAAGTAAAAAGAGCACTTGAGCCATTGGGTGTGCAGACCGAGCTTGCTAAAAATGGTAAAGAAGCATTAATACGACTAAAAGAAATAGCTGAGCTTGATTGTACAAATGATATTACAGAGCGCGTAGGTTTATTGATATCAGATGTTGAAATGCCTGAAATGGACGGCTATACATTAACTGCTGAAATAAAAGCAGATCCAAAACTAGCACCGTTGCATGTTATTTTACATACATCTTTAAGTGGTGTTTTTAACCAAGCGATGATTGAAAAAGTAGGCGCAGATGATTTTATTGCTAAGTTTAACCCTGATGAGTTAGCAACAGCGGTTAAAAAATGGGTTCACAGTGACGAATAATTATAGGTGTTATTAATTTGAATAATAAAGATTTGCAGCAAAGTGAATACGATCAGTTCCGTTCGTTTTTAGAGCAGCAATGCGGTATTGTTTTAGGTGAAAATAAGCAATATTTAGTTAAAAGCCGACTTGCCCCATTAATGGCTCGATTTAATGTGGAATCTTTATCGCAACTAGTCAGTAAAACACTTGGGCCGCATGAGCGGCAATTAAGAGCCGCAGTTGTTGATGCGATGACCACAAATGAAACGCTATGGTTTAGAGATCAATATCCCTTTGAGCTTTTACAAAATAGGTTGTTTCCTGAATTTAAAGAACTTAAAAGGCCATTAAAAATTTGGTCGGCTGCAAGCTCGTCAGGACAAGAGCCATACTCTATTGCTATGTCTGTTGCAGAGTTTCAGGCAAAGCATCCAAGCGTGCTTCGTATGGGGGCACAAATTACCGGGACTGATATATCCAATACCATGCTCGATATGTGTAAAAATGCAGAGTATGATTCTCTTGCGCTTGCAAGAGGTTTGTCTGCTGATCGGCGCAAAAAATTCTTTAAAGATAGCGGCAATGGTATGGCACAGGTTAACGATGCTGTGAAAAAGCAGGTTAACTTTAGGCATTTAAACTTACTTGACTCTTATGCGCTTATGGGGAAATTTGATATAATTTTTTGTCGAAATGTACTCATTTACTTTTCACCCGAAGTTAAAGCAAAAATTATTAGTCAATTTGCTCAAGCTTTAAATCCCAAAGGGTATCTATTTTTAGGTGCATCGGAGTCGATGACTGGCTTAAGTGATGAGTTTGATATGGTACGTTGCAACCCTGGCATCATCTACCAAAAGAAATAATTATGTAACCCTTCTCCTTAATAACGGCGCTAAATGCGTCGTTTTTTCCTTCTAAACATGCTCTTATAAAAATTGACTAACCTCTAATATTAATGGCTTACTTTTTGCTTTAAGCATAGATAAGTCAATTTTTTGGAGAAGGTTATGGCGATCAGTTTTGATAAAGCATTAGGTGTGCACCCGCAAGCCATGTTGATCCGTTCACAGCGAGCAGAGTTAATAGCTACTAATATAGCGAATGCTGATACGCCTGGCTATAAAGCAAAAGATATCGACTTTGCCTCAGCATTAAAAGCGGCAAGGTCAACCCAGCAAAGCGGCAATTCAATGGTTACTACAGATGCAAATCATATTGCCGGTGGGACTCGAAGTGTAGGTGGTTCTGAATTATTTCGTATGCCAAATCAAACAGATACAGGTGATGGTAACTCAGTGGATATACAGGTGGAACGAAACTTGTATACACAGAATGCGATGGAGTATCAGGCCAGCTTGCAATTTTTAAGCGGCAGATTTAAAGGTCTGAACAAAGCCCTCGGTAGTCAAGGATAAAAATTATGAGTTTATATAATGTATTTGATATTTCAGCTAGTGGTATGAGCGCACAAAATGTTCGCTTAAATACAACCGCAAGTAATATCTCTAATGCTAATACGATTAGTTCATCTCAAGACCAAACTTACCGAGCGCGCCAGCCTGTATTTGCAGCAGAACTGACTAAAGCGTCAGCATCAGCGAGTAATCCTCAGGGCTCCGCTGTTGGTGTTAAAGTTTTGGGAATTGTTGAAAGTGACAAGCCATTACAGATTGAATATAACCCAAATCACCCGAGCGCGGATGAAAACGGCTATATCTATAAACCCAACGTTAATGTTGTTGAGGAGATGGCAAATATGATCTCAGCCTCTCGCTCTTATCAAACAAACGTGCAAGTTGCAGATGCAGCTAAGCAAATGTTAAGCAAAACGCTGTTACTTGGGCAGCGATAACCGAGGGTAGGTTATGAGTAACGATATTAGTACCAGTTCATCCTATTTGGACTCTATTACTTGGCAAGACACCCAAGTAGCAACAGCTGATGAGGAAAGTGACGCGTTAACGCAAGAAGACTTTTTCTCTTTGTTAACTCAGCAATTATCGTATCAAGATCCCAGTAACCCTGCGGATAATGATCAAATGATTGCACAAATGACTAATTTTACGATGGCGCAAGGTATCACAGATTTAAACACAAACTTTGAATCTTTAGCTTCATCAATGACCTCAAACTCTGCTTTGCAAGCCTCAACACTTGTAGGTAAGCAAGCGCTGTTAGAATCTAATTCTTTAGATTTAAATGAAACAGGTGATGCTAAAGGGTCAGCAGTTGCGGAAGAAGCTGTAGATAATTTAAAAATTAAAGTTACTGATGCTTCAGGTCAATTAGTTAAAACAATTGATATGGGCTCTCAGCCTGCTGGAGCGGTTCGCTTCACTTGGGATGGTACAAACGAAAACGGTGAACGATTACCTGAAGGTGAATACACGGTATCAGCTGAAGGAAGTACTGACGGTGAGTTTTCAAGCCTACCAATAGCGACATTTAAGAACATTGAAAGCGTTAATATAAATGGTTCAAGCGGCATTATTATTAACACTAAAGAAGGCGCGGTTAGACTGACAGACGTAGCAGAAATCGCATAGTAAATTTTAGTATTTTTTGCCTGCCAGCAGGCCACATATTTAAAGGTTAGAGGTGAATTATGAGCTTCAATATTGCATTAACCGGCCTTGCTGCCGCGCAAAAAGATTTAGACGTAACGGCAAACAACATTGCAAACGTTAATACTACAGGCTTTAAAGAGTCACGTGCTGAGTTTGCTGATGTATATGCATCATCGGTATTTAGCGCTGGTAAAACTAAAAATGGTGACGGTGTACAAACCACCATGGTTGCACAGCAGTTTCATCAAGGGTCGCTACAGTTTACCAATAACTCGCTAGATTTAGCGATTACTGGTGAAGGTTATTTTGCAATGACTGATGATATTTCATCACAAGATTTAACCTACACGCGTGCCGGGGCCTTTAAACTTAATCAAGATAATTTTATGGTTGACGCTAGCGGTAACTTTTTACAAGCGTTCCCTGTCGATTCATCTACCGGTGATACAACATCAGTTAGTTTGAGCACCACAGATCCAGTTCAAATACCAGACTCGTCGGGTTCACCTCGTGCAACTGAAAATGTATTTCTATCGTTTAATTTAGATGCAACCGCAGATGCAACAGGTCTAGATTTTGACCCAACTTCAAATGGTACTTACAATTCATCTACCTCAACCACGGTATATGACTCGTTAGGTGAACCGCACATCCTACAGTATTTTTTTGCTAAAGAAGAAGATGCTGCTTCTGGTGGCTCAGACAACAGTTGGGAAGTATATGCTACTCTTGATGGTAAAGTAATTGATCCTACAACGGGAGCTGAGCAAACTACAACGCCTTACTCACCAATAACAACGTTAGGGTTTAATTCAAGCGGTTTGCCAGCAACAACGGATGGTATTGCAAACACGAACTTAACAACATTTGATGAAGTTACTTTAGAAAATGCTGCCGGTGGATTATCTTCAATGCTTGATAATGGTGCTACATTTCCTGATACTGGCATAGAAATTAACTGGCGAGATGAAAATAATACTTCAGGTCGTATTCCTACTCAGTATTCAAGTGGTTTCGAAGTTAAAGCACTTGATCAAGACGGTTCGACCGTAGGGCGTTTAGCTGGGGTAGATATTGGTACTGATGGTAAACTGGTTGCTTCATACAGTAATGGTGATTCAACTTACCTTGGACAAGTAGCTATGGTTCGCTTTCCTAATTCACAAGGCTTATCGCAAGTAGGTGATACCAGCTGGAAACAAAGTATTAACTCGGGTGAGCCTGTTGCAGGTGAGGCGGGATCAGGTACTTTTGGTAGTATCAACTCCTCAGCACTTGAGCAATCAAATACAAATTTGACAAACGAGCTTGTAGATTTAATTACAGCCCAACGAAATTACCAGGCAAACTCGCGTGCACTTGAAGTTAACTCAACAATCCAGCAAAGCATCTTGCAGATTCGATAAGTTAAATTTAATTCTAAAAAAGGCTGCATTTTGCAGCCTTTTTACTATGTCCTATATAAAATCCTTCCATAACACTGTGTCAATTTTAATCTGGCATCTATTTTGCATTTATCAATTCAGAGATTTTTATGTGAGTCGATACTATGGACAAAATGGTCTACATTGCTGCCTCTGGCGCTAAGCAAAGCCTTCAAGGGCTTGCGCTTAAAGCCAATAATTTGGCAAATGCAAACACAACCGGTTTTAAAGCTGACTTTGCTCAAGCACGTTCCATGCAAGCGTTTGGCGAAGGTTTACCGACACGTGTATTTTCAATGCAAGAGCGCCCAGGCTCAAACATGGTATCGGGTGGCATAATACAAACTGGACGTGATTTAGATATTGCAATGAGCGATAACGCTTGGCTTGCGGTACAAGATGAATCAGGCAATGAGGCTTACACGAAAGTTGGTACGCTTAATATCACAGCTCAGGGTATGTTGGTGACCAGTGGTGGCCGTCAAGTTATTGGCGAAGGCGGGCCTGTTATTTTGCCTGTGCCGGTTGAAAAAATTGGTTTTAGTGAAGATGGTGCCATTCAGGTTCGTCCACAGGGTGCTCCTGCTAACTTTTTAGAAGAAGTAGACACATTGAGGGTTGTAGAAGCTAACAGCTCACAACTTGAAAAAGGTAACGATGGTTTATTTAGGCCGGTGCCTGGAGAGGCTGTAGATACATCAGCAAATGTAAAAGTATTAAGTGGCTCGCTTGAGATGTCTAATGTGAACCCAGTTCACGAAATGGTCGACATGATAAGCCACCAGCGTCAATTTGAATTACAGGTAAAACTAATGAAAACAGCTGAGGAAATTGACGAACGTCAAGACCAGCTGATGCGCATAGTTTAACTTTAAAGTGAGGGCATAATTATGAATCCAGCATTGTGGATCAGTAAAACAGGGCTAGACGCTCAACAAACCGATATATCGGTTATTTCAAATAACTTAGCGAATGCTAGCACTGTAGGTTACAAAAAAAGCCGCGCTATATTTGAGGATTTACTCTATCAAAATATTAACCAGCCAGGTGGTCGTTCGTCGCAAGATACCGAAATGCCATCAGGTTTAATGTTAGGTGCGGGTGCTAAGGTGGTTGCCAACCAAAAAGAGTTTACTCAAGGTAACATGTTAACCACCGAGAACTCTTTAGATTGGATGATTTCAGGTGAGGGCTTTTTCGAAGTACTTCAGCCAGATGGCAATATTGCTTATTCACGTAATGGGCAGTTTACAACTGATGGCGATGGTCGAATTGTAACCTCTGGAGCAGGCTATGTAGTTCAGCCCGAAATGAATGTACCGGATGATGCGCAATCAATAACCGTTTCACAAGATGGTGAAGTGTCGGTACGTGTTGCAGGTCAAGCCGATAACGTGGTTATTGGGCAGTTAACTATTAGTGACTTTATTAATCCATCAGGCCTTGAACCAATTGGGCAAAACCTTTACACCGAGACTGCTGTTAGCGGTGCACCGGTGCAAGGTAACCCGGGAGTTGAAGGGCTTGGAAGTATTATTCAAGGTTCACTCGAAACATCAAACGTGAATGTAACCGAAGAGCTGGTAAACCTAATCGAAACACAGCGTATTTACGAGATGAACTCAAAGGTTATCTCGGCCGTTGACGAAATGATGAGTTACATTAATCAACAGCTTTAAAGAGTAAGGGGACTTTTATGCGTAAAATTTTATTTATTTCAGCAGGTGCTTTATTTTTAAGTGGTTGTATGTCTACGCAAAATAGTGAAGTAGTACAAGACGATCCGTACTATGCACCTATGTACCCTGAGCCCGTTGTAGAGCCCCTGGTAGCAACTGGGTCTTTGTTTAATACTCATACTTCTAATGATTTATATTCAGACAAAAAAGCACTGCGCACTGGCGATATAATTACCGTTAAGCTTGAAGAGTCTACCCAAGCAACTAAAGCTGCTAAAACAGAAACAGATAAAGAAACAGAGTCAAGCCTCGACCCTGTTATTGGCTTAGGTGGTTTGCCTGTAAATATTGGTGGTGACAGTATTCAGTTTGGTATTGGCAGCGATTCATCGTTTACAGGTGATTCTAAATCAAACCAATCTAACAGTTTAGTCGGCGATATTTCGGTAAATGTTATGCGTGTTTTACCAAATGGTAATTTAGTTATTCGCGGTGAAAAATGGCTAACGTTAAATACCGGTGAAGAATTTATTAGGCTCGAAGGCTTAGTTCGCCCGCAGGATGTAAGTGCCGATAACACAGTAGAATCAAACCGTATAGCAAATGCTCGTATTCAGTATTCGGGTAAAGGTCAAACACAAGAATCGCAAAGTCCAGGTTGGCTTACACGTTTCTTTAGCAGTTCGCTGTTTCCATTTTAGAGGGTAGCAACATGAAAAGCCTAAAAGCTTTATGTTTAGTTGTGTTACTAAGTGTGCAATTTACAGCCAGTGCCGAACGCATTAAAGACGTGTCTATGGTTGAAGGCGTAAGGTCTAACCAATTAGTTGGTTATGGCTTAGTGGTCGGCCTACCTGGTACTGGAGAGCAAAACTCTTATACGCAACAAAGTTTTAGAGGCATGCTAAATAGCTTTGGTATTACGCTTCCTTCTACGCAAAGCCCTAAAATTAAAAATGTAGCCGCAGTCGCTGTTCATGCCGAGTTACCTGCTTTTAGAAAGCCAGGCCAAACAATAGACATCACTGTATCGTCTATTGGTAGTGCTGGCAGTTTACGTGGTGGTACGTTGCTGCAAACCTTTTTAAAAGGGGTAGATGGCAATGTATACGCAATTGCACAAGGTAGTCTAATTGTAGGCGGTTTAGGTGCTCAAGGGCTTGATGGCAGTAGAGTTGTTATTAATACACCCACCGTTGGCAGAGTGCCAAATGGGGCAACAGTTGAGCGAGCAGTAGAAAGCCCATTTATGCAAGGTGATTACATTACTTTTAATTTAAATCGCCCAGACTTTACAACCGCTAAACGTTTAGAAAAAACAATTAACGATTTAGTTGGCCCTAATAGCGCACAAGCAATTGATGCTGCTTCTATCAGGGTTTTAGCGCCACGGGATGCTTCGCAGCGTGTATCTTACTTATCTACGCTTGAAAACCTTGAGTTTAAACCTGCTGATACTGCTGCAAAAATCATTGTTAATTCGCGAACAGGTACCATTGTTATTGGTAAAAACGTAAAGCTTCAGCCCGCGGCAATTACGCATGGTGGCCTTACGGTTACAATCGCTGAGCAGCAAAATGTTTCGCAGCCCAACCCATTGGCACAAGGTGATACAGTCGTCACACAGCAAAGTATTATTGATGTTAATCAAGATGATTCTCGTGCATTTGTCTTTAACCCTGGCGTTAGTCTTGACGATTTAGTACGTGCAATAAACGAAGTAGGTGCAGCGCCTGGTGATTTAATGGCTATTTTGGAAGCCCTCAAAGAAGCGGGAGCCATTAACGGTCAGCTTGTTGTTATTTGATCAGTTATAAATTATTAATCCTTCCAAATAAAGCTTAAGTATACAAAAGTGTCTTAAGCTTTTTTATTACCTATCTTTTTTGGCTCAATTTTTGCATTTCTTAAAGCATTATTCATTTTTGTGTCAAAAAGCTGATGGAAACAAATCACCTCGATAAGCAAAACTTTTTTGATTTAAGTAATTTAAATACATTACGTCAAGACGCTTTAAACAGCGGTGATGCATCAACTGATGCTTCTAAAGCTGCGCTTAAAAAAGCGGCTGCACAATTTGAAGCTATTTTTACGCAAATGCTACTAAAAGGTATGCGTAAAGCAAATGAAGCGTTTGAAGATAAAGACAGCCCTTTTAATTCAAGCGGTGTAAAGTTTTTTGAAGAGATGCACGATCAACAACTTTCCTCGGAGCTGTCATCAAATGGCTCGCTTGGGTTGGCAGATTTAATAGTTCAGCAACTTTCGCCTGAAGCAGATAACTATATGCCTGGTTCCGTACTTAGAACTACAAATGATTTCTTTAGTGATAAGCGTGCGGGGTCAACACTTGTACATGAAAAAAACGAGCAACAAACAACCACTATTGATAGCACTCAAACCAACATTAATGAGCCTAAATCAAGTAGCACTAATTTTGAAACAGCAGAGCAATTTGTAAGTTCTGTGTGGGAACACGCTAAAACTGCGGCGCAAAAAATTGGTTTAAACCCGGCTGTAATGGTAGCTCAGGCCGCTCTTGAAACGGGTTGGGGTAAGCACATAATCAGTAAAAGTGATGGTGGCAGTTCAAATAACTTATTTAATATTAAGTCAGATAAAAGCTGGGAAGGCGACAAAGCAAGTAAAGTAACACTTGAGTTTGAGCAAGGTACCGCTGTTAAAAAACAAGCGAGCTTTAGAGCCTACGATTCTATTAAAGATAGCGTAAACGACTTTGTTGATTTTTTAACGCAAAACCCACGTTACGAAGAAGCACTAAAAAATACCGCAAAGCCAAATGAATTTTTAGATTCACTGCAAAAAGCAGGCTACGCAACCGATCCTAACTACGCAAGTAAAATAAAAAAAGTGCTAAATAGCAGCGAGCTTAAAAATATTGCAACAAGCGCGTTTGCCCAAGGAGTGAAGTAATATGTCGTTTAGTTTATTAAATATTGCCAGTGCAGGGGTGCGTTCAAGCTCTGAACTATTGCAAACGACCAGTAAAAATATCACCAATGTAAATACTGAAGGCTACGTACGTGAGCGTACTGAATTTACAACTATGGTTGATAACCAAGTAGGGCGGGGCGAAACATATAGGCTTTTAAACGAGTTTGCCCAATCGCAGTTAAACCGCGACACCTCCAATAAATCATTTTTCGATCAGTTTGTTACAGAAGCAAATCGAGTCGATACTATTTTTTCTGAAGAGTCGAATAACTTATCAACGGGCATCAACTCGCTATTTAACAACGTGCAAGAGGCGCTAAACCAGCCCTCTTCGTCGGTTGCTCGCTCATTGGTAATGACCGATGCGCAAAGCCTAGTTGATCAAATGGATAGACTTTCTGGCATTGTGCTTGAGCAGCAAAGCATAGTGAACGAACAGCTTGAGATCTTTTCTGAAGAGGCTAATTCATTAATCCAAAATATTAATACCTTGAACCAAGAAATAGCGGTAGTAAACGGAACAAATAACGTATCCGATGCAAGTTCTATTTACAATCAGCGAGATTTAGCCATTCGTGAACTATCAGAGCTCGTTGATATAGAAACACTCGATGGCCCTAATGGCGAAAAACTTGTATTTATGGGTACAGGCGAATCTTTAGTTATGGAAAACGGTACTTTTAACTTGTTTTCACTGTCGGGCGACCCGGATCCTAATTTTAAAGAACTCACACTTGATGTAAATGGCGGCAAAGCTGTGCCGCTTGAAATAGATGCAAGCAAACTTAAGGGAAAAATTGGTGGCTTATTGGCGTTTAGAGACGACATACTTGTACCGGCACAAAACCAAATAGGCCAAATGGGGTTGGCAATTGCTGATGCGTTTAACGAACAAAATAAACTCGGTATGGATGCAAACGGTGATCTAGGCGGTGATATATTTAATATACCTACCGTTGGCGCTTATGCATATAAAGCTAATAGCGGTGGTGTTACTAATATGACAGCCACAGTAGAGTCCGGTAAAGGGAGTGAATTACCGGCAAGTGATTTTATTATTACCTACACCGCTAATGCTGATGAAGTAAGTATTCAACCTATAGATAATAAAGGTGAGCCTGTAGGTAGCGCGTCTTTAGCGACTATACCGGCATCAGGTATCATAGACTCAGACGACATTACTAGCGGTGAATCATTTGGGCTGCAAATTAACGTTTCAGGAAGTGGCGTTGAAGGCGATCAATTTCAAATTAAATTAAATTCAGAAGCCGCGACCCTCATTACACTTGCTACAAGCAGAGGTGAAGACCTAGCGCTTGCTTCACCAATTCGTACAGCAAACAGTATAGACAATACAAGTACAGCAACTATTTCAGCAGGAGAGGTAACAAGTGTTACCTCAGGTGGTTTTACTTCGGCGCCGGGATTAACAAACGGTGATATAACCTTAGTTAAAACTGGTACTGCAAACGAATACCAAATTACAGATGCAAGTGGTACTTCAACATTTACCATAACACCTCCTGCGGAAGGCATGCTGGCACAAGCTGGAGCACCTTTTGATAGCTACGGCTTTGACTTTGACATTGAAGGTACCCCAGCCACTGGAGATACGTTTACTCTTGAATTTAATGAAGGCGGTTTTGATGATAACCGTAATGGTTTGAAACTAGCTGATTTACAAAATGGTGAATTAGTGCGTAAAAATGTAGTAACTACGGCCACTGCCGACAATCACGACACATTTAATCAAGCTTACTCAGGCTTGGTGAGCGATATTGGCGTAGTAACCGGCCAAGCTATTACCAGTGCAAGCGCATTTGACGCGTTAGCTCAGCAATCAGAAGCGTGGTATGAATCGCTTTCCGGTGTAAACCTAGATGAAGAGGCTGCTAATTTACTGCGTTTTCAGCAATCATACTCAGCATCAGCGCAAGTATTGGCTGCAGCTCAAGAAATTTTTGACACCTTATTAAGTGCGGCGAGGTAATCATGCGTTTATCAAATAACTTAATGTACCAAAACAACATAAATAAAATACTCGACAGCCAACAAAGCGTTGCCAATGCACAAGAGCAAGTAAATACTGGTGAGAAGTATTTAACTACTTCAGAAGCTCCTGCCGCTATTTCACAAGGGATGCTCTATTCAAATAAAATACAAACAAACGAGCAATATACAAAGAATATTGCTCAGCTAAGTGGACGCCTCGAAACAGAGGAAACCATATTGCAAAGTATAAATACCAATATTCAGCAAGCGCAAGAACTCACTATTCAAGCCGGTAATGGTGCTTATACTCAAGATGATTTAGAGTCCATTGCTGCAGAACTCAGTGAAATACAAAAAACGCTTGTTAACTTAATGAACACGCGCTCAGAAGACGGCAAGTTTATTTTTTCAGGCTATCAAGATAGCACTCAACCATACCAGTTTGATTCAACAGCGGGTGAATATACTTATAATGGGGATCAAGGTCAGCATGCAATTACAATTGCTGAAGGTGTAAGCATTAAATCGAGCGATAATGGCTTTGATACATTTGAGAAAACTGATGCGCGTTTAAATGTGGAATCTAATACGGCAAGTGTTTCTGGTTCTATTACAGCTGCTAGCGTTTACGTTGACGGGCAAACTGAGTTTGATAACTTCCATCAAGCAAATTACAACGCAGATCCAACGGCTTCTGCAACTGCAAATACGTATAGTGTACTTGTAAGCCCTGGGGCTACGGCTGACGATCCCCAAACTTACGAAATATATAGAGATGGTGCTCCACTAACACCAACAGTAACGGGTGAGGTTACAGATGAGCCAATCGATTTTGCAGGTATGAAGATTGAATTTGAAGGTACAGCACCTGGCCAGCTTGATTTTAGCCTTGAAAAACCAGGTAAAGAAAATGTTCTCAATACATTACAATCACTTATTACAGGTTTAAATGACGGCACACTTGAAGGTGATGATTTTCAAGAAGTGTTAGCCGATGGCTTGGTTCAATTACAAAATGCCAGTGAACAAGTAGTATATACGCAAGCAAGTTTAGGTGGTCGTATGAACGCAGTTGAAAGCGTTAGCGACTCTAACCTTGCACAAGATATTCAAAATAAAAGTAACCTTTCTGATTTAGTAGAAGTAGACATGGCTGAAGCTATTAGCGAACTTACTAAGCAAGAGACCGCACTGCAAGCATCTCAAGCCACATTTGGTCGTTTGACTAACCTTTCATTGTTTGATTACTTATAAGCAGGTTATAAGCAGAAATACCTTGCCGCTTTAGCTAATACAAAGCGGCAAAAACCTCCCTCAAAATAGCGGCAATAATTTGTCACTCTTACGGAAAAACATAAAACTTACACTTTAACTTATAAAAACATAATAAAAACAGTAGTTTGAGTTTGTTTTAAAGTTGGCACAGTAAATGCTTTGTTATGGTTAAATAATTATCGAACAGTGGTTCCTGTTAAAACGTGTTGAACCACACTCTGTTTAAACCTAGGAGATGGTAAAATGGCATTAACAGTAAATACTAATGTGTCGTCACTAAACGCACAACGTAACTTATCAAAATCTGGCGAAGGCTTAGCAACCTCAATGGAACGCTTGTCATCGGGTATGCGTATTAATAGCGCTAAAGATGATGCCGCTGGCCTACAAATTTCTAACCGTTTGACCTCACAAATTAATGGCCTAGCCGTTGCTCAGCGTAATGCCAATGACGGTATTTCAATGGCGCAAACTGCAGAGGGCGCCATGCAAGAGTCAACCAATATTTTGCAGCGTATGCGTGAGCTTGCTCTGCAATCGGCAAATGGTTCGAATTCTCCTGAAGACCGCGAAGCACTCCAAAAAGAGGTTTCAGCACTTCAAGTTGAACTTACACGTATTGCTGATACGACATCATTTGGTGGTCAACAACTATTAGATGGCAGCTATGGTAGTAAAGCATTCCAAGTAGGCGCGAATGCTAATGAAACTATTAACGTATCTCTTTCAAGTGTTGCAGCCGAAAAAATAGGTTCTAATCAAACGAACTTACAGTCAGCAACAACTATAGACGGTTTTGGTCAAGTAAATGAAGTTGCTGGTACTGGAGCCGCTCTCGCTGATAGTGCTATTGCATATGGCGATTTGGTTATTTCCGGCAGAGAGGACTCTACGGTTGCTATTCCAAATGGTGCGAGTGCTGAAGAGGCTGCTGAGCTAATCAATCAAGTAACGAGTGCGACAGGGGTAGAGGCTCAAGCAAGAACAGAAGCACAACTAGATATTTCAGGCGCGGCAACTACTTCGGGTGAGTCTGTAAGCTTTGAATTAAATGGTGAAAAAGTATCGTTTGTTGCTACTGGTACAGCTACAGGCGATGAAAAAGCGATGGCTGAAGCTATTAACAGTAAAACAGACGTTCATGGTGTTACCGCAACTCTTGATAATGGTGTTTTATCTGTGTCAAACAACTCTGGTGCTGATATTGAAATTGTCGAATTTGCAGGGGGCGCAGGTTCACAATTAGATATAACTCCTCAGGGTTATAATGAAAACTCGCCTGGTGATCTTGTTACTCTCGAGACAGGCAGTGCAACTTCCGCTTCTGCAAGAATAGCAGGTGCGATTCAGCTTAATTCATCAGAAACATTTGCAACAACAGCTACAACTTTTGTGGATGAAGTGGCGACAAAAGTAACAAGTTCTCTAGAGAATGCGGCTGAAATTGATATAACGAGTCAAAAAGGATCGCAAGATGCTTTATCGGTAATTGATAACGCTATCGCTAGTATAGACTCTCAGCGTGCAGGGTTGGGTGCTGTTCAAAATCGCTTTAGCCATACAATTAGTAACCTTGCAAACATCGAACAAAATGTATCTGCATCACGAAGCCGTATTCAAGATACCGATTTTGCAACAGAAACTGCTGAAATGACTAAAAACCAAATATTGCAGCAGGCGGGCACATCAATCCTTTCGCAAGCGAACCAGGTGCCACAGGCAGCAATTAGCTTGTTAGGTGGCTAGAAACGCCATTAGTACAAGTGATAATAAAAAGCACATCATGTACGATGTGCTTTTTTAGTTATTAGGGGGTAAGTAGTTCATTTTAAGTAAATGAAGCGCTTTAATAAAAAATAAAATTAATTATTTCATTTAAAATTAGTTACTTAATTCTATTTTCGAATAATTATTAAAAATAAATCAAAATAACGTTAAAGATAATATTTTTCCTGCCGTTAACTTAACCAGTACAGAGCTTGAGCATACAATTGTGACAGCTCTTGGTTAAATTTAAACAGTCACATTACGAAAGTAATCAGGAGTTTTATTATGATTTCAGTAAATACAAATGTATCTTCATTAAACGCTCAGCGTAACCTATCTCAATCAGGTTCTGACCTTGCAACGTCAATGGAGCGTTTATCATCGGGTATGCGTATCAATAGCGCAAAAGATGATGCGGCAGGCCTACAAATTTCAAACCGTTTAACATCACAAGTAAATGGTTTAGCAGTAGCACAGCGTAACGCTAACGATGGTATATCAATGGCGCAAACTGCTGAGGGTGCAATGAATGAGTCAACAAGTATTTTACAACGTATGCGTGAGCTTGCACTACAGTCAGCTAATGGTTCAAATTCTACTGAAGACCGTGAATCTCTTCAAAAAGAAGTCTCTGCACTTCAAGTTGAATTAACACGTATTGCTGAGACAACCTCATTTGGTGGTCAACAGCTTTTAGACGGCAGCTTTGGCTCTAAGTCATTCCAAATTGGTGCTAACGCCAATGAAACAATTAATGTTTCATTGTCGAGTGTAGCAGCAGAAAAAATTGGTTCTAATCAAGTAAACTTACAATCTGCAGCGGCTGATGGCTTTGGTCAGGCTGCAGCTGCAACAACTGCTTTAGCAGCTAGTGGTGTTGCTGGTGGTACATATGACATTTCTGGACGTAATGACGCTCAGGTAACTATTGCTGCTGGTGCGAGCGCTAAAGATGCTGCGGATGCTATTAATAGTGTTACAAGTTCTACGGGTGTTACGGCTCAAGCACGAACTGAAGCTGATTTGTCTCTTTCAGCTCTTGCGGGTAAAGATGAGTCAGTTAGCTTTGAGCTTAATGGTGAAAAACTATCATTTGTTGGTACCGGCACTAAAGCTGGTGATGAGCAAGCACTAGCCGAGGCTATTAACAGTGCTACTGATGATACCGGTGTTACTGCAACAATTGAAAATGGTGCTCTTTCTGTATCAAATAACAACGGCGAAGATATTACATTTGAAGGTTTAACCGACAGCAATGGTACACCATCAGTTGCACTTGACGTTACACCTGAAGGTTATGATGGCGCTGCTGGTACAGCGGTAACAATAAATGACGCAGCTGGTGCAACAAGAATATCGGGTGCTGTTCAGTTGAACTCTTCAGAGACATTTAGTGTAGACGCAAGTGATGCTTCTTTAGCGGCAGGAACAGACCCTGTAACCAGTAAATTAAATGATGTTGCAGATCTTAATATTACAAGCCAAGAAGGTTCGCAAGATGCGTTAGCAATTATTGATAATGCTATTGCAAATATTGATTCACAACGTGCGAGCTTAGGTGCGGTTCAAAACCGTTTTGACCATACTATTAGTAATTTGTCTAACATTTCTGAAAACGTATCTGCTTCACGTAGTCGTATTCAAGACACTGACTTTGCAACTGAAACTGCAGAGATGACGAAAAACCAAATCTTGCAACAAGCAGGTACGTCAATACTATCACAGGCGAATCAGTTACCACAGACAGCACTTAGCCTATTAGGTTAATAAGTTAAACTTTTAGCTTAATGGTAGCTAGCTAGTACATAAAGTCAGTATTAGTTTTAAAACAAGGAGGTGGCTTTAGCTACCTCCTTTTGTGGTTTAAGGGCATAAATTAAGCTATTGTTAATCAAATAACTATATACGTTAGGTAAGTTTAGGAGGCGTTATGAACACCATTACTTCAAACGCAGAAGTTACGATAGCATCAACATCTTTGACGGGTGAAAGTAAGCAGCTAAGCCAGTCTGCATCAACTTTAACTCAGCGTGCTGTTGATGACGTAAATAAATCAGACGGTTTAGGTGCACAAAAACTGTTAAATAATCAGTTCACACAACAAAACTCTGATACAAATAGTTCACAAAACCAACAGCTTGAACGTGAGCAGCTTGAAAAGGTGGCGCAACAATTGCAGGAATTTATGGGTGACATGAACCGCAGTCTGCAATTTCAAGTTGATGAAGACTCAGGCCGAGACGTTATTAAAATACTAGACAAAACCAGTGGTGATGTAATTAAGCAGTATCCTTCAGAAGAGGTTTTAAGCTTAGTATCAAAGCTTTCGGAATCTGCTGGTATTTTGATAGACCAGACTGTTTAGTGGTTATTGCTACACGTATATAGTTAGTTTATTTTTAGGTATTTAAAGAGGTGAAGTATGTCTATTTCGTTTAATGGTTTAGGCTCTGGTTTAGCGGTATCCGATATAGTGGATGCACTCGTTAATTCAGAGCAAGCACCTGCTGAGGCTCGTTTAAATACTACTGAAAGTAACTTAACTACAGATATATCAGCTGTAGGCGCTCTAAAATCTGCTTTGGAACAAGTGCAAACTGCGATGGAAGCTCTAGGTGATGCAGATAATTACCAACAACGCAGTACATCAGGTAATGATGATTTTGTTTCTATCAGTGCTGATGAAGACGCACAGCCAGGTGGTTATTCTGTAGAGGTCAATAACCTTGCTACGGAGCATAAAATACTTTCAGAAGCTTTTGATGCTAACACTGCTGTGGGTGAAGGTATTATGACTCTTAGCTCAGGTGACAATAGCTTTGATGTTGAAGTGTCTGATACTGCGACCTTAAGTGAAATCAGAGATGCGATTAACGACAGCAATGATAACGATAGTATCAACGCAACAATAATAACTGATGATACCGGCCAGCATTTAGTACTTTCAGCCAAAAATAGCGGCCTTGAAAGCGAGATAAAAGTAGAAGTAACAGATATTGACGGTGACAATACAGATACGAACGGTTTATCCCTGTTAGCTTTTGATTCTGCAGGCGTTCAAAATGCATCTGAAATTATCGCTGCTACTGATGCATCAATTACAATTGATGGCTCACTTACTGTAAGCAGTTCTTCAAATACATTTACTGATGTGATAGATGGCATCACTATAACTGCAAAAAAAGCACATGATACTGATGATGACTTAAGTGATATCTCCATAACAGAAAATAACAACAATATTCAGTCAGGCTTAAATAACTTTATTTCCAGCTATAACGAATTACTTGAGCTTAGTAATACTCTCGGCGCTTCAAGTGAAGATGGTGCCGGCGTGATGGCTGGTGATTCGTTATTGCGTGGCGTTATGTCTAAATTACGAGAGCAGATAACTGACTCTGTAGATTTAGGTAATGGTAACTCATTGTCACTTTCTCAGCTGGGGGTTGAAACAGAACGTTACGGAGTGTTGACGCTTAATACTGAAACATTAAATGACAAAATTGATGAAGATGTAGATTTAGTGCAACAGTTTTTTATTGGCAGTGATGAAGATGAAGGTGGCTTTGCCCAGTCGTTTGATGAGCTTATGAGCTTTTATACAGACACCGATGGTATTATCCAAAATCGTATTGACAGTAAAACTAATCAATTGGAAGATGTAGATGATCAGCGCCTCAGTCTTGCAAGTAAAATGGAGTCGTTGTCTGATAGATTATACGCTCAATACAATGCCATGGATTTACTCGTTGCGAATCTTAACTCCACTAGTAGCTATGTGCAAGCTCAGCTTGAAAATATGCCAGGTGTAGTGAGTAACAACTCTTAACTATAAATACTATATATCAGGCATAAAAAAACCGTTTTAAAACGGTTTTTTTATGCCTGATATTTACGTTTAATACTGTGTTAGTAATTAAACCGACTTGTATGCTGAAATGGCTTTCCCCGATTTTTTTTGTCTAATTATAGCTTTCGATGATTCATTTTTTTTAGCCATTGCCTGCTTGTTTATCTTATTTATAGCAGCGTGTATAGCCTCTAATTCTTGAGTATTTGGCGGGGGGGCACTTTCGCACCAGCTCTTAAGCTCACTATTTAAAGTATCCATAATTGGCATAGCTTCATCTGCATTATTACTTTGAACTAATGCTTCAATATTATTAAGCAGTACATTAATACGTTTTGCTTTAGCTGAAAGGCTTTGTCCCATAGCCCTATTCCGCTGGAATGCGTTGATCTGTTGGAATACTATCCCAACCTTCTTTTATTTCTTTAATGATGCTTGAAACTTCAACGACTGCTTCAATATCATTATTTATATTAGCTTGCGTTAATTTACGCTGGCAGTAGGCATAAAGCGCCAATAAATTATCAGAAATACTAGGGTCTTGCTCAACCTCTAAGTTAAGCGCATCTTGCAGCGCACCTAAGAGTAAAATGCATGCTGAAAGGTTTTCACCTTTTTTTTCTATTTCTTTGCGTTCAATAAAACCTTTAGTGGCAGCCAAGCGACCAATAATATTACTAAAAATAAGGTTTATTTGTTCATACGGCGCCATTTCTGCAATATTACTTGCACGAACTTGACTGTATTTCTTCAGTGAGACATGAGCCATGGGTGATCCTAAATTTAACTACTAAAATTATGTAAAACTTATATCAAAATAAAAGCAATATTAATGCCAAGCGTCTTACATCTTAATAGTTATCGGCATTATTACTTGCAACTTAAGTAAATAATAGCCTATATATTTTACATATAAGCTAATTTGTACTTTAAAATTTTAAGTGGGCTTTTTGTATAAGGTCTTTATAAACTGATACTTAATGATTAATTCTTAAGTATGGTTAATTTACTAATCCGTCTGTTTTTTGGCGTTTATGTCAAAAAACTGCCGCTATTGCTTGCATCCGTGCTGAACTGGCTTACAATTTAACTAATTAAATAAATTAGTGAAAGTACGGCTCGCTAACTATGATCTTGATTTTAGATAATAATAACAATCGCTCAATAGGATTAAACGCATCACTTACCTTTATAGGTGAGGCTGTACAATTGCTAGATGAGTCTAGCTTTGAGCAAATATGCAGTAAGTATCAGCAGCAAGAGTGCATCGTAATTTTAGGTGCATTGCAAAGCTTAAATCACGAAAGCTTAATTAAACGCTACCCAACACTCCCTTTTTTATTAATTGGTGAAACACTAAAGCCACTACTAAGCATTGCAAATGTTGTAGGCTTGATTTGTGAGCCTTTTAACCACGAAGTAACCACGCAGCTGCTGCACGATTGCCAGCAATATCAACGTATGCTGCCAACCGACCATAAAGGCCATAAACCTCATAAAGCATTTGATGGCTTAGTAGGTGAAACAGAAGCCGTTAAAGATGTGCGCTTTTTAATTGAACAAGTGGCTAAAACCGATGCAAACGTGCTTATTTTAGGGGAGTCGGGTACAGGTAAAGAGGTTGTAGCGCGCAATGTGCATTTATTGTCTAAGCGAAATACTGGGCCGTTTGTGCCTGTTAACTGTGGTGCAATACCAGGGGAACTACTCGAAAGTGAGCTGTTTGGGCACGAAAAAGGGGCGTTTACAGGGGCTATATCAGCGCGTAAAGGCCGTTTTGAACTTGCTCAAGGTGGCACACTATTTTTAGATGAAATAGGTGATATGCCGCTGCAAATGCAAGTTAAGTTACTTAGAGTACTACAAGAGCGAAGCTATGAAAGAGTAGGTGGCACAAAAGCCATTCAGGCTGATGTGAGGGTTATTGCCGCTACTCACCGTAATCTTGAAAATATGATAGAAGAGGGAAGTTTTAGGGAGGATTTATATTATCGCTTGAATGTATTCCCTATCGAAAACCCTTCTTTGAGTGAGCGTGCTGATGACATTCCGTTACTATTAAAGGAGTTAATGCGCCGTGTTAATGAGCAAAGCGGTACGACCGCTAAATTTACAGAGCGCGCGGTTGAGAGTTTAAAAGCACATGCTTGGCCTGGAAATATTCGTGAGCTTGCTAATTTGGTTGAGCGTATGGTTATTATGTTTCCTGAAAAGGTGGTTGATGTACCTGATTTACCCAATAAATATCGTTACATAGAGGTAGATGCCTATGAACCAGAGTACCCTGAAGAGCTTTTAGAAAAAGATGCCTTTAACGATATTTTTAGCACTGGCTTTAGTGATTATGACTCTGAACCCGAAGCTGAATTTACTAACCAAGGTAGCGGACTATTACCTGAGGACGGTATTGAGCTTAAAGACTATTTAGCGGAGCTTGAAATTAGCTTAATTACTCAAGCACTTGAACGCTTTGATTATGTTGTGGCACGCGCCGCAGAAATACTAGGTGTGAGGCGTACAACACTCGTCGAAAAAATGAAAAAGTATAACTTGTCGCGAGACTAATAGTGCACAAAAGACAAAATACTTTTTCTTCATATTCATTGTCGCTATCACTTTACGAACTTTACCCATTGCGCATGCAGCTTTGGGTTTGAAAGATAAATACACACTTGAACCTTGGCGGTAGACGCCAAGCTTGCTCGCGTGAGAAGAGCAGCTTCTAATTACTTAGCTGTACTTACTCATCGACTTGCTAAAAGCCTCAATAATTTCTTTTTTTCTAAAACAATCATTACTATGGTCGTTAACCATACCGCATGCCTGCATATGTGCGTATACCGTTGTAGGGCCTAAAAATTTAAAACCACGTTTTTTTAAATCTTTTGCAAATGCGGCAGAAGCTTCTGTAATTGCAGGGTAGTCATCAATACTATTTAAATCACTAATAGTTGGCTTATTACCTACAAACTGCCATTGGTAATGACTAAAACTACCAAATTCTTTTTGAATTTCTATAAATCGTTTAGCATTATTAACGGTTGCAGAAATTTTTAAGCGGTTACGCACTATCCCTTCATCAAGCATGAGTCGCTCAACGTCCTGTACTGTATATTTAGCTACTTTGTGTACATCAAAGTTAGCAAATGCTTTTTTGTAGTTTTCACGCTTTTTTAAAATGGTATACCAACTTAAACCTGCTTGCGCCGACTCTAGCGTAATAAATTCAAATAGTTTTGTATCGTCATAAAGTGGCACGCCCCATTCTTCATCATGGTAAATAACGTAGTCTGGTTTAGTGGTGTCGAGCCATGGGCAACGGCACTTTTTTTGCTTACTCATTGTTATTCCTTTTAGTGTGCGTCATTTTTATGTCACTTAAAATTAGCGTGTAACGTAATGAAAAATATACAAATAAATCTTGGTATAAATCGTGCATTTAGCCCTGTATCTACATCTATTTGAGATTTGATTATGGCTCTTGCAAGCGTGTTAAAACCACAGTTTATTTCTGCAAATCAGTATAACCCATGTTTACTTCAAGAGGAGTACATTGGTGAGTTAAGCGATCTGCGAAAGCAAGCTAGCTGGCTTTCGCATTTAGTAGACACTATGCCCGCAGGTGTGGTGGTGCTAGATGGCAAAGGCATGATAGCGAAAGCAAATCAAATAGCGATAGATATGCTTGGTGAGCCATTAGAAGGTGAGAAGTGGTTTAATGTGATTCAGCGCTCTTTTCGTCCACATCAAGATGATGGGCACGAAGTGTCACTTAAAGATGGGCGTTTAATAAAGTTGGATATAACCGCACTCGCTCCTGAGCCTGGCCAACTTATTTTAATGACTGATTTAACAGAAACTCGTCGATTACAAAAAAGAGTTGCCCATATGCAGCGGTTAAGTGCGCTGGGTAAAATGGTTGCGTCATTGGCGCATCAAGTTCGTACGCCTCTTTCTGCTGCTATGTTATATGCAGCTAATTTAGGCTCAAAACGTTTGCCGGAAGCTTCTCGTGACAACTTTCAGACTAAATTAATGTCGCGATTAAAAGATTTAGAGACCCAAGTTAACGACATGCTGCTATTTGCAAAAAGTGGTGATCAGCAAGTTGTTGAGCAAGTTTCCATGCAGCAGTTATTAACAGAGGTTAAAACTGGCGCAGACGCTATGGTAGCCCTTAATAATAGTGAGCTTGATGTCAGCCTACCTGAGCCAGACATACAAATTGTGGGTAATAAAACTGCGCTTGCGAGCGCGATTCAAAATTTAGTGCATAACAGTATTCAAGTTATTGGCAATGGCGCAGTGGTAAAAATAACGGCTCAAACAGATTCACATGACTCAAATATGGTACGAATTAGCGTATGTGATAATGGCCCAGGCGTTGATTTAAGCCAAGGCGATAAAATATTTGAGCCATTCTTTACTACAAAAAGCCAAGGCACAGGCTTAGGACTTGCGGTTGTAAGTTCTGTGGCTAGTGCGCATCAAGGCCGTGTTGACGTGGTTAATAATGAACACGGGGGAGCCTGCTTTAGTATGTTACTTCCCATTAATACCACATCTAAATTAGAGGAATCATTATGAGTAACACTATTTTAGTTGTTGAGGATGACGCAGGCTTACGCGAAGCCTTAATTGATACACTTGAAATGTCGGGTATTGAATGTGTAGCTGCAAATAGTGCAGAGCAAGCAATGCTACTACTTAAAAAAGAGTCATTTTCACTAGTGGTAAGCGATGTACAAATGGGCGCAATGAGTGGTCTTGATTTACTACGTAGTATTAAATTAAATTATCCAGACTTACCTGTATTAATGATGACCGCGTATGCAACAATTGATGATGCAGTAGAGGCAATGCGCTTAGGGGCTATTGATTATATGGCAAAACCATTTGCACCTGAGGTGTTACTAAATATGGTGAGCCGCTACCTACCT
This sequence comes from Pseudoalteromonas sp. MMG006, assembly GCF_018101025.1. Lineage (NCBI taxonomy): Bacteria > Pseudomonadati > Pseudomonadota > Gammaproteobacteria > Alteromonadales > Pseudoalteromonadaceae > Pseudoalteromonas > Pseudoalteromonas sp. MMG006. The sequence goes on from NZ_JAGJEJ010000001.1 coordinate 300,459, forward strand.
GAAAAACCTAAAGATACAGATGGCCCCATTGTGGCCGACCCTACTAGCATTCAGCTACTTGAGCTTGCAAGCAAGGTTGCCCGCTCTGATGCAAGTGTTATGGTGCTTGGCCCTAGTGGTTCAGGTAAAGAGGTACTCGCACGTTATATTCATGATAAATCAAGCCGTAGTAGTGAACCTTTTGTAGCAATTAACTGCGCAGCAATACCAGAGAACATGCTTGAAGCAACCTTGTTTGGCTATGAAAAAGGTGCTTTTACAGGGGCTATTCAAGCTTGCCCAGGTAAATTTGAGCAAGCACAAGGTGGCACTATTTTACTCGATGAAATAACCGAAATGGATTTAGGTCTACAGGCTAAACTATTACGTGTGTTGCAAGAGCGCGAAGTAGAGCGTTTGGGTGGTCGTAAAACAATTCAATTAAATGTACGTGTGCTTGCAACAAGTAACCGCGATTTAAAAGAAGCCGTGGCAGATAATCAGTTTCGAGAAGACTTATATTACAGATTAAATGTGTTCCCGCTTATGTGGCGGCCTTTATGTGAACGCCCTGGTGATATAATTGTGCTAGCTAAACACTTAATAGAACGTCACTTAAGTAAAAGCAAAGAGCCGATGGCGTATTTAGATAGCGCGGCCGAGCAAAAGTTACTTGCTCATGCGTGGCCTGGTAATGTACGTGAGCTCGATAACGTAATTCAACGTGCGCTTATACTGCGCAGTGGCGACACAATAAATGAGCATGCTATTTTTATTGAAAATTTAGCGCCGAGCAATTTTGTTATTCCACAGACTGAAAAAAGTGAAGTGGTAGAGAAAAAGTCGTTGAGTAGCGCTTATTACGATCAGCAAAGTGCTGATGTAATGCCCCAGCAAGATTTACCGACACCAGACACCGGCAGCTATAAAGACGAGCTAAAAGATAAAGAGCATCGAATAATTTTAGAAACGTTAGCGCGTTGTCAAGGTAAACGCAAAGACGTAGCCGAAACGCTCGGTATTAGCCCGCGAACCTTACGTTATAAATTAGCGCAAATGCGCGACTTAGGTATTTCACTTCCAGCATAGCTCCCTTTGAGCCCTAAATTCGAACTACGAATTTAGGGTTGTCAAAACTCTGACTCACAAAATAACATGTTAACATATTGTATTTAAAGGCTTATTTATTTGGCATGCTTTGTGCTTTATTACCTTTAAGAGTTAACTGCACCGTCAGAGAAAAATTATGAAAATTCAAAACAGCGCTGTATTTCAAGAAATGCAATCAATGGCCTTAGAAGCTGGCCGTAGTAATCAAACAAATAAGCTGCCTACTCAGGTTCAATCACCTTCAAGCGCACAGTTTGGCGATATGTTAAGTAATGCACTAAATACAGTACATGAGCTACAACAAGACACAGGCCAAAAAGTAAAAGCCGTTGAAATGGGCGACCGCAGTGTATCGCTTGCCGATGCAATGATTGCTTCGCAAAAATCATCAGTGGCATTTGAAGCAACAGTACAGGTTCGTAATAAACTTGTAGAAGCTTACAAAGAAATCATGAACATGCCTGTTTAACTAGGTAGTGGAGAATTATTGTGGCGCAATCTAATCAATCAACAGACCTTGCACTTGCTGGTGGTACAATCGAGCAAAGCGATGGCGATAGTCAACAAGAGCAAAAATCGGGCTATTTAAGTGCGTTAAATGGTGTTGATGTATTACGCCAAGTCACGCTTGTTATTGCATTAGCTATTTGTTTAGCTATCGCTATTTTTGTTATTATTTGGGCTCGTCAGCCAGACATGCGTCCATTAGGTAAAATGCCTACAGAAGAGCTTATTCAAACGCTTGATTTTTTAGATGCACAAAAAATTGAATACCAACTTGACGGAAATGTCGTATCGGTTGATGAAAGCGAATACCAAAATATTAAATTATTAATGGCACGCGAAGGGCTAGAGCAAGGGCCTACATCTGGTAGCGATATTATTATGCAAGATATGGGCTTTGGTGTAAGCCAACGCTTAGAACGTGAACGTTTAAAGCATGGCCGAGAGCAACAACTTGCCCGCACCATTGAAGAGCTTAACAATGTAACTCGCGCCAAAGTATTGCTAGCTATTCCAAAAGAAAACGTTTTTGCACGTAGAGAAAAAAAGCCATCAGCCACAGTGGTACTTACTCTCAAACGCGGCAGAATGCTTGACGGTGAAGAAATTGACTCAGTTGTTGATATGATAGCGTCAGCCGTTCAAGGGTTAGAGCCTGCTCGTGTAACGGTAACCGATCAAAATGGCCGCTTATTAAATTCAGGCTCACAAAGTTCATTAGCAGCGCGCTCTCGTAAAGAGTACGACCTTGAGCGTAAACGCGAGCAAGAATATTTAGAAAAAATAGATAGCATACTTATTCCGGTTGTAGGGTTAGGTAATTACACCGCTCAGGTTGATTTAAGTATGGACTTTAGCGCTGTAGAAGAAACTCAAAAACGTTATAACCCCGACTTACCCGCTGTACGTAGCGAAACCACATTTGAAGAAAGTAACATAGGTGGTCTAGCTGTGGGTATTCCTGGTGCGCTGACTAATCAGCCCCCGGTTAATTCAAATATTCCTGAGGTCGCAGGGCAAGGCGGAGCAGGCACTGCCACTTCTCCAACACGCAGCCATAAAGAGGCAACGCGTAACTACGAGCTAGATACAACTATTTCCCACAAACGCCAACAAACCGGTGTAATACGTAGAATTAGTGTGTCGGTTGCTGTTGATTATCTACCTAAAGTAGGTGAAAACGGCGAGACAACAATGGCTCCTCGTTCGGTTGAGGCATTATCAAATATTCGTCGTTTACTCCAAGGCGGTGTTGGCTTTGATATGCAACGAGGTGATGCGCTTGAAGTAGTTACCGTACCATTTGTAAGAGAAGCGACTGATTTAGATTTTGAAGTCCCGCTTTGGGAGCAAGACTGGTTTATGAAAATAGTCCGCCTTGTACTTGGTGCCTTAGTTATTATTGTATTAATAATGGCAGTAGTAAAACCAATGCTTAAACGCTTAATTTACCCTGATGATACTCTAGAAGAGTACGACGAAGATGCATTAAGCTCAGGCTTAGATATTGGCGACAGTACGCTCGATATGCTAAATAAAGACTTTGATTCTGCTTCGGTTGGTTTCTCAAGTGATGGTACACTGCAGTTACCGGATTTACATGGCGATGAAGACTTACTTAAAGCAATTCGTGCCCTTGTCGCTAACGAACCAGAACTATCATCACAAGTAGTGAAAGCGTGGTTAACAGAAGATGACTGATCAAGAACAAAAACAACTCCCGCCATCGTTTGATGTTGATAAACTAGACGGTGTAGATAAAGCCGCTATATTACTTTTGAGTTTATCAGAAGAAGATGCCGCGCAAATACTTAAACACTTGGAGCCAAAGCAAGTACAGAAGGTGGGTATGGCGATGGCTGCGCTAGATGATTTATCGCAGGCTAAAATAAGTGCTGTACATAATTTGTTTATAGAGCAAATTCAAAGCTTTAGTACTATTGGTTTTCAGTCAGAAGACTTTATTAAAAAAGCGCTTACAGCCGCTCTTGGTGAAGATAAAGCCGCGAGTCTTATTGACCAAATTGTTATGGGCTCAGGGGCTAAAGGTTTAGATTCATTAAAATGGATGGACTCTAAACAGGTCGCCAACATTATTCGCAATGAGCATCCGCAAATTCAAACAATTGTACTGTCGTACTTAGAGCCGGAGCAGTCAGCTGAAATTATTGCGCAATTTCCTGAAAAAGTGCGTCTTGATTTAACTATGCGTATTGCCAATCTTGAAGAAGTACAACCAGCTGCTTTACAAGAGCTTAATGAAATTATGGAAAAACAATTTGCCGGCCAAGCAGGTGCGCAAGCAGCTAAAATGGGTGGCTTAAAAGCTGCGGCAGATATTATGAACTACCTAGATACAAACGTAGAAGGGCAGTTAATGGACTCTATTCGTGAGCATGACGAAGAAATGTCGCAACAAATTCAAGATCTGATGTTTGTGTTTGAAAACTTACTGGACGTTGAAGATCGTGGTATTCAAGCAATATTGCGTGAAGTTCAGCAAGATGTATTAATGAAGGCCATTAAGGGCACAGATGATGCGCTTAAAGATAAAATACTTGGCAATATGTCTAAGCGTGCAGCCGAAATGCTTGCTGATGATTTAGAGACAATGGCACCTGTGCGTATAAGTGAAGTAGAGGCTGCACAAAAAGAGATTTTATCAACTGCGCGCAGATTATCTGACTCAGGTGAAATTCAACTTGGTGGCGGTGGTGGTGAGGAGTTCTTGTAAACCATGAGCAAACTCAAAGGTCATACCCTTCGCGCTGACGAAGCTGATGAATTATTAAAAAACTGGGCTATTCCTGATGTAGCTCCAGACGAAAGTAGTTTTGGCGATCGCTCTACTGCTTATGGCACCCCTCTGAGTGAGCTTTACAAAAAAGAGCTTGAGGAGGAGATGCCCGCTGATGAACCCGAAGAGCCAGAACTCCCTTCATTAACTATGGTTGAGCTTGAGCGTATTAGACAAGACGCGTACGAGGAAGGGCTCAAACAGGGTCATGAGCAAGGTTACATAGATGGCTTTGAAAAAGGCGTCGGTGAAGGCAAAGACGCTGGCTACAAAGAGGGCGTTGAGCTTGGCAAATCACAAGGTCATGAAGACGTTAAACCGCTGATTGAAGAGCAGTTAACGAGTTTAAAAAGCATTTTAGAGAGCTTAACCATCCCCCTCAATAAAGTAGATGAACAAGCAGAAAAGCAATTAGTACAATTAGCAAGTATGTTAGCCGAAGCTGTTATTTATCAAGAAGTAAAAACATCGCCCGATGTTATTTTACATACCTTAAAGCAAAGCATTGATTCACTTAATGCTGAACAAGAAAAAGTACGCATACATTTACACCCAGACGACCTTGCCCTTATAAAAGAGAGTTACGGCGAGCAAACAATTGCTGATAATAATTGGCAGCTAGTTGCAGAGCCAACGCTTGAGCGCGGCGGCTGTGAGGTGAAAACAGCACAATCGTCGCTCGATATGACCCTAAAAACACGTGTCAAAGAAACGTTGGATAGTTTTTTGCATAATAGTGGTATCTAATTTCATTTTTGGCGTGTTATGTCACAGCAACGTGCACCTTTAAGCGAACGCTTATCTCAATACCAACAACATATAAAAACTCCAGCGCCGGCTGTGGCCGGTATTTTAACGCGAGTGGTAGGCCTTACTTTAGAAGCTAAAGGTTTGCGTGCACCTGTTGGTAGCCAATGCAAAATTGAAACAATGCACGGCTTTGTTGATGCTGAAATCGTCGGGTTTAATGATCAAACACTCTATTTAATGCCAAATGATCATATTTCTGGCGTGTTACCTGGTGCCAGAGTTATTCCTCAAGTAAACGATACCGGTTTACCGGTGGGAATGAGCTTACTAGGTCGCGTAGTTGATGGTTTAGGCCGTCCTCTTGATGGGCTGGGTAAAATAAATGCCGAACATCATTTAAAGTTTGCTCAAAACACAATAAACCCCCTCTCAAGAAGGCCAATTAGTAAACCTATGGATGTAGGTGTGCGTGCTATCAACTCCGTAATTACAGTAGGGCAAGGTCAGCGTATGGGCTTGTTTGCAGGCTCTGGTGTTGGTAAGTCGGTGCTATTAGGAATGATGACCCGAGGCAGCGAAGCCGATGTAATTATTGTTGGTTTAGTCGGTGAACGTGGGCGAGAAGTAAAAGAATTTATTGAAGAAATACTAGGTGTTGAGGGACGTAAACGCTCAGTTGTTGTTGCAGCCCCTGCTGATGCTTCACCCCTTATGCGCTTAAAAGGCTGTGAAAGTGCAGTTACCATTGCCGAATACTTTAGGGATCAAGGATTAAATGTATTGTTGTTACTTGATTCGGTAACGCGTTATGCCATGGCGCAACGTGAAATAGCGCTTGCTGTAGGCGAGCCACCGGCTACTAAAGGCTATCCGCCTTCAGTATTTGCAAAGCTTCCTGCATTGGTTGAGCGCGCTGGTAATGGTGGGGAAGGTCAAGGCTCTATTACCGCCTTTTTTACTGTACTGAGTGAAGGTGATGATATGCAAGACCCAATAGCCGATGCTGCCCGCGCTATTTTAGATGGACATATTGTGCTTTCTCGAGATTTAGCCGACAGCGGACATTACCCCGCTATAGATATTGAAAAGTCGATTTCGCGTGTTATGCCGCAAGTTGTGTCTGAACCGCATATGCAGCAAGCTCGCGTGTTAAAACAAGTGTATTCGATGTATCAGCAAAACAAAGATATGATCACTCTTGGCGCCTACCAAAAAGGGACCGACCAAATGCTTGATCAAGCGATAAACATGATGCCAAGAGTAAATGCGTTTTTACAACAAGGTATGCGAGATGTGATTAGTTACGACGACGGCTTACTTGGTCTTGCTCAGTTATTAGGACAAGCATAATGGCTAAAAATAAACTCGATTTATTGCTAAAGCTCGAAAACGACAAAGAAGAAAGTTTGCGAATGAATTACTTACAAGCAAATCAAAACCTGCAAGCAAACCAACAGAAGCTTCAAGGGCTAAACGACTTTAGATTGGAGTATTCACAACAATTACACTTAAAAGGTAAATCGGGTTTATCGAGTGCCGGGTTTGGTCAGTATCATGCGTTTATAGCTAAAATTGAAGAGGCTATTCGCCAGCAAGCAAGTACAGTAAATACAGCAAAGCAAGTTGTTACCCAGCGAAAAGCACTATGGTTAAAGCAGCAAATTAAGGCAAAAGCGGTGGCTAAATTAATCGAAAAACAAAGGCTTAAAGCCAGTGCTTTAATAGCAAAAAATGAGCAAAAAATGTTAGATGAGTTTTCGGCCAACCAATTTTTTCAACGTCGTAAATCTTTATAAATTAGGCACGTTAATTGCTTCGCTACTCGGTGGTATTTAATTTTTGGCAATATGCGGTGGTACATTGCCGTAATAGTATTAGGTGATTTATGGTGATGAACGATATTTCTTTTTTGGCTACTACCGAGCAAGACCCTTTATTAGCCGTTAGAGACAGTAACTTGGCTAAAAGTGAAAATGATTCAGGTGCTGAATTTTTAAGCCAACTCCACAATGCACATGACTCTATTGAGCTTGAAAAAAAAGGCAATGAAAAACCTCAGGCTGAAGCTGAAAACTCTATTGCCGCTCCTAAACATAAACAGCCACAAGAAAGTGAAGCTCAAAATGAAGAGCAAAACACAAAGTTGGCTGATGAAGATGCGGTTATAGTATTTATGTCTGGTGATAACATGCTTGCGCAAATTAACTCTGCACAAACCATGAACACATCTGTTAATAAACCTGCCGACACATTAAACAACACAGAGCTAAAAAATTCTTTACACTCTTTAGTTACTAAAAGCGGTGATGAATCACCTTTAATGCAAAATACAAGTTCTGCGATTGTCGGTTCAGAGACTACCCCATCAGATGACTCGCAAAGTGGTGGCGAAAATACTTTTTTACTCAATGAAAATAAGCACTACAAAAGTACTTTAGCGCAAGCCATAGAAGGGCAATTTTCAGATAATAAAAAGCCTATACAAGATAAAATTGAAGTAAACCAATCACCTAAAGTAGCTTCTGAAAATGGACAAAGTACAGCATTAACTAACTTATTAGCTAAAGAGATGGGATCAACTGCTGCTGATAAAGTGATTGCGAGTTTAACCTCTGAGCAGCGCTTGCAACTTAATACACAAGCTCAAGCAATAACAAATTCTAGTTCGAGTAATGTAAGTAATACTTCAAGTTTAAAAGAAATGCTTGCGCAATTTATTACAGATAATGAACAAACTCAAAGTACAGCCGTAAAGCAAAGAGTAAGTTCAGAAATTAATACGCTCAATACAAGTGAAAAACAAGCATTATTAACACAATTAAACGCATACATTAAAACAGAGCAGCCCCAGGGTGAGCAGTTGAAAGCCCTTAAGCAAACGGTTAGTGAACTTGAAGCGTCCATTGAAATAAAGTTAGTTGATAGTGCTAAAATCAAGCCAAACACATTTGTTGCCGGTGAAACACCGAATACGGTAAATACAGTTGCTCAAGCCAGCTCAAAATCGGTAAATAAAGCGGATGCCGAAGTAAACAAAATTACAGTGTCAAACGATGATGATTTAGCAAAGCAATTGGAGCAACTTTCCAAAGAAGGGCTTAAAAGTACAACAGCGGAGCAAAGCTCACCTCGTGTAGCACAAATATTTACTCAACTTACGGCTGCGTTTAATACAGTGCAAGCTAATAGTACCGGCTTATATGAAGGGCTTAACTATGATCAAGGGCTTGCAGATACACAGCTTTTGCAAAGCCAGCAATTACAAAGCGCGGCACAAGTAAAGCAAGTAAGTATTGACCCTGATGTTATGCAAGCAATAAACATTGTAAAAAGTGATGCAGCTAAACTTTTGCAAGAGCGAGTAAGCTCTATGCTCAGCATTAATAATAAAGAGGCTGAAATACGCCTAGATCCACCTGAAATGGGCAGTATGCAAATACGGATTAGAAGTGATGCAGAACAAGCTCAAATTAATTTTGTAGTGCAAAGCCAACAGGCTAAAGAAGCGCTTGAACAGTCAATGCCACGCCTACGCGAGATGTTAGCTCAGCAGGGATTAGAGCTTGGCGAGAGTACTATTTCTTATGGGCAATCGGGCGGTGAAAATCCGGATCAAAGTGATGGCGGTACTCAAGCGGGGTTAGCTAATAACGAATCGGTAAATGGTGAAAATGACGAGCAAGCAAACAGTGTTTCACAAAGTTCTCGACAACAAAGTTCATCATCAATAGATTACTATGCCTAAGTACTGCTATTATAACAATTAAAACAAGCAAGTACCTTTGCAAATAAAGGAATCATTATGGCTGAAGAAGCAAGTTTAGAAATAGAAGAAACCGGTAAAAGTAAAAAGAAGCTAATTATTATAATAGCAGCTGTTGTACTGATTGCTGGTGGCGTTGGTGGTTACTTGTTTATGTCGGGTTCAGATGCGCCTGTTGAAACACTCGATGAAGAAACGGCTATGTCTGAGGAGGCTCCTGCAGTTTCTAGTTCTTCAGCTCAAATGGGGAGTGCTTTGTATGTTGCTATGCCTAGGCCTTTTGTATTTAATGTTCCAGGCTCAAGCCGCGATAGAATTGTTCAAGTAAAAGTGCAATTATTAGTACGTGGTGATGTAAACGAAGAGACCGCTAAAAAGCATATTCCACTTATTGAAGGTACCTTGTTAAGCGTGTTCTCTACTACAACTGCCGATGAACTAAGCACCAGTGCAGGCAAGGAAACACTACGTTTTTCAGCGCTAGAAAAAGTACAAACAGCTTTAAACGATGTTGAAGGCAGCAAAGTAATTGAGCGGGTATTGTTTACCGGCTTTGTGATGCAATAAGGGGTTAGTGTGAGCGATTTATTATCCCAAGATGAAATTGATGCGCTATTACACGGTGTTGATGACGTTGAAGAGGAAGATATACACGAAGGTGAAGATGGCGGAGGAAGTACGCTTCAGTACGATTTTTCTTCGCAAGATCGGATCGTGCGTGGTCGCATGCCGACACTGGAAATTGTTAATGAGCGCTTTGCTCGTCACATGCGAATCAGCTTATTTAATATGATGCGCCGCACCGCTGAGGTGTCGATTAACGGCGTCCAAATGATTAAGTTTGGCGAATATATCCATACTCTATTTGTTCCAACTAGCTTAAATATGGTGCGTTTTAGACCTCTAAAAGGCACAGGCCTTATTACCATGGAAGCACGACTTGTGTTTATTTTGGTAGATAACTTTTTTGGTGGTGATGGGCGTTATCATGCAAAAATTGAAGGCCGCGAATTTACCCCAACCGAGCGCCGAATAGTGCAAATGCTGCTTAAAATAATTTTTGAAGATTATAAAGAAGCGTGGGCACCGGTTATGGACGTGTCTTTTGAATACCTCGACTCAGAGGTAAACCCTGCAATGGCCAATATTGTAAGCCCAACAGAAGTTGTGGTTATTAGCTCTTTTCATATTGAACTTGATGGCGGTGGCGGCGACTTTCATATTGCACTTCCTTATTCAATGCTTGAGCCTATTAGAGAATTACTTGACGCGGGTGTGCAATCAGATACTGAAGACACCGACTTACGTTGGAGTAAAGCGCTTCGTGATGAGATTATGGATGTTGAAGTTGATATGTCCACTCAGCTTCTTGAAGTCGACCTTTCTCTTAAGCAAATTATGGAGCTTAAAGCAGGTGACATTATACCGGTAGAAATGCCGGAGCATATTACGGTATTTGTTGAAGAACTTCCTACCTTTAGGGCTAAAATGGGCCGCTCTCGTGATAATGTTGCGCTACAAATTAGTGAAAAAATTAAACGACCTGATTCAGTTAAATCTGAGCTGCATGTATTTACCAAAGGCGGCAAGAAAATTGACTCAGATGCAGAATTAGCAGAACTAGAAGATGATTTACACCTGTCTGACGGTGTAGACTTAGACTGGTAATTGATTTAAAAGGTTAAAAGTATGAGCGATGATCAAGATACAATGGACGAATGGGCAGCAGCATTAGCTGAGGCTGAGGGCACTGATGAAGGCGCAGAAGCGCAAGTAGCCGAACTTGATGAATTAAGTGATTCTAAACACGAAATGAGTGGCGAAGAAAAGCGCAAACTCGATACTATATTAGATATACCTGTCACTATTTCTATGGAAGTCGGGCGTTCTAAAATTAATATTCGTAACTTACTTCAGCTAAACCAAGGCTCTGTTGTAGAGCTTGACCGTGTTGCTGGTGAGCCGTTAGATGTATTAGTAAATGGTACGCTCATTGCGCACGGTGAAGTCGTTGTAGTAAACGATAAGTTTGGTATTCGCTTAACTGATGTTATTAGCCAAGTAGAGCGGATCAAAAAGCTACGATGAACACGTTAGTAGCTTTAACGAATTCGGTTTTTACAAAAGCAGATGCGGTAACACCTACCGGAGATATTCTCTCTATGGTGTTGTCGTTAATAATGGTGCTAGTGCTGATTATAGTACTGGCATTTTTTGTTAAAAAGCTTAATCCCAATTTAGCAAATAGTGATGAGTTTAAAGTAGTGCGAAGCTTACCATTGGGCTCTCGTGAGCGCTTAATGGTTGTTGAAATAGATAACGCACAGCATTTATTAGGTGTAACTCCGCACAGTATTAATTATTTGCATAAGCTAGAAACCCCATTAAGTGAAAAAGAATTACCTGAGCTTGCAAAGCGATTTGGTAAGCTTTTAAACACACAATCAAACCAAAATAAAAAGAATTAAACCTATGACAAAGTGGCTGCTTATTATTTTTGCCATGGTATTTGTACCAAATGTAAGTGCAGAGGGAATTGATGCGCTGACCATTACCACAAATGCCGACGGTACTCAGGATTACTCAGTAACATTACAAGTTTTAGCCATTATGACGGCGCTGAGTTTTATACCAGCAGCTATCATTATGATGACTTCTTTTACCCGTATTATTGTTGTACTTGCTATTTTGCGACAAGCAATTGGTTTGCAGCAAACGCCATCAAACCAAGTGCTACTTGGTATGTCGTTATTTTTAAGTATTTTTATAATGTCGCCTATTTATCAGCAAGTGAATGAGCGAGCCATTGAGCCTTACTTAAACGAGCAGGTTACCTCGGTACAAGCGCTAGAACTTGCAAAAGAGCCAATGAAAGCGTTTATGCTCTCGCAAGTTCGCCTAAAAGACTTAGAAACATTTGCCAAAATAGCGGGGTACGATCAGTTAGATTCACCTGAAGATACACCGCTAATAGTACTTATACCTGCTTTTGTAACCAGCGAGCTGCAAACTGCTTTTATAATTGGGTTTATGTTTTTCATCCCATTTTTAATAGTAGATTTAGTTGTGGCTTCGGTTCTTATGGCGATGGGTATGATGATGCTATCGCCAATGATTGTATCTTTACCATTTAAAATAATGTTATTTGTATTAGTTGATGGTTGGAGCTTAGTAATGGGCACTTTAGCTAAAAGTTTTGGCTTAGGGACTTAAAATGCAAAGTTTAGCTGTAATACAAAAATAGGAGTACAACATGGAACCGGAAATTTTTGTTGATATTCTAAGTGACGCGTTATTTTTAGTGATTAAATTGGTGTCTGCAATCGTTGTCCCAGGTTTAATTGTGGGTTTAGTGGTTGCTGTATTTCAAGCTGCAACTTCAATAAACGAACAAACACTAAGCTTTTTACCTCGCCTATTAATTACAATTAGTGCACTTATAGTGGGAGGCCATTGGCTAACGCAAGAGCTAATGGACTTTTTCACCCGCTTAGTTTTGCTTATTCCTGAAATTGCAGGTTAACTGTGGAATATCCATTTGCCGTTATTATTCAGTGGTTAAGCGACTTTTTATTGCCGTTAGTGCGCATAAGCTCGATGATCATGATAATGGCGGGCTTAGGTGCTAAAAATGTACCTACTCGAATTAAAATGGGCTTAGCGGTTGTTGTTACGTTTTTAGTGGTACCCGTATTACCGCCCGCTACATTTACTAACTTATTCTCATTTGAAATGATTTTAGTGGTTATTCAGCAAATGTTGATAGGCGTTGCTATTGGCTTTGCATCAACCCTTTTATTAAATACGTTTGTTTTAGCGGGCCAAATACTCGCAATGCAAACCGGTTTAGGTTTTGCCTCTGTTATCGACCCCTCAAATGGTGCAAGCGTACCGGCAGTTGGTCAGTTCTTTCTGATTTTAGCCACTCTCTTATTTTTTGTTTTTAATGGCCATTTAATGATGATTCAAATGGTGGTGCATAGTTTTCAGGTGTTGCCAATTGATGGTAATTGGTGGTCTGTTGATCATTATTGGGACATAGTAACGTGGGGCGGGTGGATGTTTACAACTGCTTTAGTGCTGTCTCTTGCGCCATTAACCGCAATGCTCGTTATTAATATGTCCTTTGGTATTATGACGCGTGCAGCCCCTCAATTAAATATTTTCTCTATTGGTTTTCCGTTCACCTTGGTGGCTGGGCTTATTATTATTTGGGCTACGCTAGGCAATTTTGTGACTCAATTTGAGTTTCAATGGCTTAAAATGGTTGAGCTAATGTGTACTTTAGTTGGCTGTTCGCCCTAGGAGAAAATAATGGCAGAAGATTCCGGGCAAGAAAAAACAGAAGAACCCACATCCAAAAAATTGGATGAGTCTAAAAAGAAAGGTCAAATAGCCCGCTCAAAAGAGTTAGGGACAATGTTTGTGCTTATATTTTCAGCTATTTCTTTATTAATGTATGGGCCTGAAATTGGTAAAGGTTTATACAACGTAATGGGACGAACCCTAAGCTTAAACCGAAATGAAGCGTTTGATACGACAAAAATGTTTGCGGTGTGGGGTGAAGTAGCCGATGCCTTAATGTTCCCAATGGCAATGTTTGTATTAATTATCGTGCTTGCTGCATTTATTGGTAATACCTTACTAGGTGGCTTTAACTTTAGCTGGGAAGCTGCTACACCTAAGGCTAGTAAAATGTCGCCAATGAAAGGCTTTAAACGTATGTTTGGCCCTCAAGCCGGTGTAGAACTTGTTAAGTCGTTATTAAAGTTTGGCTTAGTGGCTACTATTGCTGTTTTTTTAATTAATACTTATTTTGATGAAATACTTCATTTAAGTTTAGAAAGTGCGCCCAGTAATATAATCCACGCGCTAGAAATTTTAGGGTGGATGTTTTTAGGCCTTTCATGCACTTTAATTGTGATTGCCGCGATAGATGCGCCATTTCAAAGTTATAACCATAACAAACAACTTAAAATGACCATGCAAGAGGTTAAAGACGAGTATAAAAACTCTGAAGGTGATCCACAAATTAAAGCGCGTATTAGGCAAACGCAAAGGCAAATGTCGCAAAATAGAATGATGCAAGATGTCCCAGATGCCGATGTTATTGTTACTAACCCTACGCATTATTCTGTAGCGTTAAAATACGATACCGAGCGTGCAGGCGCGCCTATTGTGCTTGCCAAAGGCGCAGATGAAATGGCAATGCAAATTCGTAAAGTTGCAATAGGTAACGAAGTTCCCATCGTGGAGTCGCCAATGCTAACCCGTGCGCTTTATCATACCGCTGAGGTTGGCGATCAAATACCCGATCAATTATTTACCGCTGTTGCGCAAGTTTTGGCGTATGTATTTCAGCTTAAACGTTTTAATAAAGGGCGTGGAAAACGTCCTGTTCCACTTAATAAAAAACTCCCAATTCCAGATGCTTACAAGTATTAGTCGTTAAGATTATAACTTGGAATAGTTATTGCAATTTCAGCGTAGTGTCAATTTTTTGAAATTGTAGATTTATGGATTTTAAAGCTGTATTACAACAACTTAATAAAGATAAAAAAGAGTACGCCAAAGGCGTAGGAACACCATTGTTGGTGTTAGCTGCGCTTGGTATGGTTATTTTACCGCTCCCACCTTTTCTTCTCGATATACTCTTTTCGTTCAATATAGCACTTGCTTTAGTTGTGCTGCTTGTGACCGTTTATACAATGAAGCCCGTTGAGTTTGGTATGTTTCCGGCCGTTCTCCTTATTGCAACCATAATGCGACTCGCCCTAAACGTTGCCAGTACCCGTGTAGTATTACTTGAAGGACATAACGGTGGCGACTCTGCAGGTAAAGTAATTGAGGCTTTTGGCTCGGTGGTTATTGGCGGTAATTACGCCGTTGGTTTAGTGGTTTTTTTAATTCTGATTATTATTAACTTTGTAGTAATAACTAAAGGCGCAGGTCGAATATCTGAAGTGTCAGCACGTTTTACTCTTGATGCCATGCCAGGTAAGCAAATGGCTATAGATGCAGACTTAAATGCTGGTTTTATTAGTGCAGAGCAAGCGCGAGATCGTCGTGAAGAAGTTACTCGCGAAGCTGATTTTTACGGTTCTATGGATGGTGCTAGTAAATTTGTTAAAGGCGATGCAATTGCAGGTATTGTTATATTAGTTATCAATATAGTGGGTGGCTTATTTGTAGGTATGATCCAACACAATATGAGTTTTGGCAATGCAATGGAAGTGTATACATTACTGACTATTGGTGATGGCCTAGTTGCCCAACTTCCTTCTTTACTTCTTTCAATTGGTACCGCAATTGTTGTAACGCGTCAAAATGAATCGCTTAATATGGGCGATCAATTTAAGAAGCAACTTGGTAACGAAAAGTCATTATTTATTGCATCAGGTATTTTAATTGTAATGGGGCTTGTACCTGGTATGCCTCACTTAGCCTTTTTGAGCCTAGGTGGTTTATTAGGTTATGTAGCGTATTACACCCAACAAAGTAAATTAAAAGCAGCCGCTTTAGAGGCTGAAGCCGCTGCTAATGGAAATAATCCAGCAACAGGCGTTGCTAATAAGCAAGAGCAAAAAGAGCTTGGTTGGGATGACGTTCAACAAATTGACGTCATAGGCCTAGAAGTAGGTTACAGATTAATACCATTAGTTGATCAATCACAAGGTGGCGAGCTACTAAATCGTATTAAAGGCGTGCGTAAAAAGCTTTCTCAAGAGCTTGGGTTTTTAGTGCCACCTGTACATATTCGCGATAATTTAGAGCTAGATCCAAATGCTTACAGAATCACGTTGATGGGTGTATCTACTGGAGAGAGTGAACTTAAGCATGGTGACGAACTTGCTATAAATCCTGGTCAAGTATTTGGGCCAATTAAAGGTGTTGACACAAAAGATCCTGCATTTGGACTTGATGCTGTTTGGATTAAGCCCGATCAAAAAGATGAAGCTCAATCTCTTGGTTACACTGTTGTTGATTCTGCCACCGTTGTTGCGACGCATATAAGCCAGTTACTTACAAATAGCGCTGCATTATTACTAGGACACGAAGAGGTTCAAAACCTACTTGATATGCTTGCTAAAAGTCACCCTCGCTTAGTTGAAGGGCTAGTGCCAGATGTATTGCCATTAACTGTAATTGTAAAAGTACTGCAAAATTTATTAAACGAAGGTGTTGCTATTCGCGATATGCGCTCAATTGTACAAACCCTTGTTGAATATGGCCCGCGAAGCCAAGACCCTGATGTTTTAACTGCTGCGGTGCGCATTTCTCTGCGTAGATTAATTGTTCAAGACGCAGTGGGTATGTCATCAGAAATCCCTGTCATAACCTTGGCGCCTGAGTTGGAACAGATGTTGCATCAGTCATTACAAAATGCAGGCGACGAAGGTGCCGGTATAGAACCAGGACTTGCAGAGCGACTTCAAGTGTCATTAACCGAAGCGCATCAAAATCAAGAAATGGCTGGTGAACCTTCGATATTGCTAACGTCAGGAATGTTACGCACTGTGTTATCTCGTTTTGTTAAGTACACAATACCTGGTTTAAAGGTAATGTCTTATCAAGAGGTACCAGATGAAAGACAGATCAAGATTGTAAGCTCGGTAGGCCAACAATAAGATTTTAACAGGGGTTAAACCATGAAGATTAAACGTTTTTTTGCTAAAGATATGCGCACAGCACTTAAAGAAGTTAAAGAAGAGTTAGGTGTTGATGCGGTTATTATGTCAAACAAGAAGCTTGCTAACGGTGTAGAAATTGTAGCAGCGGTTGATTATGACAAAGCAGCCCCTAAAGTAGCTTCGCAGCCTCAAACAGAGCAAAATACGCGTGCTCAAGCTCCACATCAAAGTATGCATAATTTTGTAAAGCCAGAGCCACAGCGTGCTAAACCAGAACCGCAAGCAAAAGTTGCAGATAGTTTACAAGCGTTACTAGAGCGTCAGTCTCCACGACCTCGCTCTCCAGAGCTTGCTTCAATGTTTTCACAATCGGGTATTGATACTACCGACAACTACCAAGAGCCTGTAGCCAAAGCGCGTCCTACTGAAAATATGTTTGCACGTGATGATGTAGCTTCGTCGCGTCCGCATACCCAAGCCGATAGCTTAGGGTTTGACGATTTAGACCGTGATTTTGATGATTTAGAAGCGCCTGTAAATTCTCGCCCACAAACTAAAAAAAATGAAAGCGAAGAAATGACAAATATGCGCGAAGAAATGAATGCAATTCGTCAATTACTTGAGCACCAAGTATCGGGTCTAATGCAACAAGATATGGCGCGTCGCGATCCTACACGCGCATGTATGGTTGACCGTTTAGTCGGTATGGGGATAGATAAAGAAGTTGCTCAGCAAATGGCGTGTTTTGTGCCTGACGATGTATCTCGTCAACAAGGTTGGAAAGCATTATTAACTATGGTCGAAGACCAAATGCAAACAACGAACAACGAAATACTTCGCCAAGGTGGTGTTTATGCATTAGTTGGCCCAACAGGTGTTGGCAAAACAACAACTGTAGCTAAACTTGCAGCTTTAGGTGCTCAAAAATATGGTGCTGATAAAGTAGCACTAATTACAACTGATACTTACAGAATTGGTGCTTATGAGCAGCTTGCCACATACGGACGAATCATTGGTTGTGGAGTTAAACAAGTAAAAGATGCGAATGAATTGGCTGAAGTTTTATATCATTTACGTAATAAACGTCTAGTATTAATTGATACAGCAGGTATGAGCCAGCGAGACTTGCGTTTAACTGAGCAGTTAAATACATTAATGCGTAATCAACGCGTTGATATTCGTAGTTACTTAGTATTAAGTGCAACAGCACAAATTAATGTACTTCAAGAAACTGTACGTCACTTTAAAAAAGTACAGTTAAGTGGTTGTATTTTCACTAAGTTAGACGAGTCTTTAAGTTTGGGGGAAATTATTAGTATTGCGATTCAAAATCGCCTCCCAATAGGGTATCTTACTAACGGACAACGAGTACCAGAAGATATTCGAGTTGCAAATGCTGAGAAACTAGTTAAAAAGGCTGAGCAATTGTATTTAAAAAGAATAAAAGCACAACATTCAAGGCACCAAGCAGTGGCGTCGAGCACAGTAGGGATGTATGATTAACACAGTATTAGATCAAGCAAGCGGCCTGCGCAAAATGAGTCAAAACAATAACAACGGCGTAAAAGTTATCGCTGTAACTGGTGGCAAAGGTGGAGTAGGGAAGACAAATGTTTCTCTGAATACTGCTATTGCATTAGGGCAGCAAGGTAATCGAGTCTTAGTACTTGATGCAGATTTAGGCTTAGCAAATTGTGATGTGATGCTTGGTTTGCGCGTTGAGCGTAATTTGTCACATGTTTTATCTGGTGAATGTGAGCTGGATGAGATTTTAGTTGAAGGGCCAGCTGGCATAAAAATTGTACCCGCTACGTCGGGCTCGCAAAGCATGGTTGAACTATCACCATCAGAACATGCTGGCTTAATACGTGCTTTCAGTGAACTTAACACTGAGTTTGATATTTTAATTGTAGATACTGCCGCCGGTATCTCTGACATGGTACTAAGCTTTTCTCGTGCGGCCCAAGATGTCATGGTTGTAGTTTGTGATGAACCAACATCAATAACGGACGCATACGCATTAATTAAAGTTTTAAGCCGTGAGCATGGTGTTTATAAATTTAAAATTGTTGCAAATATGGTCCGCAGTATGCGAGAAGGCCAGGAGTTATTTGCAAAATTATCTAAAGTTACAGATCGTTTTTTAGATATATCAATGGAATTGGTTGCAACTGTTCCATATGATGAAAATATGCGTAAATCGACGCGTCGTCAAAAAGTAATTGTAGAGCTTTTCCCGAATTCGCCAGCAGCCCTTGCATTTAAAACGTTGGCAACAAAAGCAGTAAAATGGCCAATACCAAACCAACCATCTGGGCACTTAGAGTTTTTCATTGAAAAACTAGTAAACGGCTAATTATGACAACATTGGTGAATAGAGCTATGGGATATCAAACAACACAAAACTTAAATGTGATTGTTGAAAAGCATGCATCGCTTGTAAAAAAAGTGGCATGTCATCTAATTGCTCGATTACCACCAAGTGTTCAACTTGATGACTTAATTCAATCAGGAATGATAGGTTTAATTGAAGCTTCAAAAAACTTTGATGCAGCCAAAGGAGCTAGTTTTGAAACCTTCGCAGGAATACGAATACGCGGAGCTATGCTCGATGAAATGCGCAGAGGGGATTGGGCTCCTCGCTCAGTACACCGTAAAAGCAGGCAAGTAGCTGAGGCTATCACAGAACTTGAAAACAGCTTAAACCGTGAACCAACAGATATAGAAGTTGCTGAAAAACTTGAAATTTCGTTAAATGAGTACCATCATATTTTAAACGATGTTAACGCAAGTAAAGTTTTAGGTATTGAAGACCTTGGTGTTGACGAAGATGTAATTGCTCCTACAGGGCAAGATTTATCGCTAGACAAACCTTTTAATAATGTTAAAAATGAACGGTTTAATGCATCTTTATTAAGTGCTATAAAGTCTTTACCAGAGCGTGATGCAATGGTGCTTTCTTTGTACTATAACGATGAAATGAATTTAAAAGAAATAGGGCATATACTCGATGTAAGTGAATCGCGTGTAAGTCAAATACATGGTCAGGCCATGATTAAGCTTAAAGCTAAAATCAATGACTGGATAAATTAGTAGTAAGTAAACTAAGGTTAAAACCTCACTGGAGGATGTTTTGGATAAAAACATGAAAATTCTTGTTGTTGATGATTTCTCAACGATGAGACGTATTATAAAAAATCTGTTACGTGATTTAGGCTTCACTAACGTTCAAGAGGCTGATGACGGCTCTACGGCTTTGCCTATGCTACAAAATCAAGTCTTTGATTTCGTAGTTACAGATTGGAATATGCCTGGTATGCAAGGTATTGACCTATTAAGAGCGATTCGTGCGGATGATAAGTTAAAACATATCCCTGTACTAATGGTGACAGCTGAAGCGAAAAAAGAACAAATAATTGCTGCAGCTCAAGCAGGCGTTAATGGTTATATAGTGAAGCCTTTTACGGCTGGAACACTAAAAACAAAATTAGAAAAAGTATTTGAACGTTTAGGTTAACGATAGGGGAGAGGTTTATGCCAGCACCTGCTGCGCCTCAAATAACTTTAGAACAAGCTCGGCAACTCGTTGTTTTTTTAGAAAACGGTGAGCAAGAGAAAGCCAATCAGCTGATCTTAGAAACTGCTTCACAAGAGCAATCTGAATTATTTGCTGAAGTTGGAAAGTTAACCCGTCAATTGCACGAAGCGCTTAAAAGCTTTGAGCTTGATACTCGTTTAACTGACTTAACTACTGATGCTATCCCTGATGCTAAAAAGCGGCTAAATTATGTTATGGAAATGACAGAAAATGCCGCGAATAAAACGATGGATGCTGTTGAGGCAAGCTTGCCTATTGCTCAGCAATTAGCAGACGAAATATCTCATATCAAACCGACTTGGGATCGCTTAATGAGTCGCGAAATAGAGTTGGGCGAATTTAAGACGCTATGCCATAGCATCGATAAGTTTATGAATAACTCTCATCATAAAACCGATGAGTTACAGAGCTTAATGACCAACGTATTAATGGCTCAAGACTATCAAGATCTAACTGGGCAAGTAATTCGTCGAGTTATTGAATTAGTTAGAGAAGTAGAAGAGAGCTTACTGCATCTTTTAACTGCTTTTGCAGCGCAAGATGACAGCCCGGCTGAAACAATAGAACAAAAAACAGAAGAACCAGTTACCGCACAAACTTTAGCAGGTCCGGAAGGCCCAATTATTGATAAAGATTCGCGTAATGATGTTGTATCTGATCAAGATGAAGTCGATGATCTTTTATCAAGTTTGGGCTTCTAAGAGGAGAGTAACTGCATGAGCTTTGAAGTCGATGAAGATATTTTACAAGACTTTTTGGTAGAGGCTGGAGAAATCCTAGAGCTTTTATCTGAACAGTTAGTTGAGCTGGAAAATAACCCAGAAGACACCGAGCTACTAAATGCTATATTTAGAGGTTTTCATACCGTAAAAGGTGGTGCAGGCTTTTTAGCAATGACAGAGCTCGTTGATGCGTGTCATGGTGCAGAAAATGTATTTGATTTACTGCGTCAGGGAGTGCGAACTGTTAACTCCGAGTTGATGGATGTTATATTACAAGCACTTGATACCATTAATGAAATGTTTGCAACGATTCAAAATAGAGACAAACCTGAACCAGCAGACCCTCAATTACTCGAAACACTTCACATACTTGGTTTACCACCAACAGAGGCTGAATTAGCTGGTGAAGCATCTCAGCCTGAACCTGAGCCTCCTCAAGGTGAATCTCCAGAATCTAATGCTGTAGATGAAGAAGACCCATTTGCTTTTGACGAAATGTTTAGTGGTGCCCCTAGTGCAGCTGATTCACAGATAGATGAAATTACCGAAGACGAATTTGAAAACCTACTTGATGAATTACATGGTAAAGGACAAGTTCCTGTAGCGGAGGAGTCAACACCAAGCGATGCTGATATTAGCGGTGATATAACAGATGATGAATTTGATAGTTTATTAGATGAATTACACGGTGTTGGCAGCTTTGGTGCGGGAGCAAGTTCAGAGCCTGAAAAAAGTAAATCTGAACAACCGCCTAAAGTAGAAGCTAAAGCGCCTCAAAGCGATGCTAATTCATCCTCAGATGATGAAATTAGTGATGATGAGTTCGAAGCGCTTCTTGATGAGCTTCACGGTAAAGGGACTGCTCCTAAATCAGCAGAAAGCGTACCAGCTGCAAAACAGCCTGAGCCTGTTTCACCGCCAGCTGCAAAAAAATCAGAGCCTGTTAAAAAAGCTGAACCAGCTAAAGCCTCTACACCAAAACCAGTTGAAAAAGTGCCAGAAAAACCTGTCGCCAAAGCTGCACCTGCGGCTCCTAAAAAGGCAGCACCACCGCCAGCTGAGACAACTGTTCGTGTAGACACAAAACGCCTTGATCAAATTATGAACATGGTGGGTGAGTTAGTGCTTGTTCGAAACCGCTTAGTGAGTCTTGCAACTAATTCTGATAGCGAAGCCATGGGTAAAGCAATTTCTAATCTTGATGTGGTAACTGCTGATATTCAAGGTGCAGTTATGCAAACAAGAATGCAGCCCATCAAAAAGGTATTTGGTCGCTTCCCTCGTGTTGTTCGTGATTTGGCACGAAGTTTAAATAAAGATATAAACCTACAACTTGTTGGCGAAGAAACTGATTTAGATAAAAACTTAGTTGAAGCGCTTGCCGACCCTCTTGTGCATTTGGTGCGTAATTCAGTTGATCATGGTATTGAAATGCCTGCTGATCGTGAAGCTGCGGGTAAACCGCGTACAGGTAATGTTACTTTATCAGCATCGCAAGAAGGCGATCATATTTTGTTAACCATTAAAGATGATGGTGCTGGTATGGATGCTGAAAAACTCAAGAAAATTGCGATTAGTAAAGGTGTTCTCGATCATGACCAAGCGAGTCGACTTTCTGACACCGAAGCTTACAACCTAATTTTTGCTCCAGGCTTTTCTACTAAAGAAGAAATTTCAGATATTTCTGGCCGTGGTGTAGGGATGGATGTAGTAAAAACTAAAATCACTCAATTGAATGGTTCGGTTAGCATACAGTCTGAGTTAGGTGTAGGTACTATTTTAGAAATAAAAGTTCCTCTAACCTTAGCTATTTTACCTACCTTAATGGTTATTGTTGGGGCACAAACATTTGCCTTACCACTGGCTGGGGTGAGTGAGATATTCCATTTAGATTTAACTAAAACAAATGTTGTCGATGGTCAATTAACAATAATTGTACGTAAAAAAGCGATTCCGTTATTTTATCTAGAGCATTGGCTTGTTAAAGGTGCTGATCGTTCTCTGCGAAAAGCGCAAGGACATGTTGTTATTGTTCAAATTGGCACGCAGCAAGTTGGTTTCGTTGTAGATTCATTAATAGGCCAAGAGGA
Organism: Pseudoalteromonas sp. MMG006; assembly: GCF_018101025.1. Taxonomy (NCBI): domain Bacteria; kingdom Pseudomonadati; phylum Pseudomonadota; class Gammaproteobacteria; order Alteromonadales; family Pseudoalteromonadaceae; genus Pseudoalteromonas; species Pseudoalteromonas sp. MMG006. The sequence continues at coordinate 323,403 of NZ_JAGJEJ010000001.1, forward strand.
AGTGGTAATTAAGCCGCTTGATGCCTTACTTCAAGGTACGCCAGGCATGGCTGGCGCTACAATTACATCAGATGGTGGTATTGCACTTATACTTGATGTACCAAGCATGTTAAAACATTACGCAGGCTAACAATAATGCAGGTATGTAGTACATACCTGCATATAAACCTAATAAGAGAGCTAAATGGCCGTTAAAGTTTTAGTTGTTGATGATTCAAGCTTTTTTCGCCGCAGAGTAAGCGAAATACTTGAGCAAGATAGCGACATACACGTTATAGGTTTTGCTGTAAATGGCAGAGAAGCTGTAGATAAAACAGCGCAGCTACGCCCTGATATGATTACTATGGATGTAGAAATGCCAGTGCTTGATGGCATTAGTGCAGTGAAAGAGATAATGGCGAGTAATCCAACGCCAATATTAATGTTTTCTTCGTTAACGCGAGATGGCGCAACGGCGACTCTAGATGCACTAGATGCTGGCGCTATGGATTTCTTACCAAAAAAATTCGAAGATATTGCGCGTAATAACGAAGATGCTATTAAATTACTACAAACAAAAGTAAAAGAAATAGGCAGAAGGCGCGCACCAAGAGCGTTTAAGCCAGCACCTTCAAGTAAGCCAGTAGAAAGGTCAGCGCCTGTAAGCTCTAGCCTTTCTGGGGCAAGTACTGTCAAGCAGCCTGATAGAAGCTTTCAGCGTACAGCTCCTATAAAAAATTCTTCAAGTAGTGCATCAATACGAGCAAGTGGTAAGCAATATCAACTTGTCGCGATAGGTACATCTACAGGTGGCCCTGTAGCTCTACAAACCATTTTAACTCAGTTACCTGCTAATTTCCCTCACCCAATTTTACTTATTCAACATATGCCTGCAGCTTTCACGCCAGCATTTGCTGCACGCCTTAATGGATTGTGCCAAATTAAAGTAAAAGAAGCTCAACAAGGTGACCGATTACAACCTGGGACGGCATATTTAGCGCCTGGTGGGCAACAAATGATGGTTGAAGGGCGCGGCTCAAATAGAACATTGCGTGTATTTGAAGATAACAGCGAACGCATAAGTTACAAACCTAGTGTTGATGTTACTTTTGCTAGTGCAGCAAAGGCTTATCAAGGTGATGTGCTGGCTATTGTTTTAACCGGCATGGGCGCAGATGGGCGTGATGGTGCAAGAATGTTGAAGCAAACCGGCGCCACAATTTGGGCTCAAGATGAAAAAAGTTGCGTAGTTTATGGTATGCCACAAGCGATCGCAAACGCAGGGCTTGCAAGTGAAAACTTAGCGCTTGATGACGTTGCTATGAGAATCAAAAGAGAGATTGGGTGTGGATAAGCTCTCAATACTCGGGTTAGTTGTCGCGCTTGGTGCAATAGCTTTTGGGTATTCTTTAGAGGGCGGTGTTGTATCTGCTCTTTTTAATGGGCCTGCATTAATTATTGTATTAGGCGGTACTATTGGTGCGGTTATGTTACAAACCTCAGGCAGTACATTAAAAAAAATGCTGAATATGACTAGCTGGGTTTTTGTTGCTCCTCACTATGATATCGATGAAGCGATAGAGCAAGTTAAGCGCTGGTCTTATAAAGCTCGACAAGAAGGTTATTTAGTGCTTGAAAACGAAGCACTAACACACTCAGACGCTTATGCTGCAAAAGGTTTAAGCTTACTAATTGATGGCTGTTCAGAGAAAAAGCTGCGCGACACTCTCGAAATTGATTTACTGCTTGAACGTGATCGCTTATTAGAAGCAGCTCGTGTTTATGATGCCATGGGGGGTTACAGTCCTACCATTGGCATTTTAGGCGCTGTGCTTGGCTTAATACAGGCAATGTCTTTTATTACTGATCCACAAATGTTGGGCGCAGGTGTCGCTACTGCTTTTATAGCGACAATTTATGGAGTTGGACTCGCTAATTTACTGTTTTTACCAATGGCAAATAAGCTTAAGCAGCGAGTTGAGCAAAAGATGCTATATCATGAAATGCTTGCTGAAGGTGTGATTGCTATAAGCGTTGGCGAAAGTCCTATGAATATAGAATTAAGGCTTGAAGCTTATCGTGTTGAGCGTCCTAATTTAGTGGATGCGTAATTATGCTACGTAGGCGTCTTCGCTATTCAGCTGCTAAAGACCAACACACAGAGCGTTGGCTCGTGTCATATGCTGATTACATGACCATAATGTTTGCTTTTTTTGTAGTGCTATACGCTATTGCCATTAATAAAGAAGAAAGTTTTCAGGTTTTATCTGACTCACTTGGACATGTTTTTGATAAATCGGCACGCCAATTTTCGCAGCACGGTGAAGGTGTTAACGGCAATGGAATCTTGACCGATAGAGTGACACCTGAGCTGGAAGTTCTCTATGGTGAAAGTATTCAAAAGCAAGAACAAGGCCCTGAACTTCTTGATGGGCAAAGCGATACAAGTAATATCCAGCAAAAGTACTTGGGGAAACCCCTTGATAATCTTTTAACTAAATTGCAGTCAGCACTAATTGATGAAATCCGTAATGGCGAGGCTAGCCTAGAGCTAAATCAGGATTGGTTAATTATAGAGCTTAGCTCTGGAATGCTTTTTTCAAGTGGAAGCTCAGTTGCGCACTCAAGAGCAAAACAAGTAGTTAAAATAGTTAAAGATATTATTGCTCCTGTAGATAATTATGTACGAGTGCGCGGTTATACTGACGATGAAACTATTCGTAATGAAATTTTCCGCTCAAACTGGGAGCTGTCAGTTGCCAGGGCCACTTCTATTTTAATGGAACTTGAGGCGCTTGGAATTAACTCTGCGAGAATGGCTATAGAGGGATATGGTCAATACTCTCCGTTTGCAGATAACAGTACCGCCGAAGGGCGGGCTGAAAACCGTAAAGTTGTAATTGCACTTTCTAAGTATGGCCTACCGCCTGAAAAAGAAGTTAAAAAAGGTGGGAAAGAAAGTGAGCCTGTAGCGATAGAGTCAGAAGTCGAGTTATCTTCTGACGACGATACTATAAAAATAATTCGACTGCCTCATGGTGGTATTCGCATAACTACACGCAATGAATGATAATTAGGACACAATGTGAAGATTTGGACTGTCGCAAATCAAAAGGGTGGGGTTGGAAAAACAACCACTGCTGTTAGTCTTGCTGGTATTTTAGCTTTACAGGGTAAACGTGTGCTGCTTATAGATACGGATCCTCATGCATCGCTCACATATTATTTTGGTATAGATTCTGAAGACTTAGAAGTCAGCGTGTACGATATTTTTGCACGTGGTACGAGCATGCAAAGCGAAGAAATACTTCAAGCATTATGCCCATCAACTCTCGAAAATCTAGATATTTTACCTGCAACAATGGCGATAGCTACGCTTGATAGAAGTATGGGTAACAAAACGGGAATGGGGTTAATATTAAAAAAAGCGCTTGCAAAAATCAGTGAACATTACGATTATGCCATTTTAGATTGCCCTCCTGTTTTAGGAGTGTTGATGGTTAACGCATTAGCTGCAAGTGAGCGTATTTTAGTCCCGGTACAAACTGAGTTTCTAGCGCTTAAAGGGCTTGATAGAATGATGCGTACAATGGAATTAATGCAAACCTCTCAGGCGAAAGATTATCAATATACTATAATCCCTACTATGTATGATAAGCGTACTAAAGCATCACTAGAGGCCTATAAAACATTACAAAATACATACACTAATAAAGTATGGCCGGGTGTTATTCCGGTGGATACTAAATTTAGAGATGCAAGCTTAGCGCAAAAAGTGCCAATAGAATTTTGCCCTCGCTCGCGTGGTGTGTTTGCATATAAGGCTCTATTGGAGTATTTAATTGAACAAGGTTAATGAATGAGTAAGCAATTATTTGCTAATGAAAAAGTGATGAAACAATACCTAGGGGCTTTGCTTTGTGAAGATGAGCCTGTAGATAATCTTGAGCCAGTAGCAAAGTTACTCGAGCAGCTCCCAGATGGCACAGAGCCTGAGCAAATTCATTTAAAACCTAAAGAGCAATTAAAAGCAGCAGAAAAAGTATTCGATCAAGATTTACTCGCATCAGATGTGAAGCCAATATCTGATACCGAAAATGTTAGTGAGGTTGTTAGTAACAAAAATGTAGAAGCAACCACTACCGTACTTGAAAGTACTGAGCCGCAGCTTTCAATTGATGGTAAGGCTGATTATTTTGAAGGTGAGTTTCAGGCGTTATTTTTTGAAGTGGCAGGGCTCACACTTGCTGTGCCATTAAAGGCATTAGGCGGTATTCATCAATTAGGTGAAGTAAATCATTTGTTTGGCAAACCAAAGTGGTTTAAAGGTGTCATGCTTAACCGAGAGGAGAAACTCAACGTTGTTGATACTGCTCGATGGGTAATGCCAGAGAAGTACGATGAAAAATTAGAAGCGTCATTAGATTATCAATATTTAATTACACTAGGTGATAGTCAGTGGGGTTTATTAGCTGAAAAATTGATAAATAACATTACATTGAGTAAAGAAGATGTAAAATGGCGTACAGACCAAAGTAAGCGTCCATGGCTTGCGGGTGTTATAAAAGAGAAAATGTGTGCTTTAATTGATGTAGACAACTTAAATATATTATTAGAGAAAGGCTTAGACAGCCGTCAGTAGTAATGACCATTACGGGGTAATAGCATGAATCAAGATAAATTACTGTCAGCAAACAAAAATGCAGATAATAATGATGAAATTTTACAGTGGGTTACGTTTAAGCTCGAGGAAGAAACCTATGGCGTAAATGTAATGCAAGTACAAGAGATACTTCGTTACACAGAAATAGCTCCGGTACCGGGTGCACCTTCATATGTTATTGGTATTATTAACCTGCGTGGGAACGTGGTAACAGTTATTGATACTCGCTCTCGTTTTGGCTTACCAGCAGCCGATACTACTGATAATTCTCGAATTCTGATTATTGAAGCAGAAGAGCAAGTCATTGGAATTTTAGCCGATAGCGTATCTGAAGTTGTTTATTTGCGAAGTTCTGAAATAGACAGTGCACCTAATGTAGGTACTGAAGAAAGTGCTAAGTTTATTCAAGGTGTTTGTAATCGCGATAATGAATTACTTATATTAGTTGATCTAAATAAACTACTTAGTGATGATGAATGGGATGAGTTAAGCGATATATAAGCTTTACCAAATATATTATGCTGTTACTAAGTATAGCTATATCGGCGCTAGCGGTAGGTCTTATATCGCTGGCGTTAATTATTGCATTAAAAAATAAACACACTGCAGAAATCGATTCTATTTCGCAGCAACTTAAAGAATCCTCTGAGCAAACTCATATTTTAAGAAGTGAAGTGTCCGAGTTAAGAACCGGATTGCTGAGTATTGGTAAGCGAGTACTTCAAGTTGAACAACAAAACCAAGATTTAATGCAGCAACAAGCGGCTCAAAAGTACGATGATCCCGATGCTAAAATCTACTCCCGTGCTGTGAAAATGGTTGAGCTCGGTGCTGATTTAGATGAAGTGATACGCGAATGCGAATTACCAAGAGCTGAAGCTGAATTACTTTTTTCACTCCACAAACAAAAAGGCGCATAGCGCCTTTTTAACACACATATATACTACTTTTTAAAAACTATATCTCACACCAAACATTGCCACTACAGGGTCTAGCTCTACCGTTGAGGTAAGTGCTTTTGCACCATTAGCGTATACCCTTGCATCAGTATCAATATCCATAAGCGATACCATGGCGTGCAAGCCCCAGTTTTTATCAATTTTATAGTTAGCGCCTACTTGAGCTACAAAACCAAAAGAATCATCTAATTTTACTTCTACATCATCTGTGCCCAGGGTTGTTTTAAGAGCTTGAGATGGCTGTTCGTCAAAAAATACAGTGTAGTTTATACCCACACCTACAAAAGGTCTTAGCGCATAACTCGTATCTAAAAAGTGGTATTGAGCGACAAGTGAAGGTGGTAATTGTTTTATATCCGCAATTTTATTACCAGCCAAGCCACCAGCGCCATTTACATCGTGAGAAAATGGTGTAGCTGCTATAAGTTCTAGCACCCATTTGTCGTTAAATGCGTAATCGATAGTAATACCTAGTTGTGTATCTGAATCGCCTTTAAGGCCCAACGTTGGCGCTTCGTTAATTGCTGAGCTGCTGTTGTCAGGGTTAACGTTAATAGCGCCAACATTTACGCTAAAGTTAGCGTGTGCAGCTGGAGAGAGTGCGAGTAAAGAAGTAAGTAATGCAATGCTAATTTGAGTTTTCATGCTGTTCTCCGAGAACGACTTTTTAATTGCCGCTATTATTGACGAATAAAAAATTTAAAAACCTGTTCTAGATCAAAGTTTCAAAAATGTTTGAACCTTGTGAAGCACTTTATTGATTTAGATTAATTTTAGCGTTATTCGTTAATCGCAAATATTGACATTTTATTTTGCTCATCGTCACAAGAATGTATTAGGGCTGACATAGGGGAGTCATAAAACCACGTTGTAATAAAAGCTTCTTAGGCTACATAGTATATTTAATATGTTTTTAGCGGCGCTCGAATCACAAATAAAACACACAGATAGTAAAGTCGATGTTGTAGAGTACCTACAGACGCTCATTCGCTTTAAATCAGTAACACCTGAGCAAGCGGGTGCAATAGATTGGCTAATTAAGCAATTAACAGAGCTGGGCTTTAATTATGAAAAATTTACTATAAATGGCGTAACAAACTTAATAGCGAGTATTAAATTTAAAGAAGGTCCGAACATTGCTTTCTCTGGCCATATTGATGTTGTACCAGCAACAGGTGGCGCGTGGTTAAGCCCTCCTTTTGAAGGTAAAATAGTAAATGGTGCTATTTTTGGCAGAGGTGCTGCTGACATGAAGGGCGGTGTAGCGGCGATGCTAAGCGCTACAAAAAATTTAATTGCTAATACATCTACAAAAGTAGGCACACTTTATTGGCTTATTACGTCTGATGAAGAAGGTGAAGCTGAGTTTGGCTCTTTAGAAATAGCAAATAGGTTAACTAAGCAAGGCATTGTATTAGATGGTTGTATTGTAGGAGAGCCTACAAGCTCAATACAAGTTGGCGATACAATTAAAAACGGACGCCGTGGCGCGCTCTCTGCGCGTATAACCGTAAGAGGTAAGGCTGGGCATGTCGCGTATCCTCAAAATACACTTAATGCCGCGCATTTGGGCGCAAAAATAGTAAATTTGTTAAGTGAGCAAGTTTGGTTTCTAGATGAAGCAAGTTCTAAAACAACACTGCAAGTAACAGGTATAAATATAAATAACGTGGTTGATAATTTAGTACCTAGTGAGTGCGAAATTACATTTAATGTACGCTATAGTCACTGTTATAACAGTATGGCTGTTAAAGCATTATTACTAAATACATTAAATGAGTTTTTAGAAAAAATATCTATCATATGGGAGCGTCCATGCGAGCCGTACTACACCAGCGCTAATAATAACGGGTGCTTAATAGCGCAAGTAGAGGAGGCCATTTATGAGCAAACAGGTAGTTACCCTCTTTTAAGTACCAGCGGTGGCACATCAGATGGGCGTTTTTTTGCAAATAACCACACCCAAGTAATAGAGTGTGGTGTACTAAATAAAACGATTCACCAAGTTAACGAGCATGTTTCAATTAATGATTTAATTAAGATTGAGGGTATTTACACTAATCTATTATCGCGCATTTTTATAAACGAAAACTAACAGCGAGTACATGCTGGTAGTTATGCTAATGCTTATTAACCTAGGTAACGCTTTGCTTTGTTATCTTTCACGTTTTGCATATCCACGAGTACTAGTCCATCGATACAATTATTAAAATCGGGATCGATGCTAAAGCTTAAAAACTTTACCCCGCCAGGCTTACAAAGCTCAGTATATTGTTTGAATAAAGTAGGTACTTGCACGCTCATATTTGCAAGAACGTGTTTAAGCTCTACAAAGTCTTCTTTTACGTCGTTACCACTAAAAACAGTATTACATTGTGTGAGCTCTTGCTCGCTAGGTTTAAATTCATTATTAGGGCTTGCAAGCGCTTCATCAGTTTTATAATAGTGCTGGTAATAATGAACTAACATGGCTTTTGCTTGATCTGGTAACGTATTTGGAACGCTTACAGCGCCAAATAAGTAACGGTATTGCGGATAGTTTTTAACAAAAGCACCAATCCCATACCACAGATAATCTAAGCTTTTTCGCCCCCAATATTTAGGTTGTACAAAGCTTCTCCCTAACTCTATGCCTTGTTCTAAATAAGGTTTCATAGCATCGGTATAGCTAAATAAGCTGTCGGTGTATAAACCTTCTCTGCCATGCTTATCTATAATATCTTTTGCACATGCAAGCCTATAAGCACCTACAAGCTCTAATTGAGTGGGATCCCAAAGTACCAAATGTTGATAGTCCATATCGTATTTATCTATGTCGCGGCGTTTACCACTTCCTTCGCCCACGGCTCTAAAGGCAATTTCTCTAAGGCGGCCAAGCTCTCTAAATATGGGTGAACTACCTGTATATTGGTATAGGTAGATATGCATACCATCTAGGGTTTTACCCAGTAACTCACATTGTTCTATGGCTTTTTTAAGCTCTTTTCTGCACTCAGGCACTGCAATGGGAGTTTGTGTTTTAAGTGGTAATGTTTTTTTAGTGGTAAGACGATATAACTGTTTGCGAATTAGGTTTACAACCTCTTTGTCTTTTAAGTTCTCTATTAAATATGACTCTGGAGGGATTGAGGCACCTATTTCAAACTCCAATGATTTTTGACGTTGTTTAAACATTTCTTTTACTAATAGTAAGCTTGCCAAAGGCTTATAAATCATCGAAGTGCCATAAAACAGAGGACTGTTCTTAGCTTTAATATAAATAGGTAGAATAGGGCAGTTAGCTTTTTTTGCCATGCGTAAAAAGCCACTATTCCATTTGCAGTCCTTTATACCAGTTGGCCCTAAACGAGATACTTCACCAGCAGGAAAGATGAGCAGGGCTCCTTCGCTTTTTAAATGATTTTGTATATTGTTTAGCTCTTGTTTTTTACTCATTCCAGATAAGTTATCTACAGGCAGTAAAAGCGAGTGCATCGGCGTTACCGACATAAGCATACGGTTAGCTACTACTTTTAAATCTTGCCTAACACCTGAGAGCACTTTAATGAGCGCTAATGCGTCTAATGAGCCAATAGGGTGGTTAGCAACAATGACTAACTTACCTTCTGTTGGTATATGCTCTATTTGCTTTGGTTTATAACGAGTATCAAAATTGAGCTCATCAAGCACTTGCTCAACAAATTCTAATCCTTGTAGGTGAGGATATGCATCGCCAAAAGCAACAAACTCTTGTTCATGTAGCAAATAACCAAGGCCTTTTTTTACTAACCCTTTTACCTTTGGAGAGTTATCTAGTTGTGGTAAATTTGCAGCAATTACTTTATCAACACTTATCATATTAACCTCATCTTCAATTTGGCCTATTCGCCATACCTATAAGATTAAAAAAAGGGTGTGACAATTACTTTGCAGTTGTGTGACTTTTTAAAGTGTTAGTTTATAAACTTTGTATTGCTAGGAGAACTTATGTCGGTATTAGTGGCTATAACTGGACGAGATAACACAAAACTAATAACCAAGTTACAACAGCGTTTGCCCAATACCCTGATAGAGCAATGGCCCGCGTGTAAAAATGTAGAAGGTGTTGAATTTGTACTTGCTTGGAATGCACCTGAGGCTATGTGGCAACAGCTACCTAATTTAAAAGCTGTGTCGTCATTTGGTGCCGGTGTAGACAGTATAGACTTAACTCTTTTAAATGATAAGGTTGACGTTGTTCGTATTGTTGATGAGCAACTTGCAAAGGATATGGCTGAATATGTGCTAACACATGTGTTAGCTCAAAAGCTTCGTTTAAAAGAGTATTACTTAAAACAAGCGCAGCAAACGTGGAAACCAAAACGCGCATTCAAAAATAAGCATGTTGGTATTCTTGGCTATGGAGAGCTAGGCAAAGCATGTGCACAAAAACTTATTAATAATGGCTTTAAGGTAAGTGCGTGGGCACAAAGTAGTAAAAATGTAATAGGTGTAGATATTTTTTATGCTGAGCAAGGGCTTAGCAGTATGCTTCCTAACGTTGATTACTTAGTATGTTTACTTCCTCTAACACAGGCAACGCAAGGTATTATTAATAGCTCCTTGCTATCTAAATTACCTGAACATGCTGTAGTTATTAATGTGGCTCGAGGAGGACATGTAGTAGAACAAGATTTATTAAACGCTTTAAATAATAATACGTTGCGCGGCGCAACGCTTGACGTATTTGAGCAAGAGCCGCTGCCACAAGAACACCCATACTGGTGTCATCCTAAAGTTACTCTAACTCCGCACTGTGCAGCATTATCTGATATTAATAGCGTAATAGATCAAATAGCAAAAAATATTGAATGCTTAAATCAGGGCGTTTCACTTAATAATACAATAGATAGAACTAAAGGTTATTAAGAGATAGCTAATTAGTTTAAAAAACAGCTTGTTAACATTTGTAATTTTTATTAGTGTAAAGCTGTTCTCACTAATAAAAATTACAAAGAGGGTGTTATGAAATCGAGTCAAAGTGGCGTTAAATTAAGCCTAGTTATCATTTCTATTGTAGTACTTGGCGTTTCTGCTTGGTTTAATCAGGCTAATGCCGAAGATATCCCTTCAAAAGCTCAAACCAAGGAAGAGTTAACAGTAGCGGATTAACCCCGCTTACTGTGTATTTCTCGGTTTTCGTGTTTCTTTTCTTCACTTTTTTTAAGTAATACATAAGTAGCACCGCTTCCACCGTGGTGCCTAAGTGCGGTATGAAAAGCCAATACTTGAGGCAACTCTTGTAGCCACTTGTTTACATAACTTTTTAAAATGCCTGGGTTAGCCTTATTTTTTATGCCGATCCCGTGGCGTATTAATACAACACGTATATTTCGCTGGTGGCAATCAACGATAAAACTAAATAAAGTATTACGTGCGTTTTTAAGTAATTGCCCATGTAGGTCAAGCGTGGCATCGACTTGGTATTTAGCCAAACGTAAGTTTTTAAAAACCGCACTTTGTACGCCATCTTTTTTAAAGCTTAATATAGCGAGTGGCTCTAATATTTCAACATGCTCAGATTGTAAGTAATTTTCATCATTTGCTAGATTAATTTGTGCTGCTTTACGTTTTTCTTGTTGGGCTAGGGTTGCACTGTAGCTATTTGAAATGGGGGTAACCGTATCGTGGTTTATTGGTTTTACATCTTCCATAGAAGATAAAAATAAATCAAAGTCAGATAAAGGCATAGTAAGACCTAAATTTAGAATAATACGTACTAAATTTTATCTCAGTTCATTGTGAACCCCAAACTTTAAATTTTAATATAAAAAAGCCCAGCAATGCTGGGCTATCAAATATTCTAAGGAGAAGTTGTTAATTTTGGGTTACGTTAAACTGCCCAAATGTATAAACTTTAAACAAGTAAAAAGTGTTGATCAACACTAAACTCATATTTGAAATAACACTCGACGACATAATATCTAAGCTAAATGATAAGAATAACAAACCACAAGCACTAATGGCGGCAACGCGCAGCAGTGTTATCTGGTTAATAAAGAATGCACCTAAACCTAGTGCAAGTAGTGTCGTGTTTAAAAGCCAATCTAGCTCGTTTAGCATGGTCGTTTCAATAGTTCAGTTGTTGAAAAAAGGAGCGTCATTATGTTGATCTTTTGCACACCTTTCAACCAAGTAATTTTAAATTTTCAGATTAGTTTTTTTAATGTTAAAAGTAACTGCCTATTGCCGCGAATACTCCATTATCAGCTATCACCTGATACTTTTGGCAGCTTTGTGGCTTTTGTAAATCACTGCATAAATAAAGGGATTTACGCTTAGAATCAAACTGTGGGTGTAAGTTTGAATCAATAAGCATCGCACCTTTACCAAAAACACCTGGCCAATAAATGCTTTCACTTACCATCCCTAATTTTTTATAGGTGAGCAAGGTCGGTTTTGGAAACGCTAAAATAATCACTGCTATAACTGCAAGTGTTATAAATAACCCTTTTTTAGGTTTGGTGTGTTTGCGTTCGTCATTGAGAGTTTGTACATTTTCGTTACTTGTTTGTGAGCGTTGGGTTGAAGGCTGAGGTTTTCTTTTTTGGGCTGTTTTTTTTCTTGCGGGCGTTTTGCCTAGTAGTGATTGTTTGTTTGGTGTTTTAGACATAAAGCAAATCTGGCCTTTTTGGCGTAGGTCTCTATAATTAAATGAATAAATTTATATATCAGTATGATAACTTAAAGTTAGCTTATAGCCTACGAGGAATAAAGATGAATACGCAGCTGTCAATTTTAATTGTAGATGACGTTAGCACGGTGCGTAGCTTTTTGAGCCAAACGCTCATGCACTTAGGGATAGACAATGTAAAGGAGGCATCTACGGCATCGCAATGTATTAGTGAGTGTCAGGCTGCCAATTACGATATGATTTTTTTAGATATTGAATTACCAGATGGAGATGGTAAAAATTTGATTTCGCAAATCAATGAATTAAGCCCAGAGACAAATGTGGTGATGGTATCTGCACATTCAGGTGTTGATAACGTAAAGGATGCAATAGATAAGGGCGCTAAAGGGTTTGTTGTAAAACCATTTACCCCTAAAAAAATAGCGGCAATGCTGAAGAAGTTTTACCCAGATTTAGAAAATGCATAAGCAAGTTAAGTGCAGTTAAAATTAAAGCAAAAAAAAACCGGCAAATGCCGGTTTTTATATTCTACAAAAACAAATTATAGCGCTTTAATTTTAGCGGCAATACGGCTCTTATGACGAGCTGCTTTGTTTTTGTGAATTAGACCCTTAGTTGCGTAACGGTCTAGGATAGGTGTAGCAACAGAAAAAGCTTGCTGTGCAGCTTCTTTATCACCAGCTTCAATAGCAACAATTACTTTTTTGAAGTAAGTGCGCATCATTGAACGACGGCTTGCGTTGTGCTGACGGTTTTTTTCGCTAGTGATAGCGCGTTTTTTTGCAGACTTGATGTTAGCCAAGGTTTGCTCCTAACAATCTTAAATAAAGCTTAAATTAAAGGCCGTGGAATATGCCTGTTTTTATCATGAATGTCAATGTAAATTTAACAATCCAAGAAAAACTGCTCCTTATAACGAACATCAATTTGCCGCTTTAGCAGTTAATATCGATATTGTAACAAAGCACAGACTCCCAGCCTAGTGCTTTAAAGCGATTTATAAAAAAGACTGTGGCATAATTGCCCATATTAGGGATTTTTAAGTGGGTTTAAGGTGTCAAAAGGTTTATTTCGCTCAGGTATGATTGTGAGTTGTATGACTATGATTTCACGCATATTAGGGCTAGTACGAGATGCAGTAGTTGCAAATTTATTAGGGGCAAGCGCCGCTGCTGATGTTTTTTTATTTGCTAACCGTATTCCTAATTTTTTACGACGTTTGTTTGCCGAAGGAGCCTTTGCACAGGCGTTTGTACCTGTTCTTAGTGAAATTAAAGAGCAACAAGGTGATGACAAAGTTAAACTTTTTGTGGCGCAAGCTGCCGGTACGCTCGGTACTATTTTACTTATAGTAACCATATTTGGTGTCGTTGCTTCACCGGTAATTGCGGCCTTATTTGGTACAGGTTGGTTTATAGATTGGTGGCAGAGTGGCCCAAACGCTGAAAAATTTGAACTTGCTAGTTCGTTATTAAAGTTAACTTTTCCGTATTTATTTTTTGTGAGCTTAGTTGCGCTTAGTGGTGCAGTAATGAACGTTTATAACCGCTTTGCAGTTGCTGCTTTTACGCCCGTTTTACTTAATATATCAATAATTACTTGCGCTATCTTTTTACATGATAAGTTTAGTGTTGGTGCATACGCCCTCGCTATAGGCGTATTTGTGGGGGGTATTGTGCAATTGTTGTTTCAATTGCCATTTTTATATCGCGCTAAAATGTTGGCGCGCCCGCGTTGGGCTTGGCAAGACGAGAATGTTAAAAAAGTGCGTAAGCTTATGCTTCCTGCATTGTTTGGCGTATCGATAAGCCAAATTAATTTATTACTAGATACAATGATAGCCTCATTATTAATGACAGGCTCTATAGCATGGCTTTATTACTCAGATAGGCTAATAGAGTTTCCGCTTGGTCTGTTTGGAATTGGTATTGCGACGGTTATTTTACCCGCACTGTCTAAATTGCACAGTAGTAAAAAATTGAGCGATTTTCAGCATACACTCGATTGGGGGGTGCGATTTGTAATATTTTTAGGTATACCAGCAATGGTTGGCTTAATGATAATTAGCCCACTTATAATTACGGTGCTATTCGATCATGGTGCTTTTAAAGAGGACAGTGTTGATCATGTAAAAGCGGTAAGTTTAGGTGTTGTTGCTTACTCTGTAGGGTTAGTTAGCTTTATGTTGATTAAAGTGCTCGCGCCTGGTTTTTATTCCCGTCAAGATACTAAAACGCCCGTACGCATTGGTATTATAACTCTTGTGCTAAATATGGTATTTAACATTATATTGGCGCCTTTTATAGGTTACTTAGGGTTAGCCCTTGCTACATCAATGTCGGCCAGTTGTAATGCATTTTTACTTTACAGGCAGCTTAAAAAAGAAAAAGTTTATCAGTTTTCCTCTATGAGTTTGCGCTTCACCATAAAGTGTATTGTTGCAAGTATAGTTATGGGTTGTTTTACATGGTATGTAAGTAGTTACTATTATTGGGCTTCTTGGGAATTTACGCAGCAAGTTATATTGTTAATTTCCCTTGTGGCATTAGCTGGAGTTAGCTACTTTGCGATGCTTTTTTTAATGGGTGTAAGACTAAATACGATAAAAAGTGTAGCAATTACTGAATCAAACTAAAAAAAAGATTATAATCGGCAGCCTTGTGGCTTTTCCTTGGTATAAGTCGTGATAATACTCGCTGAAAAAAGGCTTTAGGTGGCATGGAGTTAATTAGAGGTATACACAATATTCGAGCGCATCACTTTGGGTGTGTGCTGACTATTGGTAATTTTGACGGTGTTCACTTAGGTCATTCACAAGTATTAAAAGGTTTGTTAGCAGATGCTAAAGCGCACAACTTACCAAGTACAGTAATGCTTTTTGAACCTCAGCCTCAAGAGTTTTTTGCTAAAAACAATGCCCCAGCAAGACTTACGCGATTACGTGATAAACTGCGTTTATTGAGCGATTTAGGTATTGAGCGTGTTATTTGTATTAGCTTTAATCAGCAATTTGCAAATATGCAAGCAGAACAGTTTGTAAGCGACATACTTATAAAAAAACTTGGTGTTAAAGCATTAACAGTAGGTGATGATTTTAGATTTGGGCAGCAGCGCAAAGGCAATTTTGATTTACTCGTTAGTATGGGTAATCAGGCGGGAATGGATGTGCAAAGCACAGCGAGTTTTCGCCAGTTAAATGCTAGAGTGAGCAGCACATTGATTCGTGAAGCATTAGCTGCTGGTGATTTAGCCAGTGCAAAAGTGATGCTTGGCCACGACTACGCTATCTCTGGGCGCGTAATACATGGCTGGAAAAGAGGCCGTGAGCTTGGATTTAGAACAGCAAACATAGCGCTTAAACGCCAAGTTTGCCCTGTTAATGGTGTGTTTGCTGTGCAAGCTACAATTGCAGGTAAACAAATTTTTGGGGTTGCAAATATAGGCAACAAACCCACATTTAATGGAACACGTGCACTTTTAGAGGTTCATCTTTTTGATTTTGCACAAGACATTTATGGACAATTTATGCACGTGGAGTTAATACAAAAACTCCGCGATGAGAAAAAATTCGAGACATTAACACAACTCACGGCGCAAATAGCAACAGATGTTGCCGCCGCTAAGCAGTGTTTTGGTTTAAATTAGGCAGCCGATAGATACGGAATGTAGGATAAATGAGCGACTATAAACATACTTTGAATTTACCGGAAACACCGTTTCCAATGCGTGGCAATTTGGCACAACGTGAACCAAAAATGCTTAAAGCATGGTATGAAGACGACCTTTACGGTCAAATTCGCAGCGCTAAAAAGGGTAAAAAGACCTTTATTTTGCATGACGGCCCTCCGTATGCAAATGGCGACATCCACTTAGGCCACTCAGTAAATAAGATTTTAAAAGATATTATTGTTAAGTCTAAAACTTTATCAGACTTTGATTCGCCTTATGTACCTGGTTGGGACTGTCACGGTTTACCAATTGAGTTAATGGTTGAGAAAAAAGTAGGTAAGCCGGGTGTAAAAGTTACGGCGAGTGAGTTTCGTGAAAAATGCCGTGCGTACGCCAAAAAGCAAGTTGAAGGTCAAAAAGTAGACTTTAAACGTTTAGGCGTATTTGCTGATTGGGATAAGCCTTACTTAACAATGAACTTTGACTTTGAGGCGAATGCAATTCGTGTGCTTGGTCGTATTATAAAAAACGGTCACTTACACAAAGGCGCTAAGCCTGTACATTGGTGTACAGATTGTGGCTCTGCATTAGCAGAAGCAGAAGTTGAATATCAAGATAAACAGTCGCCAGCAATTGATGTACGCTTTATTTTTGCTGACCAAGACGCAGTAGTAAATGCGTTTGACCTAGCTCAAGGCCATGAAGGCCAAGGTAGTGTTGGCACTGTTATTTGGACAACAACGCCATGGACGCTTCCTGCAAACCGTGCTGTTGCTGTTCATGCCGATTTAGAATATGCGCTTGTGCAAGTTGAAGATGAAGGCGCACAGCAGCGTTTAATTTTAGGCTCAGAACTTGTTAAAGATGCAATGGACCGTTTTGGCTTTGATCATTACCACGTTTTAGGTTACGTAAAAGGGGCTGTACTTGAAAACTTGCAAGTAGCGCATCCTTTTTATGACTTTAATGTACCTGTGATTGTTGCTGAACACGTTACTACTGACTCAGGTACAGGTGTGGTGCACACTGCGCCAGGTCATGGTCAAGAAGATTTCGTGGCAGGCTTAAATTACAACCTAGAAGTCGCTAACCCTGTTGGTGCAAATGGTGTGTACTTACCAGATACTGAACTTTTTGCAGGTCAACATGTATTTAAAGCAAACGCGAGCGTAATTGAAGTATTAAAAGAGCGCGGTGCATTAGTACATCATCATGCACTTACACACAGTTACCCGCATTGTTGGCGCCACAAAACGCCAATAATTTTCCGTGCTACACCGCAGTGGTTTGTAAGCATGGAACAGGCTAATTTACGTCAAGATTCTCTTAAAGAAATCAAAAATACACAGTGGTTGCCTGAATGGGGCGAAAGCCGTATTTCTAACATGGTTGAAGGCCGCCCTGATTGGTGTATATCTCGTCAGCGTACATGGGGCGTGCCAATTGCTTTATTTGTTGATAAAGACACCGGTGCTTTACACCCAAATACCCAAGAGCTTATCGAGCAAGCTGCAGAGCTTGTTGAAAAGTCAGGTATTCAAGCGTGGTATGACCTAGAGCCGGCTACTTTACTTGGCGAAGAAGATGCTAAGCAATACATGAAAGTGCAAGATACGCTAGATGTATGGTTTGATTCAGGTGTGTCGCACGCATGTGTAGTAGATGCACGTGAAGACTTAGTTGGCCCAGCTGATTTATACCTTGAAGGTTCTGATCAACACCGTGGTTGGTTTATGTCGTCAATGATGACATCGGTTGCGATTAATGGACATGCACCATATAAACAAGTGCTTACGCATGGTTTTACCGTTGATGAAAACGGTCGTAAAATGTCTAAGTCACTGGGTAATGTTATCTCTCCGCAAAATGTAATGAATAAGCTAGGTGCTGACATTTTACGTTTGTGGGTTGCTTCTACCGATTACACGGCAGAAATGACTGTGTCTGATGAAATATTCAAACGCTCTGCAGATCGTTATCGTCGTATTCGTAACACTAGCCGTTACTTATTAGCTAACTTAAATGGTTTTGATCCTAAAACTGATCAAGTTGCTGTAGATGACATGGTTGAGCTTGATAAGTGGATTGTTGGTCGTGCAGCACAGTTACAAGACGAGATTTTAGCCGCTTACGATAGCTACCAAATGTTATTAGTAACGCAAAAGCTAATGAACTTCTGTACCGGTGAACTTGGCTCGTTTTACTTAGATGTAATTAAAGACCGTCAGTACACAGCTAAAAGTGAAAGCCATGCGCGTCGCTCTTGTCAAACTGCGCTTTACCATATCGCAGAAGCTATGACGCGCTGGATGGCACCAATTATGAGCTTTACAGCACAAGAAATCTGGGAAGCCTTACCAGGCGAGCGCAGTGATTACGTATTTACATCAGTATGGTACGACGGCTTACAAGCACCAACGAGCAGTCAGTTTAGTAACGATGACTGGCAAGCAATTTTAAATGTACGCGATGAAGTAAACCGCTTGTTAGAAGCTGCACGTAAAGAAGAAGTAATTGGTGCAACACTACAAGCAACAGTTAATTTATTTGCGGATAAAGACCTTGCAAGCACACTTGCTTCACTAGGTGATGAGCTTCGTTTTGTATTGTTAACATCAGCAGTAAACGTTAAGCAGGTTGATAGCCAACCAGCAGATACGCAAGCAACAGAAATTGAAGGTCTATACATTAGCGTTGCAGCAACAGATGCAGCTAAGTGTGAGCGTTGTTGGCACTACAGCGACGATGTAGGGATTGACCCTGCTCACCCTGAAATTTGTGGCCGTTGCGTAAGTAATGTTGATGGCGAAGGTGAAAAGCGTCAATTCGCTTAGGAGCTTTACTCAGTGAGCAAACTAGCCCAAAAAAGTGGTTTAGTGTGGCTTTGGTTGAGTCTATTACTGTTAGTAATAGACTTTGCCAGTAAAACACTAGTTGTGAATACCATGGCTTATCAAGAGTCTATAAATTTACTGCCTGTTTTTAGTATTACTTACGTACATAACTATGGTGCAGCCTACAGCTTTTTAAGTGAAGCAGGTGGTTGGCAACGTTGGTTTTTAAGCTTTATAGCTATTGCGATTAGTGGGTTACTTGTTTGGTGGCTTAAGCGCTTACCAGCTACAAACAAAATATTGTGTAGTGCTTATGCGTTAGTACTTGCAGGCGCCATAGGCAACTTATATGACCGTATAGCTTATGGTTATGTAATTGATTTTATCCATGTATTTTACGATAAGTCACACTTTCCAGTATTTAATATTGCTGATTGCGCTATTTGTATTGGTGCCGCGTTATTATTATTTGATGCCTTTACAGGCGAAAGTCCGAAGGAGCATAAAGCATGAGCCAAGCTGTAATTGGTGAAAACTCGCAAGTTATTTTTCATTTTTCTATTAAGTTAGAAGATGGCTCTGCCGCAGACTCTACAAAGGTTCATAACAAACCTGCAAAATTAACAATGGGTGATGGTAGCTTAACGGCAAATTTCGAAAAGTGTTTATTAGGGTTAACTGCTGGTGAAAGTAAAACATTTGAATTAGAACCAGAAGATGCTTTTGGTCAGCCAAATCCAGATAATATTTACTATGTTGACCGTAGTAAGTTTGGCCCAGAAACACCTGCTCAAGTAGGTGCTATCATTGCGTTTACACAACCTGATGGTACTGAACTTCCTGGGCTTGTTCGAGAAGTGCAAGGGGAGTCGGTTACTATCGATTTTAACCATCCGCTATCGGGTCAGCGCCTAACATTTGAAGTAGATATTATTGAGGTAGAAGGCTAATGGATATTTTATTAGCTAACCCTCGTGGTTTTTGTGCGGGTGTTGACCGTGCAATCAGCATTGTAGAGCGTGCTTTAGATATTTTCGAAAAGCCAATTTATGTTCGTCACGAAGTGGTACATAACCGTTACGTAGTCGACGGTTTAAAAAACCGTGGTGCAGTGTTCGTTGAAGAACTTGATCAAGTACCTGACGATAGCATTGTTATTTTTAGTGCTCATGGTGTATCGCAAGCGGTACGCTCTGAGGCGAAACGCCGCGACTTAAAAGTATTTGATGCAACATGTCCGCTGGTGACTAAAGTTCATATGGAAGTTACTCGCGCTAGCCGCAAAGGTACTGAATGTATTTTGATTGGACACCATGGCCACCCTGAAGTTGAGGGTACAATGGGGCAGTACGATAACGATGAAGGCGGAATTTACCTGGTAGAAACCGCGGAAGATGTTATTGCGCTAAATGTTAAAAATGCTGAAAACTTATTTTATTGTAGCCAAACTACGCTTTCAGTAGATGATACTGCAGATGTCATTGACGCACTACGCGAGAAGTTTCCTGCTATAGATGGACCTCGAAAAGACGATATTTGTTATGCAACGCAAAACCGCCAAGATGCGGTACGTGATTTAGCTGATAAAGTTGATGTACTTCTAGTTGTAGGGGCTAAAAACAGCTCTAACTCTAATCGCTTACGTGAACTTGCAGATAAAATGGGCACAACGGCTTATTTAATTGACGATGCAGCTGATGTGCAAGAGCAATGGGTTTCAGAGTCTAAGTCTGTGGGTGTTACGGCTGGAGCATCTGCACCAGAAGTACTGGTACAGCAAGTAATAACGCGTTTAAAAGAGCTTGGTGGCAAGCAGGTAGTAGAAAACCCAGGTGAAGAAGAAAACATCGTATTTGCCGTTCCTGTTGAGCTACGTTAATCTATATAAATTAATTATTTAGATTACAAGGAGAGCTGTTATGAGCAAGTCGGTTCATTCTGATGTATTGCTTTTTTCAGCTCTTTTTAATGAGCGAGGGGTACTTGCCTCGCTTGTTGTTACTCAAGTTATAGCTGTTGTATTGGCGTTTGCGCCAAATATCCAAGGTGACATTTGGTTACGCCTTGGGGTTATTAGCTTATTTTTACACTTAACTGTTTTATCAAGCACCTCCGCTCTGTATCTTTTTAAACGCTTTTTACAAAAGCGAACAGACGTTTTTCAGCTAACACTATTTTTTACCTCGTTTTTATTATTTACCTGCATATATAGTGTTTTATTTTCTCAATTTGCGTTTGATATAGATAAGGCTGATAACCTTATTTATTTTGTATTGCGAAACTGCGTTACAGTTTTGTTATTAGCCGCTTTGTTTGTACAGTTTTTATTTATCTATACTGAAAAAGAGCAGCAAACCAAGGCACTTTCTCGCGCAGAGTTGGACGCCTTACAAGCTAGGATCCGTCCGCACTTTTTATATAACAGCTTAAATACAGCTGCAGAGCTAACTCATCACGATGCTGGTGCTGCTGAGCAAGCTATTTTAGCTCTAGCAGCCTTATCTCAAGCAGCAATGCGCTCAGGGAAAAGTGTATTACTCAGTGATGAAATAGCATTGAGCAAGCAATATATCGCTTTGGAAACGTGGCGCTTTGGGGAGCGTTTAAAGGTTAATTGGCACATACCAAGTGAACTTCCTGCATTGCATATTCCATGTTTAACCCTTCAGCCGCTAATTGAAAATGCAGTATGTCATGGTGTTGAAATAAGCGAAAGTGGCGCAATTATTAATGTTGAGCTGCATATTACTCCCGGTTATATAACTATGATTGTTTCTAACCCCATCACTATTACTAATAATCAAACTCGGCCCAAAAATGGCATGGCACTTGATAATATTCGTCAACGTTTAAATATTTATTATAAAAATAAAGCTCAGCTTACCATCACCAATAAAAACGATGTATTTAGAGTGAAAGTAGTTATCCCCAAAAAGAATATTGAGGGTGGTTTATGAATATATTAATAGTTGATGACGAGCCATTAGCAAGAATGCGTTTAACCCGTTTGCTAGCACATAATAAAAATATAGTTATTAAAGGTGAAGCTAGTAATGGTAATGAAGCCTTATTATTTATTAAAAAATACGCCCCCGATTTAATATTTTTAGACGTTGATATGCCTGGTTTAAATGGGTTGCAGGTTGCGAATGAGTTGAATAATTTAGCTTTACCTCCAGCTGTTGTGTTTATTACCGCGCACCCTGAACATGCTCTTGATGCTCTGCAACTGAGTGCTGCAGGTTATTTAGTTAAACCAGTTACAAAACAATCCATAGTAAAAGTGTTAGATCAGGTTGGACGCTTGAACAAAGCGCATGTGCAAAAACAGCACTCAACTAAAATTAGTTATCAGTTGGGGGGAACGACTAAAAGTGTTGAGCTTGACAATGTTTATTATTTTAATGCCCAAGAAAAGTACACTAATATGGTATTTGAAGGCGGGGAAGCGTTTATTGAATCCAGTCTAAAGCAACTGGAATCACAGTATCCTACTCAATTGGTACGAATCCATCGAAATACTTTAGTAAATAAAAGCAAACTTTTATCTTTAAATACTCATGGCTCAGGTGTGCATAGCGTAGAGCTTATGGGTTGCAACGATCATTTAACCGTTAGCAGGCGAGAGCTAAAAACAGTAAAAAATATTTTAAATTAGAGCCTATTATCTTCCAGGGTTGAGGTTTGCTAAATCTAGGGGATAACTGCACAAGGTTTCTAGCTCCGTGGTTTTGGAGGCTATTCTTATGATATCGTCTAGTCATAAGAACAACCATATTAAATAGGCTCTGACTTATTTAAACTCCAATCATATGACTTTAAATTTAACCGCTAAAGATAAACGGACTTTAGTGCTTTTTAACCGTTTATCAACAAATTTAACCGCCTATCCTAGTAATTATTGAAACTAAATTAGAATGACATAAACTTACTATTAGATAATTTTTATTTGGTTCACTATGCGATCCCCTCAGACTAACACACAAAAAGGCTTCACTTTAATTGAAGTGCTAATTGCGTTTATCATTTTAAGCTTTGGTTTATTAGGTGCCGTAGCGCTTCAAGCAAAAGCAAAACAGGCAAGCTTTGATTCCATGCAACGCGCTGCTGCTGTAGCCCTTGGTAATGATATTGTGCAGCGCATTCGTGCAAATGATACTGCTCAGTTAGTCGCCCTGTATACGCAAACATTTAATAGTGAAACTTCAACGTCTACCTCTATGGCTTGTTTTAGTGGTTCATGCACTGCAGCGCAAGTTGCTGCGCTTGATTTACAGCAATGGAAACGCGCCATTCGAGCGCGGGAAAACACAGGGTCGCTAGACGACGCGACAGTATGTATAGCGCCAACAGCAGTTGCAGGTTCAGGCGGTAAGGCATTTAACTTAGAAGTAATAGTTTCATGGCAGGGACGACAGGAGTTTAACGCTAATGATGCTACCGCCGCTATAAAATGTGGCACAGCGGATAAAAAACGCCGCTTAGTAGTTTTAACTAGTTACATTTACCTCAGGAGCTAACATGAAGCAAACAGGTTTTACACTTATAGAGGTTATGATTTCGTTATTTATAGGTGGCCTAATTTTGGGTGGCGTCATGTTCACTTATATAGGGATGAAGGTAATCACTAAGGATACGATGACTATTGGTGAGCTTCAGGAGTCAGGTCGGTTAGCTATAAATATAATGCAACGTGATATTGAACAGATTGGCTTTTGGGGTACTTATTATGATGATTCGTTTACATCCGCTAATACGACATCCTTATCTAACCCCAGTGCTGATTGTACCGAGGGTTTAAATAACGGCAGTTTTCCTGATTTATCAACAGCGAGTAACTTTAGAGCTATTTATGCCAAAGTGGCTGTTTCTTCAAAAGAGCTAAACTGTGCAAGTAACCCTATTAAAAATACAGATATTATTCAGTTAAAATTTTTACAAGGCAATCAGCTTGATACAGGTGAAACGCAGGCTGATGAAAACTACTTTATAGCAGAGCAAGAAAAGGCTCAATTTAAACGTGGTGTAATAGGTGCAGGTTCTATCAATGTAAATGCATCAATATGGCCGTACAGCCATCATGTTTATTACTTATCAGAGCAAACTTATACAGTAAATAATAAAAGCCTCAAGGTGCCAGCATTAATGAGAAAACGCTTAGTTGGTGGCAAAATTACGACCGAAACTATAATGGAGGGCGTTGAAAATATGCGCTTTATTTTTGGTCTTGATACCGATAGTGATAGCCGAGTTGATACATACAGAAGTATCAATAATATGGAGCATACAGATTGGGAAAACAGAAAGGGCATATTAACTGTACAAGTATTTTTACTCATAAGATCGCTACAAGAAGATCCTGGGGTAAAAATTAAAAATCAAACATACACCTTGGGCGAAGATGAAGATAAACGAGAGCTTTCATTCGCTGACAGCTACAGACGCACAGTGTTCACAACCACAATTAGGTTGAATAATGTAGGAGCTAATCTATGGCGCATTTAATAAAGTTACGAGCTAAGCAGCAAGGTGTTGTATTGATCACGGCGCTTATTATGGTTATCGCTGTAACAGGTATAGCCGTTACTTTAATGAGTAGCAGCAGTATTGATATTAAAATTACTAATGCTGCACAAGAACGTGAAGTTGCAGAAAATAAGCTACTTGGTGAGGTTCAAAGAATGATTTCTGATGAGGCTAACAAGGGGGCTGCAAATCAGTTTTTTTTATCACCTGATGAAGTTACTACTATGACCGATGCTGATACAGAAGGTATGGTTATAGCTGAGCACAATGATATGAAAAGTAAAATGATCAATCTCAATCAAGGCGCACTTGATTTAGAGTGCCCACGTAGATTTAATTTTACGGCAGGAATTTCATGCAATATGTTACAAGTCTCTACTACAATTAAATACGGCTCTAAAGCTAAGCATGAACTGACCATTGTTACAGGTGTAGCCCAAGAAATGGCTAGCACAAGTAAGGGGATTTAATATGAAATTTAATAAAGTATTTGCTTCATTAATTGGCCTTACACTCACTGCATCTGTTACTGCTGAAGATATAGAGCTTTATGTAAACCATGATGTAGAGACAGATGAAAACCCAAGAGTACTAATGATATTTGATACTTCAGGCAGCATGGCTTGGGATGTGACGGATGGAGGACAATGTTACCAATGGGATGGTGTAGGTAGAACTACTCCACGCTTCTATCAAGTAACCTGTTTTGAAAGTAATAATGTAAATGATACCAATCAATGTTTTAAAAGAGCAACTAGTAATCAGGGAATACGTTATAGCCGTTTTTATAATGGCACAAATACATCAGGTAACAGTTATAGTGGTGGATATCCAACTGCTTCATGTAATGACAGCCGATTAAACGTTGCTCAAAATGCTATTAAACAGTTAGTAAATGATAACGATGATATTGATTTTGGATTAATGCGTTTTAACGGTGGTTCAGGGGGGTATGTACTTGCAAGATCTGGCGCTAGCAAATCAAATATTTTAGACGAAATTGATGATCTTCCAGCAAGTGGTTCTACGCCAATAACAGAGACTCTTTGGGAGGCCTATCGTTACATTACAGGTGCAAGTCTCGATTTTGCAAATGGTATAAACAATCGAGATAAAAGCGCAGATGCAAGTGGGAGCTATAAGTCGCCTTTTGCAAAAGGCGCTGGCGACCCTTTGAGGTGTGATAACTCAATAAATTTAATATTAATGACAGATGGCGACCCAACAAGTGATAGTGATCGTAACAATCAAATAAAAAGTGTTCACAATGACATATTTGATGAGTCGATTCCTTTTGTTGATGGTGATTATTCAAATAGTTATTTAGTGGCTTTATCTAAAATCATTCATGGAACTAATAATACTAAGGTAGATTTATATTCAAATACTAGCGATGTTTTAGATACTGGTAGAGTGTATACGATTGGTTTTGGTACAGGTATGAGTGCCGATGGCATTAAGTTATTAGAGGGAGCTGCTTCGATAGGTGGTGGACAGTACCTAGAAGCTCGAACATCAGAGGCTTTATCTGAAGCACTAAAAAATACCATTTCTAGAATTAGGGAAGTAAATGACAGCTTCTCTTCACCGTCAGTTGCTAGTAATAATGTCGATCAAACCCGTAGCCGTGATGCTATTTACTTTGCCATGTTTTATCCAGAAACAGGCGCTAGATGGCGCGGGAATTTAAAAAAATTAAAAGTGTCAGGGAGTCAAATTGTTGATTCTAAAGGGCTATCTGCGCTTGATGATAGTGGCTTAATTGACGAAAATGCAGAAACGTTTTGGTTACCAGATGGCGAAGCTCCTGATGGTAATTTAGTTGCCCAAGGTGGCGTTAACCGGCATTTGACTACGTTAGACTCCGATAGTCGTAATCTATATACAGATAACCAGGGAGCTATTGTTGATTTTAATACCTCTGTGGTGAGTGATATTCTCGATGCCGTTGATAATAATCCGCTAAGTCTATCAAGCAACGATATAAAATGGGCTATGGGTATTGATGTCGATGATGAAGACGGAGATGGCTCGAGTGTCGATCAGCGCCAAGATATTTTTGGTGACCCCCTTCACTCAAAACCGGTCGCAATAGATTATGGCAACGATGACATTAGAATCTTAATAGGTACTAATGCTGGATTTTTGCATATGTTTAAGGACTCAGATGAGACGGTTAGCGAAAGTTGGGCCTTTATACCATCAGCCTTATACGACATTATTGAACCTTTACGTGAAAATCAGGCTGATACTAAAGTGTATGGCATGGATGGTCCAATTAGTGTTTACTTTAGTGATAAAAGCTTAAATGACGACGGCGCTAATGATGGAATCATAGATGCTAGCGATGGCGATGATGTATGGACTTTTACTGGGATGCGTCGTGGTGGACAGAACTATTATGCACTTGATATAACAGACCCTAATAAACCAAAGAAATTATGGAATAGCCCGATTGAAGGTGGCAAGGGGGATTTTACAGAGTTGGGGCAAACGTGGTCAAAACCACAAATTGCCTATATTAAAGCCTTTGGAAACAAGCCCCTATTAGTGTTTGGTGCAGGGTATGATACAAATAAAGATGCAGCAGTTAGAAGTGAAGATTCAATAGGTCGTGGTATTTATATTGTTGAGGCTGAAACAGGTAAAAAGGTGTGGGCTTTAACGCCGAGCGAAAATGGCTTTAAAGGTAAGCATTCAATTGCCGCTAATTTATCTACATTGGACTCCGATTACGATGGGTATATTGATAGAATTTACGCTGCAGATACTGGTGGGGATATTTGGCGAATTGACATGCCAGGAAGCAGTACGAGTGATTTTACTCACTTTAAACTTGCTGAGTTAGGTAGTTCATTAGCGAGTCAGGATAGACGCTTTTTCTATCAACCACTTGTAGCGCGTACACTTTATAGTAAAGTAAGTGAAACAACGGTTAATGGTGAAACAGTTATCACACGTTTGGATACGCCCTATGATGCAATTGTAATAGGCAGTGGCAATCGTTCTAAACCAACAGGCACTAATGAAGACGATCAACTGTTTATGATAAGAGATGAAAACACAGTTACTCAATCATTCACGAGCGCTCCTACAATAATAAAACCAACAGATTTAATGCAAATGAACAGCGATCCGTTTGGTAATGCATTAGACGATGTAGACGAGTTTATTGACCTAGAAGTTGATTTAGCTAAGTTTAAAGGCTGGCGTTATGAGCTTGGAACAGGTGAAAAATCACTAGCTGCGGCGACCGTTGTAGGAGGTGTTGCATACTTTACAAGTTTTACTCCATCATCGGATACGTCAACTGAAAATCAATGCTCGTTAAGTGGTGGCGCGGGTTCTTTATATGCTTTTCATCTACATTACGGAACGAAAGTATATGACGACTTAAAATTTACCACTAGCTATGATGTGCCCGATACGCCACAATTATATTTTGGGGAGGGACCATCGTGCGCAGACGGAAATAGTGATGGTAAATGCGATAACAATCCTACTATTGAAGTAACGCAAGAGAGCCAGTTTTATTTAATTGGACCTGGGATTAAAGATGAAAATGCTCAAAACCCAATGAAGCCTGTAGAGCTAGTAGGGCCCGACTTAACTGTTGTTGACGGTACGGTACAATTGGTAAATGATTCTGATACTGTAGGCTTTGGTTTTAAAACACAACAAACCTATATTTATAAACGCGAAGAAAATGATGAAGTGAGTAATTAAGGTATATATATGATTAAATTAACTCGCGGTTTTACACTAATCGAACTAATGATTACTGTTGCAATTGTTGGTATCTTAGCAGCAGTAGCGTTGCCCAATTATACGGAGTATGTAAAACGTGCATCACGTGCTGAGGCAGCTGCTGCATTACTCGATGCAGCAAATAAAGAAGAGCAATATTTTGTAGATAATAGTGAGTACACGGAAGTATTTTCTGATTTAGGGCTGCAAGACAAAACTGAGAATGGTCATTTTGAGTTATCTATAGATGTAGATGATGACGATAATACTTTTACCATTACCGCAAAGCCTATTGCTGGTGCTGTTAAAGGTGATACTGACTGTAAAGAAATTACAATTACAGACACCGGTTACAAAGGCGCTAAAGGTACTAAAGGTAATTCAGATGTTGAGTATTGTTGGGGACGTTAATTTAATTTTTTTGGCATTTATTTGTTGATTTTATTCTGATACGTCCCGTTTGACTTACTGATAAAGCCAGCCCATCAAGCCTGGCTTTATCAGTATTGGGACAATAAATAAATGTCCCATTTTGAAAACCATTCAATGAGCCATCAGGTCTAAAAGTAATTGCGCTACGAGGATATTCAAGGCTGTCATCGTGATGAGCCTCTTCAAATATACTTAATAGGAGCTCGTCATCATCTAATGTAGTTGATTTATCAATATCTATAAATAATGACATTTTACCCGCCCACTCCTCTTTACTGCATCGGTTATCTTTAAGAGCACAAAGCGTAACGTAAGTACCATTTTCAATAGCGTAGAGTCGCCCGTAATTAATGTTTCTATGCAGAAGGTTTACGTGGCTATCTAAGCGATTATTGGCTAGAAAATCTGGATAAAACCACATAGAGAGTTGACTAATAACACTCACAACGGCTAACGAAATCATTAGTTCGAGTAGTGTCATACCTTTATTTTTATATATTGATATCTTCATCCCTGAAGTCCTGAGTTATAAAGTGTATTAGCTCAGTGTAGTAAATGATGAAAATATGGCAATATGAATTGTGTGTTTTTTAACCGCACTTTTTATTCGTATCACCAACGTAGAAAGCAGTACCTGATTGAGATACGGTTAACGCTTTATTATTTTCATTGGTGCTATTGGGGCAAAAAATGAAGTCTCCAGGGGCTGTTGTAATTCTACCACTGGTATTAAAACGTAAGCGACGATCGTTACCCTCAAACGACAGCTTATCGTTGTCTGATATTTCTTCCATTGCTCTTAGTAATGTATCAGAGGCGTTATTGTAGTTTCCGTCATTATCAACATCGATAAATACAACAATAATCTTATTTTCATCCCACTTTGCGTTGCAGTTGAACGTATCTTGTTTGTTTTTAACTTTTCCTTGCCCTGTAGGGCATACAACAACTATTTCATCGGTGCTTGCTGCTTGTGAGCGTGCATATGCAATATTTCTTTTTAATTCTAATAAAAAATTCTCAGCTCTGTTTTCCTCAAGCATGTCACTACTATTCCAAAGCGCGATTGATGCAATAATACCGACTATGGCTACGGTCACCATAAGCTCTAAGAGGGTGAATCCATTATGCTTGTTCTTCATATTAATCTCATATATGGCTTGATAGTTTATTATAGCTATCTTTGTGAAAATAATAATACCATGGCTGATTGTTTTATCATCAAATTCAATCACTTTGTTTGCTATGGGCTTCTCGATTGTCTAAAATCGAGGCAACTGAAGCTTTAAAAAGTAATTAATATGAAAAAGATAGAAGCAATTATAAAACCATTTAAGCTTGATGATGTCCGCGAAGCGTTATCTGACGTGGGTATTACAGGTATGACTGTGAGTGAAGTTAAAGGCTTTGGGCGCCAAAAAGGGCATACTGAGCTTTATCGCGGTGCAGAATACATGGTTGATTTTTTACCTAAAGTTAAACTTGATATTGTACTAAGCGATGAAGACGTTGATCGTGCAATTGAAGTGATTGTTAAAACAGCGCAAACGGGGAAAATCGGCGATGGTAAAATCTTTGTGACTGATGTTGAGCGTGTTGTTCGTATTCGTACTGCTGAAGAAGATGAAGAAGCTATTTAATACCAACATGCGTAAATCTTTGATCAATTTAACGAATTAAATTGCACTATTACGTAGTTAAAATTTTTTATTTAGAACAACTAGATAAAAAACTTTTGCCTAGTTCTAGCGTAATTTTCTTGACGTTAAATAGATCCCACATATAAGCAGATTGGTATAATGACAATATGGTATAGAAAAAGGCGCTTTAGTAAGCGCCTTTTTTGTTTATTTATTTCTACTATTTACCATTCTGGTTTGTTTAGCATGTTCGCTTAGCTCTGTTAAGCCAAGTTTATCGTAGCTCTTTTCCATCATTTCTAAAGCAGGCTCTAAGTAACTGCTTTGCGAATAATGTTCTACAACATACTTGCCTCGGTTAGCGGCTGCTAAGTAAGCTTCACGTTCGTAATAGTAAGTTGCTACTTTTAGCTCATAACGCGCCATACGGTTCAAAAGCCACACTAAACGGCGTTTAGCCTCTGGTGCGTAATCACTTTTTGGAAAACGCTTAACAAGAGTAGATAAATCGGTAAACGCTACTCGTGTACGATTTGCGTCACGGTCAGCTCTGTCTACGCCAAAGTATTCTTGGAATGCGTTTTTATCGGCTTTAATATTTACTAAACCACGCATGTAGTACATATAATCAAGATCTTTATGATTTGGGTTTAATCGAATAAAGCGATCGATTGTTGCAAGTGCTTGTTCAGTATTGCCTGATTGGTAATGTGCATATACCAAATCCATTTGTACTTGTTTAGAGAATGGGCCAAACGGGTAGCGTGAATCTATAGCGCTTAAAAGTTCAATTGCACGCGCATATAAACCAGAATCTAGTGTTTCTTTTGCATCTTCGTATAGAGCGTGTGCAGATTTATTAGGTACACGTTGAATATCTTCTTGGTCTGGTGCAGACGAACATGCGCCTAAACTAAGTACAGAAGCTGAAAAAACAATGGCGAATGCACGTTTCCCTATTTTATTTATCATTTTATTTGTTACCTTCGATGTCTTCGGCTAGGCCAAGTCGGTAAAACCGAGTAAACTATGCGTATTATATTATGCTTTTATTAAAAGCGATTCTAACCCAGTCGAGCAAAGCTTGCACTGGTAAATTGGGTAAAGTTACTAATGTCAGAGCAAATTTCTCTTCAAGCCGATGTTCCTACCGACTTAGGTGGTAAACGTCTAGACCAAGTATTAGCACAATTGTTCCCTGATTATTCACGTTCTCGTATAAAAACGTGGATTTTGGATGATAAAATCACCGTAGACGGTGAAATTTTCAACACACCACGCGAAAAGCTACTAGGTGGTGAAGTTGTAAATGTTGAAACAACAATTGAAGCACCGCGTGAATACGAAGCACAAGATATCAAATTAAACATTGTTTATGAAGACGATGATATTTTGGTTATTAATAAACCTATGGGGTTAGTGGTCCACCCAGGTGCAGGTAATCCAAATGGCACAGTGCTTAATGCACTATTACATTACTATCCTGAAATCATAAATGTGCCGCGTGCGGGTATTGTCCATCGTTTGGATAAAGACACTACAGGCCTAATGGTTGTAGCTAAAACGATTCAGGCCCAAACGCATTTAGTGAAAGCACTACAAAAGCGCGAAAACTTCACTCGTGAATATGAAGCGCTATGTAATGGCACCATGACTGCTGGTGGTATGGTTGAAAAAGCGATTGGCCGCCATCCTACGCAGCGTACTCATATGGCAGTACATGAAATGGGTAAACCCGCGATTACTCACTACCGTGTTGCTGAGAAGTTTCGTGCGCACACACGTCTACGTTTACGCTTAGAAACTGGCCGTACGCACCAAATTCGTGTACACATGGCTCACTTGAACCATCCGTTAATTGGCGATCAATCATACGGCGGGCGTCCGCGTCCACCTAAAGGTGCCACTCCTGAGTTGTTTGAATTGCTTCGCAGCTTTAGACGCCAAGCACTGCATGCAGTAAAACTCAGCATTGCTCATCCAATTACAGGTGAAATGATGACATGGCAGGCACCTATTCCTGATGATATGGTCGCTATGACGGTTGCGCTTCGTGAAGATACTAAAGCAAACCCTGATATCGATAGATAATGTATTTGTTATCAGCTCCATGGCAACGCCTTGATAGTGTAGATACTCTCAGTACTACACGTGAAGGCGGTGTATCAAAAGCACCATTTTTAAATATGAACTTGGGGTTTCATGTAGGTGATAACAAAAACCATGTATTACAAAATCGCGCTTTACTCACCAAAAAACTGCCAGCTCCGGCTATATGGGTTAATCAAACACATAGTGCTAATGTTATTGTTGTTGATGAGCAGTTTGACTTTACTCAATTGCATGATGGCGATGCGCTATTCACAACACTTAAAAGTCAGCCTTTAGCGATAATGACTGCAGATTGCTTACCCATTTTGCTTTCGAGTGACAATGGCGAAGAAATAGCAGCTATTCATGGTGGCTGGCGTGGTTTAGAGCAGGGGATTATTAAAAATACTCTCAGTTACTTCAAAACGAACCCTGTTAAAATTTATGCTTGGTTAGGTCCTGCTATTGGGCCCACACAGTTTGAAGTAGGTGAAGAGGTTTTTAATTTATTTAAAGCACATTCGGCTTTATTTATTGATGCGTTTAAGCTGCAAAAAAATAAAAAATACCTTGCTGATATTTATCACATAGCCCGTATTCAGTTACAACAGTTGGGGGTTACAAATATTAGTGGCGGTGAGCATTGTACTGTTTTACAAAAAGAGCAATTTTTTTCGTATCGCCGCGATGGTCAAACAGGGCGTATGGCAAGTTTGATCTGGCGCAAGTAAAGCGTACATTAGTGATTATATTTATCCTCACACCTTGAACATTTCTATTAACATACCCATTTATTAAACAATTAGTTTATTAAATAGGTAAACCCTCATGCGTTTAGATAGATTTACGAGCAAATTTCAATCTGCGCTTTCTGATGCGCAATCCTTAGCGCTTGGTCGCGACCATCAATTTATTGAGCCAGTGCACTTAATGTATTCATTGCTACAACAAAGTGGCTCAAGTGTGCGAGCGCTATTTGCGCAAACAGGAGTTAGTGCTGACGAGCTCAATACCAAACTTTCTCAAGAAATTGAAAAACTCTTTAAAGTCGAAGGTGTTGGAGGCGATGTACAGTTGTCAAACAACATGGCATCACTTATTAACTTATGTGACAAATATGCGCAAAAACGCAAAGATAAATACATTTCGAGTGAGCTATTTGTACTTGCAGCATGTGAAGATAAAGGGCCACTTGGCGATATATTCCGCTCACTAAATATTACCTCTACAAAAATTGAAAATGCCATTAAAGCAATTAGAGGTGGACAGAAGGTAGATGATCCTAATGCTGAGGAAACGCGTCAAGCACTCGAAAAATTTACGATTGATTTAACTGAGCGTGCCGAGCAAGGTAAGCTTGATCCCGTAATAGGTCGAGACGATGAAATTCGCCGCACTATTCAAGTACTCCAGCGCCGTACTAAAAATAACCCTGTTTTAATAGGTGAGCCAGGTGTTGGTAAAACAGCCATTGCTGAGGGGTTAGCGCAGCGTATTATTAATGGCGAAGTACCTGAAGGATTAAAAAATAAACGTGTTTTATCGTTAGATTTAGGGGCATTAGTTGCAGGCGCTAAATTCCGTGGCGAATTTGAAGAGCGTTTAAAATCAGTTCTCAACGAGTTGGCTAAAGAAGAAGGCCAAGTCATCCTATTTATTGATGAAATACACACTATTGTAGGTGCCGGTAAAAGCGACGGTGCGATGGATGCGGGCAATATGCTAAAGCCTGCACTAGCTCGTGGCGAGCTACATTGTGTGGGGGCAACTACGCTTGATGAGTACCGCAAATACATAGAAAAAGATGCAGCACTTGAACGTCGTTTTCAAAAAGTATTAATTGAAGAACCATCAGTTGAAGACACCATCGCAATTTTGCGTGGCTTAAAAGAGCGCTATGAATTGCATCACTCTGTAGAAATTACTGATCCTGCAATAGTTGCTGCTGCGCAATTGTCGCATCGTTATATTAGTGACCGCCAATTGCCAGATAAAGCGATTGATTTAATAGACGAAGCCGGCTCTTCTATACGTTTGCAAATTGACTCTAAACCAGAGTCGCTTGATAAGCTTGAGCGAAAAATTATTCAGTTAAAACTTGAAGATAACGCACTTGCTAAAGAAAAAGATGAAGCGAGTCAAAAGCGCCGCAGTGAAATGCAAGAGCTGATCACAGATCTTGACTCCCAGTACAGAGAGCTTGATGAAATTTGGAATGCAGAAAAAGCATCACTGCAAGGCACTCAAGTTATTAAAGCAGAGCTCGAACAAGCACGCTTAGACTTAGATGTGGCACGCAGAGCTAGCGATTTACAACGTATGTCAGAATTGCAATACGGGCGTATTCCAGAGCTTGAGCGTAAGCTCGATTTAGCGTCTCAAGCTGAAATGCAAGAAATGACCTTACTTAAAAACCAAGTAGGGGAAGACGAAATAGCTGAAATACTTTCACGCTGGACAGGTATCCCTGTATCAAGAATGCTTCAAGGTGAGCGTGAAAAGCTACTGCAAATGGAAGATAAGCTTCATAGTAAAGTAATAGGACAAGACGAAGCCGTTGTAGCGGTTGCAAATGCTATACGTCGTTCACGTGCGGGGCTTGCTGATCCTAACCGCCCGATTGGCTCATTTTTATTTTTAGGCCCAACAGGTGTTGGTAAAACAGAGTTAACAAAAGCGCTTGCAGGCTTTATGTTTGATACCGAAGATGCCATGGTACGCATTGATATGTCTGAGTTTATGGAAAAACACTCAGTAGCACGTCTCGTAGGGGCACCTCCTGGTTATGTTGGCTATGAGGAGGGGGGTTATTTAACCGAGGCCGTTCGTCGTAAACCATACTCGGTAATATTGCTTGATGAGATTGAAAAAGCACACCCTGATGTATTTAATATTTTACTGCAAGTGCTTGATGATGGACGCTTAACTGATGGGCAAGGCCGCACGGTTGATTTTAAAAATACTGTGATCATTATGACTTCAAATTTAGGCTCAGATATCATTCAAGAACAAGCTGGCAACAACGACTATGCAACACTTAAAAATAAAGTAATGGATGTACTTATTAGCGAGTTTAGGCCTGAATTTATTAACCGAATAGACGAAACAGTTGTATTTCACCCATTAGCTAACGAGCACATAAAAGAAATTGCTGATATTCAGTTGATGAAACTTCGTGAGCGTTTAACTGAAATGGGTTACTTACTTGAAATAAGTGATGCAGCGCTTGAGCGAATTGCAGCCAGTGGATTTGACCCTGTTTATGGGGCGCGTCCACTAAAACGTGCAATTCAACAAACTATAGAAAATCCATTAGCGCAAAAGCTACTTAGTGGAGATTACTTATCTGGTAGTGTCATCACAATAGATGCAAATGACGAAGGATTAGTTTTTGCTAATCGTTAACCTCTAAGCTACAGAAAAAAGCCGCTATTTATATAGCGGTTTTTTTATACTTTAAATGTGAGCAGCAAATCATTTACTTTACGAGAGCCCTCTACAAGTTCAGCTGCACCTGTTGCTACGTTAAAGCTTAAACTTAGATTGTTATCGCTAAAGCTTTTAATTTGTGTAACGTTATGACTAATATCGTTGCTCACCATTTGTTGCTCTTCTGCAGCTGAAGATATTTGCATCGCTAATTGCGATATTTCACTTATCTGATTAAAAATACCCTCTAACTCATCCTGAGTTTGCGCCGTTGTATTAACACAGTTATCGGCCTGGGTTTTAGTGCTTTGCATTACTTTTGACCAGTTAAATAAGGTATCTTGTATTTCTTTAATCGAGCTGTGAATTTGAGTGGTGGCATTTTGAGTTCGAGAGGAGAGGGTTCTTACTTCATCAGCCACAACTGCAAAACCACGGCCATGTTCACCTGCTCTAGCAGCTTCAATGGCAGCATTAAGTGCAAGTAGGTTAGTTTGATCCGCGATACCTTCAATTTCACTCATTACTTGCCCTATTTTATCAGCCTCATCAGCTAAACTGCTTGCGGTAGTGGCTGCCTGCTCAACTTGAGAAGCTAAATCAGTAACCATAAAACTATTATCAGCAATGTGCTCTTTTATTTCTGAACAACTTTGATGTGTTGAATTTACCTTGTCAGCAGTTTCAGCGGTATTAGTTGATATTTCGCCGATTGTAGAGCTCATTTGCGTCATTGCTGATGCAATTTGTTCAAGGCGCTCACCTTGTGATGCAATTCCTTTTTCAGTGAGGGTTGACTGCTCATCTAAATTAATTGCAATACCGTTAAAGCTTTCTGTGGAGTCTTTAACGCGACCTAAAACGGTGCGTAATTTAGCAGTAAGTAGTTGTTCTCTGTAGTCACTTACGCTGTGAGGGGTATTTCCGCTATATACATAGCGCGATACAGAGTCAGCTTTTGCTCTTTGTTCTCGTAAAACAGTAGGGGTTTTAATTAATTCGTCAAAATTAAGGGCAACAACACCTATTATCACTAATAAACTGATGAAAGCCATGTTTACCGAGGCAAGTATAGCAACGCTCACAAGCCATACTAACACGCAACTAAGGCTAATAATCTGTCTAAGCTGACTGTGCTCACGAATACTTGATATTGATTTTCCGGCGTTAATTTTATTATAAAGTTCTTGTGCTCGTTTTTTTAATTCTTCGCTAGGTTTTGTTCTAACTGATTGGTAACCAATAAGCTGACCGTGTTCAAATATAGGTGTTACAAATGCGTCTACCCAGTAATAACGCCCATCCTTGCAACGGTTTTTTACCATCCCTCGCCATGAATGGCCCTGCTTTAATGTTTCCCACATTTCTTTAAAAGCCGCTTTAGGCATATCAGGGTGACGTACAATACTGTGGTTTTTACCTAACAGCTCTTGCTCACTATATCCTGCTACGGAACAAAATCCTTGATTCGCATACGTAACTACCCCTCTTAGGTCAGTGGTAGAGACAAGCTCTTGCGAGTGTTCAAAATGTACTTCTTCATTTTTTAAGCTTTTATTATTGCGCATAAAATTTTTTATCATCCTTTACTGTTGGCGCAATTATATTGTTTAGTCGGTACAAAGCAAAAAAAGAAGCTGTCAGATACAGAGGAACCCTTTAAATAATCACTTTTATTGATCTAGATCAACTTTTAATGAGAAGAAAAGTCAGAAACTTTTGTGCTTCTTTTGGAACAATTTAGGTCTATTGTTAGGTACATAACTTTTATGTATTTAATTTTTGCATAAATACACACTTAAGCATTTGTATAATACCAATAGCAGTGGCAAGATTATGACTAAATTTAATCATATTGGTTACATAGAGCGTATGTAGGAAGCTGATAAATATTCGTAATTAGTGAGAATTTACATTCTTCTTATTAATTTATCTTGAGTCTAAGTAATTAGCCCCCATAACCATATGATTAAGCCACGTGGCCCGAGGAAAGATTTTTTGACAACACATGATTTGACTAACGCACTTGAAGCGTTATCTGTAAATGAGCACCAATACGCAGTTAAAGGCATTAAACGTGGTATAGAGCGAGAGTCGCTAAGAATTAAAAACGATGGCGTAATCTCAGACAAGGGACACCCAAAAGGCGTGGGTAGTGCATTAACTAACGGGCATATTACAACTGATTTTTCTGAGTCTTTACTTGAATTTATTACTCCTGTTAGCGAATCGTCTACGCAAACACTTAAGCAATTAAAAGATCTGCAAAAGTTTACGCTTGAAAAAATGGGCGATGAATTGCTATGGCCTATAAGTATGCCGTGTTTTATCGAACACCAAGACGATATTGTGCTTGCCCAGTTTGGCGATTCGAATACAGGTAAAATGAAAACACTGTACCGTGAAGGGTTAAAAAACCGTTACGGCAGTATGATGCAAGCAATAGCAGGTGTGCATTTTAACATTTCATTCCCTGATTCTCTTTGGCAGTCGCTGCATTCACTAAAACAAAGCGATGCAAGCCTTCAAGATTTTATTTCGGATGGTTACCTCTCGCTAATACGTAATTTTAAACGTGAGTTGTGGCTAATAAGCTATATGTTTGGTGCCTCGCCTGCTTTATGTAGCTCATTTTTGCAAGGGCGAGAAACCGATTTACCGTTTAAAAAGTTAGGTAAAGGGACGCTTTATTTAGAAGTAGGCACTGCATTACGACTTGGTAATTTAGGGTATACTAACAGCGCTCAATCATCACTGCGTGTTATGTATAATTCACTCGATGAGTATGTGGCAGGCCTTAAAAAAGCAATCAATACACCCTCAGATATTTACGGCGACCTTGACGATTACACGAGCAATACGCCTAAGCAGCTAAATAAAAATATACTCCAGATTGAAAACGAGTTTTACTCTCCTATTCGTCCTAAACGTAATGCAAAAAGCGGTGAAACACCAACAGATGCTTTACTCAGAGCGGGTATTGAGTATGTAGAAATTCGTGCTTTAGATGTTAACCCGTTTAGTGAAGTAGGTATTGATATTGAACAAATCCACTTCTTAGACGTATTTTTAACGTACTGCTTATTAAAAGATTCACCAGAAATGGACTGGAAAGAGCAAGCACGTAGCACTGAAAACCTTGATACTGTTGTAAATCAAGGTAGAGAAGCCGGTTTGATGCTTAACTTTAATAATAATGCTCGCAGCCTGCAGTCTTGGGGAGATGAGATATTCACACAACTTGCTGATGTTGCTAAGTGGATGGACAACGCATATGGCGTTGATTATTACTCGAGCACCATAGAGCAAATGTCGACGTGGATACACAAGCCTGAGCTTACTTATTCTGGGCATTATGTAGCACAACTTAAAGAGTCTGGCTTAGATAATGGACACTTCGCTTTAGCGCTTGCCAATAAATACAAACAAAGTCATGAATCTACCGATTATAGTGAGTTTTTAAAGCCGTGGCTTGAGCAGCAAGTAATAGATTCTAATGAAGCTAGAGCTGCAATTGAAAGCGCCGACACTTTATCCTTTACTGCATTCTTAAACGCGTATTTTAAAAAGTAAATACTTTTTAAAGCTTAAAAAAACGCAGCCCAAGGTGGCTGCGTAAGTACTTTTCAGGGATGAAACAATGCTTTACTACTGCATTCACAAGCTCGGACCCACGCTTTTTAAAAAAGTTCAGTGAGATATTAAAAAATGAAAAAAAATGCAATTATTTTATCTCTTGCCCTCACTTTAGCTGGGTGTGCTACTGCGCCGCCTAAACAGCCAAATAACTTATGTAAGATTTTTGAAGAAAAGCCAGATTGGTATTTTGATGCAAAAGACGCCCAAGAAAAGTGGGGGTCGCCAAAGCATGTTCTCATGAGCATGATGTATCAAGAAAGTTCATTTAAGCATGATGCAGCGCCGCCAATGGAATACTTTTTATGGATAATACCTACAGGCCGTGCAAGTGATGCGTATGGTTATTCTCAAGCTAAAACACCGACATGGTCTGACTACATTCGTGAAACCGGTAATAATGGTGCTGACAGAGATGACTTTGATGATGCTATCGACTTTATGGCGTGGTTTGTTTATAAAACCCACAAAGTAAACAAAATATCAAAGTGGGATGCTTACGCACAATACCTTAATTATCATGAAGGTTGGGGTGGTTACAAACGCGGCACGTACAAAAAGAAAAAATGGTTAATGAGTGTTGCTAACAAAGTTAAGCATCGCGCTAGTCGTTATGGTGTGCAGTTAAAACGCTGTGAGGACGAGCTAGATAAAGGCTGGTTTGAGCGTTTATTATTTGGTTAAGTCTTTGTAGGTATTAAAAAAGGAGTCAATTGACTCCTTTTTTAATTTATTTGGTTCGCATATTAGGCTGTATTTTTACTTGTTTTATCATGTTCTCTTTTACTTCAAGCACTTCAACAGGGTAGCCTGCAATACGTAGACTGAGTTTAGCATCCGGAATATCTTCTAGGTATTCAACAATTAAACCGCTCAGTGTTTTAGGTCCATCAAGCGGGAATTCCCAGCCCATTTCTTTATTTAAATCGCGAACGTTTGCCCCACCATCAACAATGCAAGAGCCATCGCTTTGTGTTGTTACTTCTTCGCTCGGTGTACGCGTTTGCGTAGTAGTGAAGTCGCCAACCACTTCCTCTAAAATATCTTCAAGAGTTACTAAGCCTTGAATATCACCATATTCGTCTACGACTAAACCAATGCGTTCTTTTGATTGCTGAAATTTAAGTAGCTGTGTATTTAATGAGGTGCCTTCAGGAATAAAGTAAATTTCGCGCACGGCACGCAGTAATGAAGGTTTATCAAATTGCTCTTTAGTAAGAAGGCGCAGCGCATCACGTGAGTGAATAAAACCAACTGCATCATCTATGTTGTCTCTGTAGAGTAATACACGTGTATGTTGTGCGTGAGTTAACTGACGACTAATTAATTTCCAATCGTCATTAATATCAATAGCCACAATTTCATTTCGCGGGATCATGATATCTTCAACAGTAACTTGCTCTAAGTCTAAAATAGAGGTCAACATACTTTGATGACGAGCAGGCAATAAAGCACCAGATTCATTTACTACAGTTTTAAGCTCTTCTTTGCTCATGCTGTGCTCATCAATTTGTTCTGCACTAATACCAAATAACCTTAATATACCGTTGGTCATCCAGTTGACAATAACAACAAACGGGAAAAGAATTTTAAGCAACCCTTTAAGTATCACAGAGCTCGGAAAGGCAACTTTTTCAGGATACAGGGCAGCAAGTGTTTTAGGCGTTACTTCTGCAAATATAAGTACAACTAAGGTTAATACACCTGTTGCAATAGCAATACCTAAGTCGCCATAAAGACGAATACCTATAATAGTCGCAACTTGGGCTGCAGCTATATTTACGAGGTTGTTGCCAATTAAAATTAGGCCTATGAGTCTATCTGGACGGCTAAGTAGTTTACTGACTCGTTTAGCTGCACGGTGGTCCTCTTTTGCAAGGTGGCGCAAGCGTATACGATTGATTGACATAATCCCGGTTTCTGAACCAGAAAAATAAGCAGAAAAAAGTACCAATAATCCTAAAATGATAAACAGGGTACTTGTCGATATGTCGTCCAACGATGGATCCTTTTTTTATAAATCAATGCGTATTAAGCTAGAGTGAGCAAGCAGAGTCAAGTTAAAACTTATTTAGTATTACTTCTTGAATGAAACGGCTGCCAAAATAAGCAAGTGTGAGGACAAATGCAGCGACCATGATCGTAACAACCACAGGTTTACCACGCCAGCCTTTTTTCATATGGCCAAGTGCTACAATAGCAAAAATAGCCCATGCAACTAACGATAAGATTGTTTTATGAATAAACTCTTTAGCAAACATGCCATCAAGAAATACAAACCCTGATAGTAATGCAAATGTAAGCAAGATGGTGCCTAAATTAAGAAGTTGATAAAGCTGGCGCTCTACAACCATTAAAGGCGGAAGGTGGCTGTGTACAATCGCTAAATCTTTACGTTTAAGACGTTTATCAATAAAGTAAAATTGTACGCCATATAAAGTAGCAATAATTAAAATGCAGTAAGCGAGTAACGATAATGAAATATGTGTCACTAAACCAATTTCAATATTAATACTTTGCAGCATAATATGATGCGGAATAAACAAGCTGGCAATCGTTAGGATTGCACCAAAGCCATAAACAACCGGTAGTAACAACGTAGCTGGGAACTTTAACGACACCGCGGTTACCGAAACAACAATCACCCAGCACGTTAATAAAGCAACATTAACAATACTTAAATCTTGCCCATCGGATCTAAACACAGAGTTAACCAACAGCAGCATATGTGCCACTATAGCTACGGTACTTAAAATCACCGT
Organism: Pseudoalteromonas sp. MMG006; assembly: GCF_018101025.1. NCBI lineage: Bacteria > Pseudomonadati > Pseudomonadota > Gammaproteobacteria > Alteromonadales > Pseudoalteromonadaceae > Pseudoalteromonas > Pseudoalteromonas sp. MMG006. The sequence continues at coordinate 365,422 of NZ_JAGJEJ010000001.1, forward strand.
TACTTTTTGGCTAGGGCCTTGTTGATGAAACAGGCGTGATAGCACGTGAGACGTTGCTAACACATAAAATAAACTGGCAATAATAGTTAAACTAATAATCAGCATTGTGCTTGGGCCACTTAATTTGAGACAAAATAATTCTTGTTGTTATATGGGCATTGTATTTTATAGCAAAGCAAATGCATAGACCTTAAAAAAAGAAACTCAACAAGCTGCACTTGAACACTATATTGTAAGGCGCCATATACGGTATACTACTTTTAATTGAAATTTAATAAGTCAGTCCTAGTTAATTGAAAACTCAAATTAACAGTGAATTTAAAGGATTGATATAAACGTCTTATCGGAACCGTTACATGTTTGAGAACCTCCAAGAACGATTAGGTAAAACCTTAAAGAATATCAGTGGCCGCGGCCGTCTGACTGAAGACAACATTAAAGACACACTTCGCGAAGTGCGTATGGCATTTTTAGAAGCCGATGTAGCACTGCCTGTTGTTCGCGAGTTTGTAAAACAAGTTAAAGAACGCGCAGTAGGTGTTGAGGTAACTAAAAGTCTAAGCCCTGGCCAAGTATTTATAAAAATAGTGCGTGAAGAGCTAGAAAAAGCAATGGGTGAGGCTAACGAAGAGCTAAGCCTAAATGCACAACCGCCAGCAGTTGTCATGATGGCTGGCTTACAAGGTGCGGGTAAAACCACCAGTGTAGCTAAACTTGCTAAATTTTTAAAAGAGAGAAAAAAGAAATCAGTACTAGTAGTAAGTGCTGATGTTTACCGCCCAGCGGCGATTAAACAGCTAGAAACACTCGCAACCGAAGTTGATGTAGATTTTTTTCCAAGTGACATCTCTCAAAAGCCTGTTGATATTGCAACTGCTGCAATTTCGCATGCTAAAAAGAAATTTATTGATGTAGTACTAGTTGATACCGCAGGTCGCTTGCATGTTGATAGCGACATGATGGATGAAATTAAAGACCTTCATAAAGCGATTAACCCGATTGAAACCTTATTTGTAGTTGATGCAATGACAGGTCAAGATGCGGCCAATACAGCAAAAGCTTTTGATGAAGCCCTGCCACTTACCGGTGTGATTTTAACAAAAACCGATGGTGATGCTCGAGGTGGTGCTGCCTTATCTATTCGTCACATTACAGGCAAACCTATTAAGTTTATGGGTGTAGGTGAGCGCACTGACGCACTTGAGCCTTTTCATCCGGATCGTATCGCGTCACGTATTTTAGGAATGGGTGACGTACTTTCATTGATCGAAGAAGTCGAAATGAAAGTAGATAAAGAGCAAGCTGCTAAAGTTGCTGAAAAAGTATTTAAAGGCGCAGGCTTTACCCTTGATGATTTTGCTGAGCAACTTAAGCAAATGAAAAACATGGGCGGTATGATGTCGATGCTTGATAAGCTACCAGGTATGGCTAACTTACCAGATGCTGTTAAAGGCCAAATGGGTGATAAGACATTTGTTCAAATGGAAGCGATTATCAGCTCTATGACTAAACAAGAGCGTGCCCGCCCTGAAATTATTAAAGGCTCACGTAAAAAGCGTATTGCAGCTGGCTCTGGTACTCAAGTGCAAGAGATTAATAAGTTGCTGAAACAATTTACGCAGATGCAAAAAATGATGAAAAAAATGAAGGGCAAAGGCGGCATGCAAAAAATGATGCGCGGTATGAAAGGCATGTTACCACCTGGAATGATGGGCGGCGGTGGCCCTAAATTTTAATGTAGCGACCTAAACAGTGCTATATAATGTATAACAAAGGGGTCATATGGCCCTTTTTTGTTGAATAAATTATGCGCACAATAGGGCGTTCTCTTTGATTTTCTCCTCAGATCACGGTTTAACCTACTAAACTGCCATTTTGCATCACTTCTTACTTGCATTGTTGCTAAAAACTCGTACAATTCCCCAGCTCCCCATACTGGGGAGTAAATCTTATTAATGAAAACAGTCAATCTATTTAGAGGACGGTATGGTAACTATTCGTTTGCAACGTGGTGGCGCTAAAAAACGCCCTTTCTATCAAATTGTGGTTGCGGATAGCCGTTTCTCGCGTGACGGTCGCTTCATCGAGAAAGTAGGCTTTTTTAACCCTATTGCTTCAGGTCAAGAAGAAAAAATTCGTTTAGATTTACCACGTGTTGATCACTGGGTAGGTCAGGGCGCATCTCTTTCAGATCGCGTAGCTAAGTTAGTAAAAGACGCTCGTAAAGCGGCTTAATAGGCGTAAGTGTAACCATGAGTCAAGAGAACACCTCATCAATAATTGTCGTAGGAAAGCTCGGTGCCCCATATGGTATAAAGGGCTGGCTTAAGGTACATTCATTTACTGATGATCCCCAAGGGATCTTCGATTTCAGCCCGTGGTTGATAGGGCAGCAAGGTAAATGGCAGACCTTAGAAGTGGTCGACTGGCGTCGCCACAACAAAGGCTTTATCGCCAAGTTTGCGCAAATCAATGATCGTGACGAAGCAATGGCTTATACCCATGCAGAAATTTCGATGGATTCAGCGCAATTACCAGAACTCCCGCAAGGTGAGTTTTATTGGCGAGATCTCATTGGCATGTCGGTTGTAACTGATAAAGGTTATAGCTTAGGCACTGTTGATGACCTGATGGAGACAGGGTCAAATGACGTACTGGTTGTTAAAGCAAACAGTAAAGACGCATTTGGTCAGGCAGAGCGTTTAATTCCTTTTTTAACTGATTCAGTTATCAAAGAAGTTAAGCATGATGTAAGAGAAATTACCGTAGACTGGGATCCTGGGTTTTAATGACTCAAACTAGTTCATTGTGGGTAGGGGTGATAAGCCTTTTCCCTGACATGTTTGATGCTATTACACACCAAGGTGTAACTGGTCGCGCAGTAAAAAATGGTTTAATTGATTTCAACTGCTTTAATCCACGAGACTACGCTTTAGATAAGCATAGAACCGTAGATGACCGTCCTTATGGGGGCGGGCCGGGTATGTTAATGATGGTTGAGCCATTAAAAAAAGCGATTACCGAAGCCAAACAGGCAGCTGGTGATGGCGCTAAAGTAATTTACATGTCCCCGCAAGGGCGCAAATTAGATCAGCAAGGGGCGAGCGAACTCGCAAACTCTAAAAAACTGATTTTAATTGCCGGTCGCTATGAAGGTATAGACGAGAGAATAATAGAATCGTACGTTGACGAAGAATGGTCAATTGGTGATTTTATTTTGAGTGGTGGTGAACTACCAGCCATGACATTAATTGACGCAGTAGCGCGATTAGTGCCAGGTGTATTAGGTCATAACCAATCAGCAGAGCAAGATTCATTTTCGGATGGCTTGCTAGATTGTCCTCACTATACACGGCCAGAAACATTGGACGACAAACAGGTGCCTGCTGTATTACTCAGCGGAAACCACCAAGAGATAGCAAAATGGCGGCTTAAGCAGTCATTAGGCAGAACTTGGTTACGACGTCCTGACTTGTTGCATAACCTAGCTCTGACTGAGGAGCAAGCGGTATTACTCGCACAATTTCAGCAAGAGTACCGAAAAGCTTGTGGCTAGAAGACAGTTACACCTAGGAAAGTGAGAAACATAATGGCAAAAGTAAACCAAAATATTATTAAAGCGCTTGAAAATGAGCAGCTTAAAACAGACGTACCTACATTCGGCCCTGGTGATACAGTGGTTGTACAGGTAAAAGTAAAAGAAGGTGCTAAAGAGCGTCTACAGGCCTTTGAAGGTGTTGTAATCGCTAAGCGTAACCGTGGTCTTCACTCAGCATTCACAGTTCGTAAAATTTCGAGCGGTGAAGGTGTTGAGCGTGTATTCCAAACGCACAGCCCTCTTATTGATAGCGTAACAGTTAAGCGTCGCGGTGCAGTTCGTCGTGCTAAGCTTTACTATCTACGTGAGCGTTCTGGTAAATCTGCACGTATTAGAGAAAAACTTAACTAATACGCGCTGTTTATCAACGCAAAAAAACGGGTTGCATCCTTCGGGTTGCAGCCCGTTTTGGTTTCTGGAATAATTTTCACCGTTCACCGTTCACCGTTCACCGTTCACCGTTCACCGTTCACCGTTCACCGTTCACCGTTCACCGTTCACCGTTCACCGTTCACCGTTCACCTTTATTATTGACTCCCAGTCGCAGTAAAATTTTAGTATTAGCCTTTTCTCAGTTAAGCGATCCTGTTAGTATTTATCGTATTGATTAGTTTACTTTTTTGTAAAATTAAATTTACGATATTGGCTTTAAGGTGAAATGAACGTGGCAGACATTAGCGATTTAGCACAGTTAAGAGATGGTATAGACGAGTGCGACGCACAGCTGGTTGCTTTACTAGCTAAACGTAACAGCATTACGCAAAAAATTGGCGAAGTAAAACAGCAAACTGGTGCGCCCTTACATGCCCCCGAACGTGAAGCCGCACTGCTAGCAGCAAGACGACAAGAAGCTATTAAGCAAAATGTAAGTCCTGATCTCGTTGAAGATATACTAAGACGCATGATGCGCGAGGCTTATCAAAATCAGCAAGCAAAACTTGCTTGTGCTGCGCCACAGCTTTCACCTATTGTTATTGTAGGGGGCCAAGGCGCAATGGGGCAGTTATTTGCCCAACAGTTTATTCGCTCTGGCTACGACGTTAAAATCTTAGATAAAGAGCAGCAAGACGAGGCACAAAGTATTTTAAAAGGTGCCAAACTCGTAATGGTGAGCGTGCCTATTAATGCACTAGATTCCGTCGTCGCTAAATTGCCTAAACTTGATGATGACTGCTTGCTTGTAGATATAACGTCAGTGAAGCAATCACCTATTAAAGCATTAAAAGCGGCGCATAGTGGACCGGTAGTTGGTTTACACCCAATGTTTGGACCTGATATTTCTCACTGGGTAAAACAAACAGTTGTTGTATGTGAGGGGCGAGACCACTTAGCTGCTCAAGGATTATTAAAGCAACTACAAGTATGGGGATGCCAGCTGGTTGAACTTGATGCTAAAAAGCACGATGAAGCAATGCAAATTATTCAAGTTATGCGCCATTTAACAACATTTGTTTATGGACAGTTTTTAGCTAAGCAAAGCCATACACTCGAAGAGCTACGTAGTTGCTCATCGCCTATATACCAATTGGAGCTGATGATGGTGGGGCGTTTGTTTGCGCAATCGCCGGAGCTTTACTCAGATATTATGTTAGCGCAGTTTGATGATGTAGAAAGCTTGTTAGCACAGTACCAAGATACTTTCGCTGAAACGCTTGAAAAGTTAAAGGCGGGTGATAAAACTGCACTTATAGATGCTTTTGCTGATGCAAAATCTTATTTTTCAGACTCTACAGCACATTTTTTAACGCAAAGCCGAAGCTTATTAAATAAAGCGAATGACGCTAAAGTACTCGACTAACGTTTATAATTTGATTTTATAACTAAAAAGGGCCTAATTTGGCCCTTTTTAGTTATAAAACGAGAGGTTAAGTGTTAACGCTAACTGCTTGCAATGTCTCGCTTTGATAGCAGCCTAAAACACGTACATATTGCGTGTATTCTTTAAGCTCTTCTAGTGCTTCTTTTACTTGGCTATCAGCTAAGTTTGCCTCTAAATCAACATAAAACACTTCTTCCCACGGATTGCCTGGAGTAGGGCGTGATTCAAGTTTTACTAAGTTAATTTGATGCTGTTTAAAAACCATTAAAGCATCAGCAAGCGAGCCCGCTTGTTGCTTAGTTGACATTATTAGACTGGTTTTAGTTGGGATTTGATTAGATACTTGCAAAGGTTTTCGCGCTACAACAATAAAGCGGCTGTGATTTTCGCTTTGGTTTGCAAGGTTTGATTTTATTACCTCCAGACCAACATTTTTACCGGCTTGTGCTGAGCCAATAGCTGCACTGTTTGGTGTATTTAACGCCGATTGTAGTGCGCTTGATGTTGAATCACATGTTTCATGCTGTAAATCACCTAAGCCTTGCAAAAAGCGACTGCACTGAGCAAACGGTTGAGGGTGAGCAAATATTTTTGTTAATTGGCTTAATTCCGTCTCAGGATTGGCTAGTAAGCAGTGCTCTACACTGTGAGTTACTTCACCGACGATAGATACTTGAGCATGCTGTAGTAAGTCAAATACTTCATTAATGCTACCAGAGCTTGTATTTTCAATTGGCAGTAAACCAAAGTCAGCTTGGCCGTTTTCTACTTTACCAGTGATTTCATCAAATGATGTACAGCCAATTTCAATTAACTTGCCTGGGCGGCGACTAAAGTATTTATGGCAAGCAAGTTGGCTGTATGAGCCCTGGCCACCAAGATAAGTAACACGATGAGTTTCGCTGAGTGCATCTGGGTTTAAGTTTTTTTGTAGCATTGCTTGCTGATGTAATACAGAGTCTTCCAAAATGGTCTGAAAAACATTATTTACGTAATAAGCATCCAAACCGAGTGACTTACCATAACCAATTAGCTTTTCTAATAGAGCGAGCTCGCGGGCTTCATCGCGTATAGGCTTATTGTTAGCAATTTTGTATTCAACTACGCCATGGCTAATGCGGCGACGTTTTGCTAATAACACGAGTAAGTCAGAATCTATTTCATTAATGTCGTGTCTGAGTGTGTTTAACACATCGTTTGTCATTTTGGTTTCCTCATTCCAAAAGTACGCTGTTATTTAACAGCAAAAACAAAAAAGCCTCCCAGTTGGGAGGCTTTACTATTCGATTGATTTTTATCTCACAAACAGGGAAGCCTCTTCTATATAAAGAAGCTAAAAAAAGAAAAAAAAGTGCCAGAGATAAATATGTTCATATTAGTAATGTATGGAGAGTTGCCTGTAATGTCAATAAAGATAAGCCTCTAAATGACACCAGAGTGCGTTTTATTTACCCATTTTTAGTTTTTATTAAAAGTTCACAAATAATTTATATATATGAATGTGGATCTGGTATATTTCGTTAACTGGCTCAAATAATAACTATCATTAATAATTAAGGTTGACCTGTGGTTTACAGACGCCCGCCATCGCGTTTTGGATTAAATTCTTTAAGTGTAAAACTGTCACTGCTTATATCGGCTATTTGTTTAATAGCAGGGGTGTGCGCTGCTGCCTTAATGCTTAAGTCAGAAGAGAAACAGCTCGTTTTTGAAGAACATGAAGTTTTAAAAAGCTCAACAGACTTATTAGTTAACCAGTTTAACGAACGCATTCAAACAAAATTAAATATTGCTAAACAAGCTAATAATATTGTGACTGAACAGCTTTTTCAGGAAAACTCATTTGTCAACTTAAAAAGTAAATCACAGCTGCAATTTAATAGTGATGGTACTATCAGAAGTGCCTCTGTAGATGGCCTATCTGCTGCATTTTTACCTCAGCAAAATTACTCGCCTTTTTATAAACGCTTATTTAATGACTCCGAAACGTTGTGGAGTATTATTTCTCCAACGCTTGTACACGACTTTTTCAATTTTTATCTTATAACCAATGAGGACTTCATTCGTGTATCTCCGCCTAACTGGGCATTGAATGCGCCTGCAGACTTTAGTGTTACAAATGGGTCTACTTATAAATACATAAAAAGTAAATTAGGTAATGAGCGAAGCCCTGCATGGTCAAAAGTATACTACGACAAGGTATGGCATAAATGGGTGATAAGTCTGTTAGTACCTGTTTACGTAGATAATAAATTTTTAGGCGTAACGGGTAGTGATATTGCTCTAAATAAATTGATTTCTTTTTTACCTGTAGGCGATAAAGAAAAGCACTTGCTTGTATTTAATAGTAAAGGGCAGCTACTTGCGCACCCTAATTTAAACCCTGCATTATTAGCAGACTACGCAGGTGAAAATAAAGGATTAAGTGCAAATGAACTGGTAAACCCAGAGCTACAATCGATTATTGATGATGTAATACGGGTTAAGTTACCAGAATATGCCAACTCGTTTAAAAAAAATGATGAAGCACATATTATTAATATTCAAAAAATTGATGATCTAGATTGGTATATTGGTGTGTACAAAAAGCGTTCGTCAACGCTTTCTGCATTACAAGATTTAAAACTCAAATTTTTTGGTTTATTTATTCTTTATGCTGTTTTAGTGGCGCTGCTATTACATCAAGCGTTATATCAGTTAGTTTTACGTAGAATTCACACGCTTGTACATGCTGTAACCGGTTTTGGTAAAGGCCAGTTATTAACTGAGTTCCCACCAGAAAATAAAGACGAAATTGGTACACTTAATGGCTCATTTAGAGACATGACTGTTGAAATTCGTAAACTTATTGATGGTTTAAATCAGCGAATTACAGAAAAAGAAATAGCCGAAAAAGCGGCAAATCGCTTATCCAAAGCTGTAGCTTTTTCTGGTACGGGTGTCGTTATAACCGATGCTAATTTTGTTATTGAATATGTAAACCCTAAAATGCTGGAAATGACAGGCTATCCAGAAAGCCACTTTAATCGGGTACCTTTACTGAGCATTATTGCATCTGAAATGGCTATTTTAGTTGAAGATATTAATATTGATTTACGCAGTCGTAATTACTGGCGTGGGGATACTTTAATTGAAGGTCTAAATAAAGAGCCTATTTGGGTGTCTTTAAGCGTCTCACCAATTCGTGAAGATGGTGGGGAAATAACAAGCTATGTAGCATCAGCACAAGATATTTCGTTTGTTAAAGAAAGTCAGCGAAAAATGGAGCAGCTTGCTTATTTTGATACCTTAACAGGCCTTGCAAACAGAACCTTTTTTAGAATGCAATTACGTAAATCATTGGCGCTAGCTGAGCGCGGACACTATGCTTTTGCACTATTTTATTTTGATTTAGATGAATTTAAACGAATTAACGATACGCTTGGTCATGATGCAGGCGATCAACTGTTAATTGAAGTTGCAAATAGACTTAAAAAACGCCTAAGAGCAGAAGACACTATTGCGCGTTTGGGTGGCGATGAGTTTGCTGTGTTACTCAGCGGGATAGAAAGTCAAGATCATGCCAGTGACGTAGCAAATACGATTCAAAAAACACTTAACATACCTATTAAGCTTGGTAACAATGAGGTAATAGTTAGTGCCAGTATTGGTATTACTATGGCTCCATATGATAGTTTAGAAGAGGATCAGTTATTAAAGCACGCTGATTTAGCTATGTACGAAGCTAAAGCGAAGGGGCGTAATACATACCACTTCTATAGCCAAGAATTAAATGCTGCAGCAAATGAGCGCTTATTTATAGAGAACGAAATACGTATCGCGTTAAAAGAAAAACAATTTGTAGTTTACTACCAGCCACAAGTAGACAGCCGTGATCAGCAGGTGGTTGGCTATGAGGCACTTTTACGATGGTTCCACCCAACTGAGGGATTAATCTCGCCAGATAAATTTATACCCATTGCAGAGGCTACAGGTTTAATAGTTGAGTTGGGTGAATGGGTGCTTCAAGAGTCATGCAATTTTGCGGTAAGGCTAAGTGAGCAGGGGCTTGAAAATAATATTTCAATTAACTTATCGGCTCGCCAGTTTAAAGATTCAAACTTGGTGCCTACTTTAAGCAAAATGATAGCTCGCTCTGGTGTTTCAGCTAAGCGCTTACATTTAGAGCTAACTGAGAGCATGCTAATGGGCAATGTTGAAGCCGCTATTACGCAACTACATGAGCTTAAAGCGTTAGGTATATCTATTTCAATCGATGACTTTGGTACAGGTTATTCATCACTTAGTTATTTAAAACGTTTTCCTGTAGATATACTCAAGGTTGACCGCTCCTTCGTGAAAGATATACCAGATGACACAAATGATATGGAAATCACTGCGGCCATAATTGCTATGGCGCAAAAGTTAAAGCTAGATGTGGTTGCTGAGGGTGTTGAAACGATAGAGCAAATGCAATTTTTACAAAACAATAACTGTTTTATTGTGCAAGGTTATTATTATAGTACGCCAATACCGGAATCTGACTTACCTAACTTATATGAAAAATTAAATGAACTCTCTATAAGCGAAGTTACTGATTAAAATAAGCTCAGGCTAATTAATATATTGCGGGTTAACCACCCGCAATTTTAACTTTAAATTTTAACGCTTCTAAAATAGCTTTGAGCTTATCTCGGTCATCACCTTGTACTTCAATAATGCCTTCTTTAACTGCGCCGCCTTGGCCCATTTTGCTTTTAATGGTTTTAGCTAACTTTTTTAAATCGTGTTCTTTTGGGTCAACACCTACCACTAACATAACACCTTTGCCTTTACGCCCTTTTGTTTGACGTTCTATGCGTACAGCGCCATCTTTAAAAAGTTTAGTATCTAATTCTTTTTCAGGTTTAGGTTGGTCAATTCGACCTGTGCTTGTTGAATATACTAAGTGACTATCACTCATAACTTACCTTTAATAGATAAATGAAATAAATATTGGCATAAATGATAGCAAATTTGCTGTTGTGTGTTTTTATTTTTGCTAAATACTTTTAACAGGTTATATTTAGTTCAAAGGAAATATTATTGGAGTTTATTATGAGTTTAACAAAGAACGAATCGGTTGATGGCACTACTTTAACAATACAGATCAAAGGCAAGTTCGATTTTAATTTAGTGCAATCTTTTCGCCAAGCCTATGCACAAATGAGTGAAAAAACGGTAAAAGTGATTATCGATTTACGAGAAACCGATTACATGGATAGTTCTGCGCTTGGCATGTTATTAAATATGAAAAAAACAATAGAAGGGCAAGTAAAAACAATCGAAATAAGCAACTGCCAACCACAACTAAGAAAAATACTACAAATCTCTCGTTTTGATAAAAAGTTTGATATCAGCTAATGATGCATGTGCTAATAGTAGATGACCAAGCGCTTAACCGTATTTTGTTAAGTAAAATGCTAGAGCAAGAAGGTTACAAAATATCGTTTGCTTATAATGGCCTTGATGCCCTTAATGTGCTTAAACGAGAAGAAATAGACATTGTTTTACTTGATGTTTTAATGCCCGTAATGGATGGCTTTGAAGCTGCGGAAAAAATAAAGCAGTTAAACAGCGAAGTTTATTTACCTATCATTTTTATTACCTCCTTAGAAGATCAGGCAAGCTTTGAGCGCTGCTTAGCGGTAGGCGGCGATGACTTTATTCATAAGCCATTTGATAAAGTTATACTACATGCAAAAATTAAAGCACACAGCCGTACCAGAGAGCTTAGTAAAAAAGCAAATCAGCAAAAAAAATTACTTGAATATCATCATAATCAAATTGAAAGCGAGCATGAGATTATAGAAAATATTTTTAGTAACTCATTAGAGAATCAAGGAAAATTTAAAAAATATCTCGATTTTAATTTATCGCCAGCGTCTATGTTTAATGGTGACGTATTTTTGGTTGCACAAAGTCCAATAGGCAATCTTTATTGTATGCTCGGTGATTTTACTGGCCATGGCTTAGCCGCTGCTATTGGTGCGTTACCTTTATCACGTGTCTTTTACACTATGGTACAAAAAGGCATGGCGGTTAACGACATCGTTTGTGAATTAAATTTATTGTTATACAACTTATTACCTGGCCATATGTTTTGCGCGGCTAACATTATAGAGCTAAGTGCATCGGGTAAAAGTGTATCAGCGTGGCTTGGCGGTTTACCTGATGCATATCTGATAGATAATGAGGGTAATGTTAAGCAAACTCTTGAGTCTCAACATATGGCACTAGGCATATTAGATGAGCATGAATTTGAGTATGAAGTAATACATTTTGAAGTAGACCCTTCAACCCGCTTAGTACTAGCAACAGACGGTATTATTGAGACCGAAAATAACAGCAATACTTTTTTTGGGGAAGAGCGTTTTTTAGAAACTCTAAAATCCAACCCAATGATAAGCAGTGAAGACATAATACAAAGCGTTAGTAAGTTTGCCAACGGAAGTGCTCAACAAGATGACTTGAGTGTCGTGTTACTTAACTGCCTGCCTATAATACCTGAAGAGCAAGAACGTGAAGCATTTTCTACTTTAGCATTCAACTTATCATTGAGCCTAAATTCTGAGCAAATAAAAAAAACGGATCCCGTATACGATGTTGTTAATATTTTAAGTAGTGTAGAGGGATTGAAAGCACATCGTTCAAATATATTTTTGCTGCTTTCAGAAGCCTATAACAATGCACTTGATCATGGTGTATTAGGGCTAGATTCAGAGATTAAAAAACAAGAAGATGGTTTTTTTCAGTATTACGAATTAAGAGAAGCTGCCTTAGCTAACCTTACAGGTGCAATGATTATTATTGATATGCGTTATTGCCCCGATACGCTGTGTTTATATTTTATTATTTGTGACTCAGGGCGAGGGTTTAGTAATAAATCAGCAGCTAGAGAACCTACTTTAGTGAATAACGAGTTTGGCCGGGGCCTTTCATTATTAGAAGAAGTTGCCGAAAAAGTAACTTACAACGCCAGCGGAAATCAAGTTGAAATGTGCTACAAGTTGAGCTAGCTCTGTAAAAATATCCATGCTATTATTCGTGAAACTTTAGATGTATGGATGGCCAAATGATTTCTTCTTACCTAACACAAGCACAGCTAAGTGTTGATAAAAACTTAATTTCAACTGAGCTTGAAAAGCTTGAGCTTTACCTTGCTAGTAGCTCTAAAACCGAGGTTTGTTGGGAGTATCAAATTCCTGAATTAGGTGAGGGCGGTGCATGTAGCTTATTTGGTTATTTACAAGACGAGCCATTTAAACTTACTGACTATATTGAAAACAATTCACAGACCGAGCAAAAGCTTGCTCAATTACAAGGTATTGTTAATTATATAGAGCAACAAACTAAAGTAGATTGGTACGGTATTTACCAGGCAACAAATACTAATGAAGGTAAGCAATTACTTAAACTTGCTTATCATGGTGCGCCAAGTCGTCCTTTATTTCCGCTTACAGAAGCTTTTGCGGCAGGTAGCAACAATGTACAAGTTGCGCTTTCTCAAAAAGGTCGCATTATTAACAATGTTGAAAACTACTTATCTCAAGGTGGCGAATATTATACATGTGACCCTAAAGTTAAATCTGAAACTTGCCTACCACTTTTTAACTTTCAAAATGAATGTGTAGGTATTGTAGATGCAGAAGCCTTTAGCAATGATTTTTTTGATGAGAAGACACTTGCCATTTTAATTGCATGTTGTATTAAAATTCCTCACTTTCTAGTGTAAATAACACTGGTCAACGTGATGTGCTTTTATGTTAAGCTAAGCCTAACAGCTAACCCCTAAATAACGATAAGAGATAGCCAATGTTCTCAGTATTAAAACCATTACCAACAGATCCTATTCTTGGCCTTATGGCGGCCTATAAACAAGATACAAACCCTAATAAAATTGATTTAGGCGTAGGTGTCTACAAAGATGAGCAAGGCAACACACCGGTACTTAAAGCGGTGAAAAAAGCTGAAGCATTTCGTTTAGACAACGAAACAAGCAAATCTTATATCGGTTTAGCGGGTAACCTAGATTACTGTCAAAAAATGGAGCAGTTATTATTAGGCGAGCACCAAGCATTACTTGCTAATCGAGTGCGTACAGCACAAGCTCCAGGTGGTACAGGCGCACTTCGTGTTGCTGCTGAATTTATTAAGCGTTGTAACGCTGATGCAACTGTTTGGGTAACTAATCCTACTTGGGCAAACCACATAAGCTTGTTTGAAGCGGCAGGTCTAACAGTTAAAGAATACCCATACTACGATTACGAAAATAAAGATTTATTATTTGATGAGATGATCGACACGCTTAAGAAAGTGCCTAAAGGTGATGTAGTTTTAGTGCATGCATGTTGTCACAATCCAAGTGGTATGGATTTAAACGAAACTCAGTGGAATACAGTCGCTGAGCTTGCTAAAGAGGTTGGCTTTACACCACTTGTAGATATTGCGTATCAAGGTTTTGGATCTTCTCTTGAAGAAGATGCTCGTGGACTACGTATTTTAGCTGATGCAGTAGATGAGCTCATTATTTGTTCTTCTTGCTCTAAAAACTTTGGTCTTTACCGTGAGCGTATTGGTGCGTGTTCACTAATTGCTAAAGACAGCCCAACAGCAGATATATCTAACTCTGTAATGTTAAGTGTAGTACGTAGTATATATTCAATGCCGCCAGCGCATGGTGCAGATATTGTAAATACTATTTTAAGCAGTACTGAGCTTACGCAAATGTGGCACTCAGAGCTTGATGAAATGCGTACGCGCATTAATGGTTTACGTAGCCTGATTAAAGAAAGCTTAGCAGCAAAAGATATTGCTCAAGATTTCTCATTTATTGAGCGCCAGCATGGTATGTTCTCTTTCTTGGGTATTAATAAAGAGCAAATCGCTCGCCTGCAAAAAGAGTACGGTATCTACATTGTTGGTTCTAGCCGTGTAAATGTAGCGGGTATTAGCGATTCGAATATTGAATACTTTGCAAATGCAGTAGCTGACGTTTGTAAATAAACGTAGTTAACATAAAAAACCGCACTCCATTAGTAATGGTGTGCGGTTTTTTATTAATTAAATTTAGATTTACAGCGCTACGAATTAACCAATAGTAGGTATAACCCCAGCCATTTGCATAAATTGCGCAGTAATTATTAGCACGCCGCATAATCCCGCAACTAATAGCCCTGTATTACCAGTACTTACTTTATAACCCTGTTTATTTGAGGTTTTCCGCTGCTTGTAAACCATAGCAACAGGTAAAAATATAGCTAACACGACCAATGCAATGGCTGCGTAGCCTAATGCCATAATAAAGCCTTGCGGATAAAATAGCGCAAATCCTAAAGGAGGTATAAATGTTATTATGGCTGTTTTGATGCGGTCTGTTTTGTTATCACCTTTTTTAAACGTGTCTGCAAAAAAGTCGAATAAACCTAAGCTAACGCCTAAAAACGATGTGGCAAGTGCAAGATCCGCAAATAGCTTAACTGCAGTCGAAACACTTGGATTATGCGCAATATTAGCTACGCTACTTACAAAACCACTTAAACCTTCACTATTAAGTAAGTTAGCTTGGCTCATAATACCTTGGCTCAATAACTGCCAAAAAATATAAATAACCAGAGGCAAAGCTGCACCTGCAATCATTACTTTTTTAAGGGATTTTATTTCAAGCCCTACATATTTAACAATAGAGGGAATAGATCCATGAAAGCCAAAAGATGTAAAAATAACCGGAATAGCAGAAAGTATTAGACCTTGTTCTATAGGCATTTCTAATAAATGTGTACTTTGAACATAAGGAGTAAGCATATAAAACAAGCTAGCCAATACAATAATTTTAATTGTAAATAACACTTGGTTTAATTTATCGACTTTACTTGTACCAAGGGTAACAACGCTTGCAATAATTACGGCAAGGATCACAGAGCCTAGCTGTGGCGCAATATCTACATCAAAGCCTACATTTATTCGAGCTTGAAGCTGCGCACCGCCACCTGCTATATACGCAGCACATAAAGCATAAAATAGAAATACCATTGAAAAGTTAGCGACGTATTGTCCTCGTTTACCTAACCACAATTTAGCAAGTGTATTTAATGTGGCGTCACGGGGGGCATACTGGTGTAGCTCTAGCATAAGTAACGCTGTGTAAGTCATTAATAACCAACTAACTACAATTAATGCAAGCGAAGTAATAAAGCCAAGCCCTGCTGATGCAATTGGTAGGGCAAGCATTCCTGCGCCAATAGTGGTGCCTGCAACAATTAACATGCTGCCTATTGTTTTATTTTTAAGCACTTAATTACCTGAGTTTTTATTAATATTTATGCACCATATAACTAGTTACTTAAATCTCAAATAGTTTTATAGCAAAAGGGCTGTATTTAAATGTAACTCTCAACTTACAACTGTATTTATTAAGCACTTGTATGCATTTAAAAGTATTAAAATAGGGTGGTGAGAGTATAATTTTATGTATGTTGTATTGCGTTATTAAGCGCTAAGGATTGGCATGTGCCGGTAAAAGTATCGTATTTTTTTATGGTTCTCGTTTGGTCTACTACACCACTTGGTATTGTTTGGAGTAGCGAAAGTGTGTCGCCAACGCTTGCTGTTTTAATGCGTATGTTGGTGGGGCTACTTATAGGTGGCTTAATTGTCGCGATTACTAATATAAGAGTACCTTGGAGTAAAAAGGCCTGCTTACTCTACTTTTACTCAAGTATTGGTATTTTTGGCGGCATGTTACTGAGTTATTTAGCTGCTAAAACCGTGCCTTCGGGCATTATTTCGCTCATGTTTGGCTTAGCGCCTATATTGTCTGGATTACTTGCGCAGCAATTACTTAACGAACCAAAGTTTAGCCCTATAAAGCTCGTTGCTTTAGCGTGTGCATTAATAGGTTTGTATTTTGTGAGTTATAATCAAGCACAAAACTCGCAAACCCAAGGCTTAGGGCTACTATATGTATTTTTGGCTGTATGCTTTTTTAGCTTAAGCGGCGTGATGATCAAGCGTGTGCAAATAGCGATTCACCCTATGGCAACCACATTTGGTGCGTTGGTTTTTGTAACGCCACTCTTTTTTATTGCGTGGTGGTTATTAGATGGTCAGTTGCATATACAAAACTGGAGTGCAAAATCATTGTGGGCTATTGGTTATTTAGGTGTGTTTGGATCTTTAGTAGGGGCTTTGGCGTATTTTCATGTACTGCAAAACCTAAATGCAAGCACGGTATCACTTACTACGCTCATAACTCCTAGCTTTGCGTTAAGCTTAGGAGCTTGGCTAAACAATGAGCCATTAAGCCAAGAGCTAATAATTGGTGCGGTTATTATTTTAATTAGTCTAGGTTTTTTTCAATTTGGTGATAAATTTTTAAACCGAAAGAAAATAAGCACAAACTAACTTTGCTACATTTTTCCTATTTGAATTATTAAGCGCCGGTTTTTGTCGCGACCTAAAATATTGTCATTGGTATCAACAAAGCGTTTTTCACCTAAACCCGTTGTGTGTACTTTTGCTTCGTCAACGCCAAGGCTTACCATGTAATCTTTTATTGCTTTAGCGCGTTTGCGAGAAAGGTCTAAGTTATTCCAGCGACCACCGTAGCTATCTGTATACGAGTCGATACTTATAGATTCAATACTCATATCATTTTTTAGGTATTCAGCTATTTTATTTAAACGTTGTTGAGATGATTTAGTTAATTTACTGCTGTTAGATTGATAGTTCATCACCGTAAACGAAATGTCTTCAAAACTGTAAGGGAGTAACTCATCGCGGCATTGCAAAAACGCCCAATAAGCTTGTTTAAAATTTACGCTCGACATGCCAACGGCAATTTTATCGGCAGAATTTTGCCAGTCTTGATAATAAAAGGTGGGGTAGTAGCCTTTTTCAAGTTCGGTTAACATCTCCCAAGCCGTTTTATTGCCTAGTTCACCGTCAAACTTTTTAAGTAATTTCATGCTCGCTATATCACGAGCGGGCAACCCAGCTCGCCATGATGGCGGCACTGCTTTTAGCCCTGCAATTGAATAGTTTTCAGGGCGTACAACCATGTCTAAGTTAAAGGTTAGGTTTTTGTTTTTGCTTGCAGAGGCTTTAAATATAGCTTCACCGTAATAAGGAACCTCATGATTTAGCTGACATTGTAAGCGTGTTGTTTTTACAACTTCCCAATTAGAGCTATCTTGGGTTGCAGTATATTGGCGCATAGCTGCGTGCGAATGAGCAGCGCTCACTAAAGCACTTACGCTAAGGCTAATAAATAACAACTTACACTTCATGGACGTTCTCCAACTCTGGTATGCCAAAAGTTTGGCAAATTAACTGCTTAAAAGATGAGTTCTAGCAAACAAACTTAACAGATTAGGTTAAGCAAGTTATGTGCCTACAATTATAAAGCAATAAATCCTTGAACCCCCTAGCCTAGAGGGCATCAATTTTGACATAATAGTCAGCTTACACCCATAAACCAAGAAGACTATGGCAAATACTGAGCAAACACTTTTCGCAAAACGCTTTCGTGGATTTTTTCCTGTTGTAATTGATGTTGAAACCGCAGGTTTTAACAAGCAAACAGATGCCCTATTAGAAATAGCCGTGTCTGTATTAAAAATGGATGACGAAGGGTTGCTCAGCATAGATCATACCGTGCATTTTCATGTGCAGCCTTTTGAAGGTGCAAATATAGAGCAAGCCGCTATCGACTTTAACGGAATTGACCCTTTTAGCCCGCTGCGAGGCGCAGTACCAGAAGAAGAAGCAATTAAAGAAATTTGTAAAGTGGTTCGCAAGGCTCAAAAAGTTGCCGGGTGCCAGCGCTCCGTTGTTGTTGCACATAATGCAGCATTCGATCATGGCTTTTTAAATGCAGCCATTGAGCGTAATAATATTAAACGTACGCCGTTTCACCCATTTGTAAGCTTTGATACAACCTCACTAGCAGGCTTAGCGCTTGGGCAAACAGTTCTTGCTAAAGCTTGTAGGGCCGCAGGAATTGAATTTGATAATAGCCAAGCGCATTCAGCACTTTACGATACAGAGCGCACCGCAGAGCTTTATTGTTTAATCGTTAATAGGTGGCAGCAGTTAGGTGGCTGGCCGCTTGCGCCACTTCCAGAAAGTGACGCACAAGATAGCACTTCAGATGGTGAAGAAGCTAAAACGACTGAGTAATTTTACCCTCAGTGAGTTTCACCAAGTGGGGCGGGTAAATACGCGAAAACTGTTTTGAGTCTTTTGCTATTTTAAGCTCCACACCGGGGTGCATTATTTCATTTACCTTTAAACGGCTTGCTGCCAACAGTTGCGTAATTTTTCTTTTAACTAATAATTTTTGGCGCTGAACATGAGCAGAACGCGTTTTTATTTGCTGCTCATTAACGATTATTTTGTCTAAAAAAAGCTGGCGCTGATCTGCCGTTGGCATTTTACTCACTTTCTCTCGCGCTTTTTGCAGAGCGGCTGTTTTGGTTGCAAGTAACTTTTCAAAGTCGGTAATTTGCGATTGTTTATCACGTAACTCAAACCAATGTTGCGCTAAAAAAACACGTGTCTTAATACCTGCAGGGGCTCCGAGCTCTCCCGTTTCAATGCGCAAGGCATCTAAAATACTGCCTCCAATTATTTTCCCTCGAGGGTTGTCAGCCTTACCCACGCGGATTAATCGCTTTGCACTTAAATTACAGTGAAGTGCTTGGCGCTCAATGAATAAATCTTGTTCTGTTTTTATATTACAGTACTGGGCATAGCCAATCGAAATAGTGCGTGAAGCCGTTATGCTACATGAAAAGTCGTCATCGCTTTCACGTTTGCGGCCAATAGCACCTAGCATGATTGTAACGGCACTATTGCTTTGTACTGTGCCTGATTCAACAAAGCCAAGTACCGTAATATCCCCATTGGCTTTTACACGCATGCCATCTTTAATATCACCACTTATAATTACGCTGCCGTCAAAATCAACATGGCCGGTGCTTACATCAACGTTGTCAAAACATAAAACATCATCAACACGCATACCACGAGGCAAAGCAACAGGCACACCTTTACAATCGGCAATGAGCATATTTGGGTTTTTAGGGTCAATTTTAGTGCCTTCAAAAGGCTGTAGTTGATGCTCTTTGCCTGGTTTTGCAGCAATGACGTCACCAAAAACTGTATAGCCATCTTCACCAAGAGTAGCGGCAACGCGCTGCATTAAAGGCGTGCCAGGTTTTACTGTAATAATTGCACCAAGGTTTTTCATATCAACCTTACCGCCTTCTTTCGCTTGTGGGCTTAGCACTCGATCTTGAGCGGTAGAGCATAAGCGTACAAACCTAGCATCACTCCCTTCTTTGGGATTACGACCATGGGCAATAATAGCGCTATACGAAGTGCCAGAAGGTTGTTTGAATTGTTGGCCTAAAAAGGCATCAAGCGCACGAGGGCTAATGCCTTTTTTTACACCCGCATTAGCAAGTGCTTTTTGTGCACCCTCCATAGAAAATAATGCACCTCCTTTTGCCGTTGTAATGGTTGCCTCTGCAACCATATTTTTTTCATCAACATTAATAACGATTGAAGCATCAACTGCTTTAGCAACAATAAGAGATACTTCTTGATAGTTTTTACTAGGTGCAAAAAGTTTACCGATATTAGCTGAAATGGTTTCATATTCGCTAAATTCAGATTGCTCTAATATCTCAATGAGTTGAGTGCTTGTAACAGGAAAGCCGCTATCAATAGGGTGTTTTAATAAAGACACACACCCAGTATTTTTATCTAATGAAAAAACCGACATTTATTAATTCCCTACACATTATGCCTGTTATTATTTTTTATTTATTGCAACTAAAGTTTTAGCTTGCGAAAAAACCCTAACTCCCTATTTTGGCACAAGTTCAAAGATTTGTTAAGAAAATGTTCATGGAATTTATTGATGGTAATAGGGTTGCACATTTAATATGCAGTTGGTTCGCATGAACAAAATAAAGTAATGCTAGGCCTTGAGTATCAGTACTTTACTCAGTTATACTGCATCCACGCTCTGAATGAGTTTACTAATTCAGGGGCTGATTAGGATTCGACGGAATTCAAGAAGCCCAAGGTGCATGTCGAGGTGCGGTTTGCCTCGTAAAAAAGCCGCAATCTAAAGTAATCGCAAACGACGATAACTACTCTCTAGCAGCTTAGGCTGGCTAGCGCTCCTTCTACGTATTCTTGTGGACTAGATTTTGGAGTGTCACCCTAACACCTGATCGCGACGGAAACCCTGGCCGGGGTTGAAGCGTTAAAACTAAGCGGCCTCGCCTTTACTTACCGTGTTTGTCCGGGACTTAAAGGTTAATTAAATGACAATACTAAACATGTAGTACCGACGGTCGAGGCTTTTCGGACGGGGGTTCAAATCCCCCCAGCTCCACCAATAATGGTTTTTAGATACGTTGATTTAAAAACCCTAAAAAACCCACAACTTGAGCAATCAGGTTGTGGGTTTTTTTATAAGTATAATTTCTCTGAAACCGATTGCTTACTGTACAAATTTAGTTTTAAGTTGCTATTTTAATGGGTTAGATTTAACACCAAAGCAATGGATTATAATACTTAACTGTTTTTTATAGCGTGTAGTTTCATTTTTATCGCTATAACAAAAATGCTCAATAAAGAAAGTAAGCTTTTTAACAGCATTAATACTTGGTAAGTCTTTTTTTAAAGCATAAGACTCACCATCAAATAATTGAATGACAATATCGTGTGGGATTTTTAAAAGTTGGCTAAGTTGTTCTTGAGCAAAAGTAATATCAGTATCTTGATGTAACAGGCCATTAAAAACAATTTTAAATGTAGGGCTCACGTTAATTTCCTAGCGTAACTCCTTTTTGAAGTGTTTTTTTATTTTTATACACCGACTTAACTTACCAAATGAACATAGCCCTTATTATGTTCATCTCCGTGATTTTACTTAAAAAACCTTTACTGTCAGTGTTAAAGTTTTTAATTTAGATTATTTAGATTATTTAGATTATTTAATGAGGTTACTAATTGCTTTACAGTATCGGCAGGCTTGATTTGTATCTGTTGTATGGATTTATCTAATAATGTTTCTAGTGGCTTGTTTCTTACACACGAGAGTGTCGTTCATTGCTTGGCATGTGCCGATGCTTTTTTGTTAGTGCCGTATAACTACATTTTTGATTAACTGTCAGGCAGATAATTAACAGGAAGTTAGTTAGGGAAGTGAAATGACAATTGCTTCGCTAAAAAAGCGAAGCAATAAAACAGTTTAAACGTTTATTTAACCGCTGCTTTAATGGGTTTATCACCATCAAACAACTCAAAAATACGGTTGCTATTAAATGAGTTTGTAGCAATGTGTAGTAATGCATTAGCTACATTTTCGCGGCTAATTTTGGCTTTTGATTGATCGTTAGGACGCTCTGTTGTAACTTCCATTGAGGCACTTTCGTCGGTTAATGTCCCAGGGCGAACAATCGTATAATTTAACCCACTGTGAATTAAATGTTCATCAGCCATATGTTTTGCAACTAAGTAAGGTTTTAAGTCGCTTTCTATTGCATCAGGATCGTCTGCTCCAATAGAGCTGACCATAATAAAATGCTTTACACCGTGCTCTTTAGAATAATTAGCCGCTTTAGTTGCTGCCCACAAATCAATAAGTACGGTTTTATCTGTACCTGTGCTTCCACCAGAGCCTGCTGCAAAAATAACTTGGTCGCAGCCATTAACTGCATTTGAAAAATCACCTTCTAAGTCTTGTTCAACAATGCTTAAAAATGGGCTATCTAAGTCACTTAATTTGCTTTTATCTCGTACAAGTGCAACAACATTTTGCTCGTTTTTTAAAAGTAGCTCGGTAGTCATTTTACCAATTTGACCACTTGCGCCAATAATTAAAGTCTTACTCATAATTAACTCCTTCTCAATATAGTGTAAAAGTTGTTTGTATAAATAGACCTTGGGGTAGGGGATTATTTTTAAAGGGTAAAATAGGCTTTAAATGAGTTAATTTTATAAAATATTATAATTAAAAGTTATTACTTAACTGAGCATTAAAATCAGCTGTTTTTAAGGCGTTTTTTAGAACTTTTTATTTGATCATTATACTAACTTCGGTCACATAATTATGGTGGTATAAGCTAATCCGTACACTGCGTTCTAGTAGTTTTAATAAAGGGTTTTATAGGTATTATTACCTTTACTCTTTATTGGCCCACCTAATGCTTGCAAATAAAACTGTGATATAGCCTCTACTGATGACGCTAAATAGCCAGTGCGCACCACAGGTTATTCGTTTGTAACATCCAAAGTTGTAACGAACTCATCTAGCAGGGGGATATGTGTAACGTTTTGGCTCATTGCACTTAACGGTAAAATACACATTAGCGATATTACAAAGGTGAATATTTTCATGGGAGCCCTTTTAAGTGAGTAAATTCCTTTTACACGCACTATTTTACGTAAAATTACGTTGATGCCATTTAAATTTTATTACGTATTAAATCACGAACAATAAATCGTGCAGGATGAACCGCTTGGCTTACGCGTTCACTTAAAGGGCGGGGTTCGTTGTTTAAACAGCTAATAAGGTGCTCACTCAACAAGGGTGCGCTACATAATGCACGCGCACCAAACCCTGTAAAAATATGCAGGCCTTGCTGTGGCTTATTTAGTGCATGATATTGATAGCGCTTACCTAAACGCAAGTTTGCAAAGGCGGTTATGTAATCGTTTTGCTCGCACCACTGACCAGTCATAGGTAGGTGGTCGATAAATGTACAGCGCACGGCCGCTTTAGCTGATGTTATTTGTCCTAGCGTGGTTGCAAAGTCGCTTTGCTGATAAAAGCTAAGCAGTTGCTTATGATTTAGTTGGTTGTCTTGCTCCGTAACAGCTCTGCTTTTGGTATTTTTTTCAAATGTGGCTCCCATACAATGGCTATCTAAATATGCAGGGGTAAAGTAGCCTTTATGGCAAAGCACTGTTTTAAGCTTACGTGATTGCTCACTTGCCTCAATATGTGAAACTTGACCGCGCACGCCTACTATAGGGAGCGCTTTTGTTTGCTCAAATGCATCACTGTGCTCGCCTGCGCAAATAATTACATCGCTAAATGGGCCAAATTTTTGGTTGTTACTAAATAAGTACCAACCTTTATCTGATTTGTTTAATTGCTCAATATTACAGTTAAACATGCTATTAAATGGCGCTAGATTATTTGCGGCCTTTAACATTGCATCAACGAGTTGCACAGGGTTAACCCAGCCACCATTTTCAAAAAACACGCCAGAGTAGCCTGTTGCTACACCTGCTATTTTATCGCCTTGTTCGGCAGTGACATTACGCATTAGCTGCTCAGGCCAAAGTTGTTTTTGCTCTAAATTTTCGTGTTTTTCTGCTAAGGGCTTTTTTACTGCATGCTGTAATACGCCGCACCAATCGTGATCAAAACTAAACCCATCTGTACATAATTGATTATAAAAACGTTTAGCATACAAAAAGCTATGAGCAAATAACTCACTGTGTGGTGAGTTTTTAGCTTGTAAATGAGGATACACAGCGCCTTGTACATTATGTGATGCGCCCATTGCAGGTTTTTCATCTTGGCAAAACAGTGTGCTTGTAATACCGCGCTTAGCTAAGCTATATAAAATGCAGCTACTGGCTATACCTCCGCCTATTACAGCCACATTTTTAAGTTCGCTGGTGTCTTGATTAAAATATTCAGAGGATGATTGCTGACTGTTTGGCGCTGCTAGGAAGCCTGTTAGCATTTCGCGTTTACGAGCAAAGCCTTTAGCTTTTTGCATTGTAAAGCCTGCTTCAATAAGCCCTCGGCGCACAAACCCTGCAGCGGTAAATGTTGCAAGCGTTGCAGATTCGCGCGAAATATCAACCATGGCATTAAACACACTTTGTTGCCACATATCAGGGTTTTTACTTGGTGCAAAGCCATCTAAATACCAGGCATCTACTACCCCTGCTTGCGGGTAGCTCATCGCGTTTATTGAATCAAGTACATCGCCAAAGTATAAATCGAGTATAACTTGCCCGTTATTAAATTCTATACGGTGGCAGCCTTGCAAATTAATAGGGTAATTTAGCGTTAGCTGATCGCTCAAATGGCTTAAAGTAGGCCACGCGGTGAGCGCTTGTTTTAAGTCATTTACTGTAAGTGGAAATTTTTCAAATGAAATAAAATGCAGACGTTTTACACTTTTATTACCTTTATTTTGAACTTGCATACGTTCTAAGTGGTCATTAAAGCATTGCCATGTATTTAAAAAATTTAAGCCTGTGCCAAAACCGGTTTCGGCAATAACAAAATGTGATTGGTCATGATTTTGTAACCGTGATTCTATATTGTTTTGTTGATAAAACACATAATGCGACTCAGCAAGGCCATCGTCATTAGAAAAATAAACATCATCAAAGTTGTCGGCAACGGGCGTGCCCAAATTATTAAAGTGTATTTTGGCGTTTTTTATCATGACTTATCACATTTTTAGAGTGTATTTTTTTGATTATTTTACGGGTTTTCTTTGAAATAGTCTGGCGTTATTTATAAGCTATAACTTCAGAGTACAAGTGTACGCTAGAAAGCTGACCACTTAGCGATTAAAATCAGCGTAAAATAGAACACAATTTAGTATTAAGCTAAGGGAATTACCCATGAGAAGAGCCGTAATTACGGGTATCGGTGTTGTATCAAGCATCGGTAACAACAAAGAAGAAGTATTAGAGTCGTTAAAAGCTGGCAAAAGCGGTATCGCTTTTAACCAAGAATTTGCCGATTATAAGTTACGCAGTAACGTATCTGGTAAAATTGATATTGACGTTAAAGAGCACGTTGACCGCAAAGCTATGCGCTTTATGGGCGACGCTGCTGCTTATTCTTACATTTCAATGCAGCAAGCAATTGAAGATGCAGGTTTATCGGATGATCAAGTATCTAACGAACGTACTGGTTTATTAGTTGGCTCGGGTGGTGGTTCATCTAAGTGGCAAGTAGAAGCTGCTGACATTTTACGTGAAAAAGGCGTAAAACGTGTTGGTCCTTACATGGTTCCACGTACTATGGCGAGCACTACATCAGCCTGTTTAGCGACTCCTTTTAAAATTAAAGGTGTTAACTACTCAATTAGCTCTGCTTGTGCAACATCTGCGCACTGTATTGGCCACGCTGTAGAGCAAATTCAATTGGGTAAGCAAGATGTAATTTTTGCTGGTGGCGGTGAAGAACTTCACTGGACATTGGCGATGGAATTTGACGCAATGGGCGCTCTTTCTACAAAGTACAACGAAAGCCCAGAAAAAGCTTCACGTACATATGATGCTAACCGCGATGGTTTTGTTATCTCTGGTGGTGGCGGTATTGTTGTAGTTGAAGAGCTTGAGCATGCACTTGCTCGTGGCGCGCACATTTATGCAGAAATAGTTGGTTATGGCGCAACATCTGATGGCTACGACATGGTTGCTCCATCGGGCGAGGGCGCCGTACGTTGTATGCGCCAAGCAATGCAAGATGTAGAAAGCATTGATTACTTAAATACGCACGGCACATCTACTCCAGTAGGTGACGTAAAAGAGTTAGGTGCAATTCAAGAAGTGTTTGGTGGTAATTCACCAATGATCAGCGCAACAAAAGCTATGACCGGTCATGCTTTAGGTGCTGCAGGTGTTCATGAAGCTATTTTCTCATTATTAATGTTAGAGCACAGCTTTGTAGCGCCTTCTATTAATATTGATGAGCTGGACGAGCAGGCAGAAGGTTTAAACATTGTAACCGAACGTCGCGATGTTGAGCTAAATACAGTTATGTCTAATAGCTTTGGCTTTGGTGGCACTAACGCTACTTTAGTTATGAGTAAATACAAAGGCTAATTTTAAGTAAGCCCTAAATGCAGTTTCTGTAGGGGTTAGTAGCTAAAAACAAAAAAGGAAAGCCTAGGCTTTCCTTTTTTATTGAGCGCTGAGTTATATTAACCTTCTTCGTGCTCTTGGCGTGCCTGCTCAATCTCTTGTGCAAGTTCACGTGCTTTTTGTTTGGTTTTTTCAGTAAGCTCGCCTGCGGCTTCTTTGCTTTTTACCCATGCATCAACAGCAATTTCTTTACCGTCGTCGTACATGTCTAAGCCCATTGCTTTACTTTGTTGCATAAGCTCGTTTAACGACTCGTCGTTTTTAAGCTCATTTGTTTTATCTTTAACATCTTCCCATGCATCACCAAGCTTTTTTTGCATTTGTGCGCTTTTATCTTGAGTACCTTCTTTTACTTCTTGAGCGTCTTCACAACCCGTTAAAGTAATTAAAGTGCCTAATAAAGCTAAACCTGCTAATTTATTCATGTGCGATCTCTCCTTGGAGACAAGTAATTAATTCATGCAAACTATAGAACAATGAAAATGAACACACCTGTAACAAAGCGATTAAATTTTAAATTAATGGATGAGCACGATTGGCCGCAGTTATTTGAGCTCGATCAAAACCCGGCTGTAATGCAGTTTTTAACTCGAGGGATACCCACACCTTTAGATAAAATTAAAAACGAAGGTATACCTCGTATGCTTGAATATAAAA
Source organism: Pseudoalteromonas sp. MMG006 (assembly GCF_018101025.1). Taxonomy (NCBI): domain Bacteria; kingdom Pseudomonadati; phylum Pseudomonadota; class Gammaproteobacteria; order Alteromonadales; family Pseudoalteromonadaceae; genus Pseudoalteromonas; species Pseudoalteromonas sp. MMG006. The sequence goes on from NZ_JAGJEJ010000001.1 coordinate 392,442, forward strand.
ATGAGCAAAAAGGGTGGGGGCTTTGGGCTATAAGCATTAAGCCTAGCAATACTTTTATAGGGTGGGTTTTAATTAGACCCATGCACTTTTTTAGTGATAAGCCTAATTTTAATGATATTGAAATAGGCTGGCGTTTTAAACAGCAAAGCTGGGGAAAGGGTTATGCAACTGAAGCTGCAAAGGCATTGTGCGACGAATTAGCAAAGCAAGCAGACGTTAAAAAAATCAGTGCAACTGCAATCAAAGATAACCTAGGGTCTATTAATATTATGAAAAAATTAGGGCTTACCTTTATAAAAAGTTACACACATACAGATGAACACGGTGACTTGCCCGCAGTGTTATACGCTAAAACACTCTAGGCTAAGATTATAATTTACCTGTACAAACATTGACCTGAGCATAATTGATATGCATAAATGTGGGTGGGTAACTTAAAAAATAATAAATTAAGGATGTTGTATGGGATTGTGTTCACTAAATAAATTAATAGTAAAAAGTGTGTTTATTTTACAGCTGTGTGTATTTGGCGCAGCAGCTGAGCAAGTTCCTCAAAGTGCGGTTGCCATGCCTGACTCATTTAGTGCCGACGCCGCTAAAAGCATATTAGAACAAGGAGGTAATGCTGTAGATGCTGCCATTACAGCGCAGTTTGTACTGGCAGTGACATTACCCGAAGCTGGAAATATTGGCGGCGGTGGCTTTATGCTTATTCAAAAAGACGGCCAGGGCGACTTTATAGATTACCGTGAAACAGCGCCAACGGCAGCTCATCGGGATATGTATTTAGATGAGCAAGGCAATGTTGTTCCTAACAAATCAATCTATGGCATTCACGCAAGTGGTGTTCCTGGCAGCGTGGCAGGTATGTGGCTAGCTCATCAAAAACACGGCACGTTAAAGTGGGAAACATTAGTACAGCCTGCGGTTACGTTAGCTGAGCAAGGTTTTGTAGTGCCCCCTAAATTAGCTCAGGGAGTAAGTCGTTATATTGCGCATTTAAAAGCAAAACAAATAAATGTGAATTTTGAGGAATATTTTGCAGGTGTAAAAGCGAACAAAGTATTTAAGCAACCTGAGCTTGCAGCTACATTAAAACGCATTCGCGATAATGGTCAAGATGGGTTTTATAAAGGCGAAACTGCAAATATTATTGCCAAATTTATGCACCAGCATGGCGGTATTATTAATCAAGATGATTTAAAAAATTACACGGCTAAATCGCGAACACCTATAAAAGCAAATTGGAATGGCTATGAAGTATTAACATCACCACCACCAAGCTCTGGCGGTATCGCTATTTTACAATGGCTCAAAATGTTTGAGCTAAAAAAACCAGATATGGGTTTAGTACATAACTCCACGCAGTATGTGCATTTACTTTCTGAAATAGGTAAACGCGTATTTGCCGATAGAGCAGAGTATTTAGGGGATCCGGATTTTTTTGATGTACCAGTTAATGCACTTACAGACATTACTTACCTTAAAAAGCGTAGCGACGATATTTCGTTAACGGCTATTTCTACAACTGAAAATATTAAACCAGGTTTAAAAGAAAGTGAGCAAACTACACATTTTTCAATTGTTGATAACATGGGCAATGCAGTCGCAAATACGACAACCATAAATCTAGGTTTTGGAAGTGGGGTTGTCGTTGAAGGCGCAGGGTTTATTTTAAATGATGAAATGGACGACTTTAGCGCCAAGCCAGGCGTTATGAATGTATTTGGCGCCATTGGTGGTAAAGCAAACGAGATACAACCTAATAAGCGTATGCTTAGCTCTATGACACCAACCATACTATTAAAAGATAACAAAGTGAAAATGGTAACAGGCTCACCAGGTGGCACGACGATTATAAGCTCTGTTTATGAGTCTATTTTAAATGCGGTAGAGTTTGATATGAGTGCAAAAGAGGTTGTAAACAGCACGCGTTTTCATCATCAACTTTGGCCTAAAAACGTAATTAGAACACATAGCGGTTTAACTGATAACGTTAAAGCAGAGCTTATAAAAATGGGTTACACCCTTGATGAGCGACACTTTGGTGATTTACATGTCATCATTAGTAAAAAGGGTAAATTAGACGCCGCTTCTGAAAGCTCAGGACGTGGTAAATCAATTGTTTTTTAATAACCTAAACAATGGTTTAGATATTTACTAATACAATAAAGCACCGCGCTAGTAATAATAATTAAAGCGCGGTGAATTATCTTACTAAGCGTCGATTAAATCTTCGACACCAACAATAAGCCAAGGAGCCTCGTCTGAAATAGCGCGCTCTAAGTGCCAAATTTCTAAAATTGGCTGTTCTTTTTTATCACCTAAGTCGCGGTACTTACCTTTAAAGCGAACACTTACTTGCCATACAGAGGCTGTAATATCAGCGCGCACAAGCTCAGCATCAATAAACATTACTTCTGTTTCTACACTTTGTATTGCCTCGCGCTCCGCTTTAAACTCTGCAATAAGTTCTGGGCTTAAATATTCTGTCATAGTAGCGTAATCAGCATTATTCCAAGCACTTTGCAGTGTATGGTAATGATTGCGGGCACCTTGTAAAAAACCATTAACGTCAAAATTAGGCGGCAAATTAAAAGGTACGTTTTCACAGTGTGGGGCACTATTTGCAAAGCCTGTATTTGTAGGTTGCTCTATAGGCGCTTGCTTAAACGCATTTTGCGACATGCTTGCATTAGCAAGCTGAGGCGATTGTCTCGCGCGCATAAAACCGGTGATCAGTTTAAATAAAATAAAAAGTCCCCCAGCTAGTAAAATTATCTCTAAAAGTTGGAAGCCTTCAAAGTCATCGCCTAACATAGCAGCAATTAAGCCACCGGCTAAAAGCCCGCCAAATACACCGGCCATAATTCCTTTTTTATTCGATTTAGCTTTTGGAGCTGTAGAGGCTGGAACGTCAGATTGTTTGTTTTGTGTTGTTTGCTGTGTGGTTGGTGTTTTACCACGTTTACTACTGCCAAATTTTTTGCGTGCGTGTGCATCAAAACTTGCCGTACAAAGCAATGCAAGTAATGAAAATATAACAATGATGTTCTTCATGTAATTCCCTAAATAAGACTGAGCGGCGAGTATAATTAACTTTTCAGTAAAATCTAATAAATTACGTTGGAGATCAATGTGATTGAATGCAAAGTAAGCATTTTTAGTTGTTGTGTACAAAAAAGCCGCACAATAAACATTGTGCGGCTTTAGTAATAACGTTTAACGTTTACAACCAACGAATAGCATCGGTTACTCGCTCGTTGTATACATTAATTGGTGCACCAGCGTTGGCAACCAAAATAGTATCAGCTTTTGATCCTCGATTTATAAAGCCTTCGAAGCGTTCATCATGAAAATCATCAGCACCAAAACCAAACGATTGGTTTTCAGAGGGCACAATAAATACCGTCATCGGCCCAAAGTCTGATTCAAATACTAAGTGTAATCCTTCCTGACCTTTAAAATCACAAAACATAGCGTAGGTAATTTTGCCCGGAAGTTCTTCTATGTGTCCGCCAAGCATAGCGAGCTTATCGTTTACGCTTTGTAAGCTAATTGCATCTGTTTTGTCTAGTGCACTAATTTCGTGGTAAACGTGGGCTAGCGCATGTTCACCCGCTTCATGTGCGATGTGCTGTTCAGAGCTAAAAAAGAAAGCGCCCATCGCTACAAAAAAAGAGGCTGCAAGTGCTAAATGTACACGTTCAAACTTAAAACGAGAGCGAGCATCTACCACATTTTTTCCAGAAGCTTGCTCATCGTGTAATGCTTTTTCTTTTAAAGAAGTATTTAAAAGAATACGCTCAGCAAGGTTATCAGGCACTGGTATATCTAGCGCATCTTGAATTTGTTTATCAAAACCTTTCATATCGTTTATAAAATTTTGTCGCTCGGAGTTTTCTTTAGCAAACTCTAAAAGCTCCTTTTCTAAATCGTTTGGCTGCGCAATAGTGCGGCGACGAAACTCAAGTTCATCCATTATTTTGATGCCCCTTTAAGTTGTTCATCATCACGGCTTAAAGCCTCTTTAAGTTGGTTTCTGGCACGGTATAAACGAGTCATTACCGTGTTTTTGTTTAAATCGAGTATTTCTGCAATCTCTTCACCAGAGCAACCCATGACTACCTGAAGTAGTAATGGCTCTCTGTATTCATCAGACAGCAGTGCAATTTGGCGTTGTATAACCGTTTGCTCCATTTCATCATCGAGTGAATGACTTGTTTCATCAACAAGGGTGTCGTTCTCTACGTCACTGTAATCAAACTGTTTGCGTTCAAAACGACGTGCGTTTTCTCTGCGCAAAATAGTAAGTAGCCAAGGCTTTGCCGCTTTTTGATCCAGTAATGAATCAAGCGAGCGCCAAGCACGTAAAAACGTTTCTTGTACTAAGTCATCTGCTATATGTGGGTCACGGCATAACCAATAAGCAAAGCGATAAAGCTCCTTATTGTATACATGCACTAAGGCTTCATAACGCTTTTGTTTCTCTGCCATATCAACTAAGACCTGATTATTTGATTTTTTCTTTCCAAGCATAAGTACTTTTTTAGTTAAAAATTATTATTTAATGCATGAAAAGACCTGAATTTATCAAACTAGTTAATAAAGGTCTTTTAATACAGCTTGTTGCGACGTCTTGCTTTGAGCATGGTATTGCTCAATTATTTTAATAATAGCATCAAGATCTACCTTTGTACTGTTATTAGCGTACAGCGTAGCTTGTAGTTGGTTTATTAGGTCCGTTAATTCGCTACTATGTATAAGATTTGTTAATGCATCAATGGCGGCAACATTTTTACCTGTAAGCTCTTTGGCTACATTATTTAGCTCGCTATAAAATGCGCTTGAGTTATTCGCTTTGGCAGTATTTTTTAATCTATTTAGTGAAAGCGGCGCTTTGGTGTTACTTTTTAAGCTATCAATTTTTAGTTCATTATTAGTAGAACGGTTTAACCAAAATAAAATTGCAGTAATAATCCATAAAATATAACCAAGTACTGCAACCACAATTAACCAAAGAGGTGTAACGCTTTGAATAACCGGGGTGAGTGTAGACTTACCAGCTAAGTTATTTGATGAATTTATTTCACTGCTTTGCTCATTTGAAGTAATTGCATTGGTTACATCAGGCGCGGGTGTATTGGCGTTACCTGTAACTGTTATGGTGCGCTTAGGCAACGTTGCATAACTAATACGGTTAATTTTAGTGTTATACCAAGGTAATTTTATTTCAGGTAGTGTGTAAGTTCCTGGTTTTTGAGGCAGTAACGCATACGATGCAGTTTGCTGCGATACGACTCGCCCATCACGTACAGCATTATTGTTTTCTTTTTCATCTGGGTAGCTGCGAATGCCATCTATTGTTGGCATTGTTATTTCGGGTAATTGCTCTTTTGTTACTCCAAGCGCAGTTAAGGTAATTGTACGTGTAATGGGGGTGCCTACTTCTACGGTGTTTTCTTCTGGTTGCCATTGCTCATCTAGATTAACAAGTTCGCTTGGTAACCATGCACCTTTATAATTACTTGGTATAGGCTTTATTTCTATCTGCTGATCGTCGCCAAGCGCAGATACTTCAAGTTGTCGGTAGTTTTGCTGCACGCGCCCCTGAAAAGCCGGCCCAGCAATAGTGTAAAGGCCACTTTTTTGAGGTTGAATTAGATATTCTCGGGTTATAACGAGGTAACGTTTACCATCTACGAGCTCGTAACTCTCCGTTTGTTTACCTAATTGCGTTAACTGCGCGTCCTCCATATTTGGCGTGCTTAAGCTGCCATCAAGTAGCTCTTTTGCGAGGTAAAGTTTTATAGTGTAAACACCGGCCTCTTGCACAAAAATAGAGTTACTAGAGAGCTCTGTTTTTAAAAATATGTCGTTATTTTTATCTGCATCCGCCGAGCGCTTAGCTACTTTTAATTTAATAGGCTTCGATGTAAGCCCAGCAACACTAAAGGGTGGAATCGTGTATTCACCCTCGGCGCGGGTCATTAACTTTACTGACCACGTAGTTTGTTTATTAATGCTGCCATTAATAATATTTGTTCGCGAACTTAAGCTTGTAGGCCCAACAACAAAATCTTTCAGTAGTGCTGATGTGTCAGGTTGCTGGCCTTTAACTGTATCGTCTACGGTTATGTTGAGCATAAAAAATTCACCTGCAAGTACAGGGTTTTTATCTACGCTTGCTTCTAACTTGGTGGCGGCCCATGTTGGCATCGCACTTAATAGCAATAAACAGCAAAATAATCGCATTACCATGATTTTTCTACTCCTGTAGGGCGACGTTGTTGATATTGTCTTTTTTGGGCTTCTAATTGCATTTTATTCCGTAATAAAATTGCCGGGTCGTCCGGTACTTTTCGTAATAATTGATTAAGCTGCTGCGCTTTCTCTTTCTCTTCGTTGGTAAGTTCACGCGCTTGTGCTTGAGCAGCTTGTTGCTGTGCATTTTGCTTTTGCTCATCCGTTAACGCTTGCTCATTTGCACCTTGGGGCTGTGCGTTTTGCGGTTCTTGTTTAGCTTGTTCAGACTCTTTTTGTGCTTGCTCAGACTGTTGCTCTGCTTGCATATCAGGTTCATTTTGCTTATCTGATTGCGAGCCAGGCTGTGCGTTTTGCTCTGAGTTTGATTGCTCATTTTTATCTTTATCAGACTCGTCGGGCTTACCTTGCTGATCTTGTGATTGTTCGCCCTGGTTTTCACCTTCTTGAGATTCGCTTTTTTCACCATCGCTTTGCTGCTGATCTTGCTTTGATTGATCATTTTGCTGTTGGTTTTGCTCATCTTTGCTTTGCTCGTTTTGAGAGTCACCGTTTTGATCTTGCTGGTCTTGTTGCTTTTGCTGATTTAAAAGCTGTTCAACCAATGCCTGGTTGTCGGCGGCTTCACTAAAATCGCTTTGTAGGTTTTGTGCTTGTTTATAAGCGTCAATAGCCTGCTCAAGCTGGCCCGCTTTTGCAAGTGCATTACCATAGTTGTATAAACCAGAAGCCGACTTATCTTTGCTAAACGCATCAAGCGCTCCTTCAAAGTTGCCTTGCTGGTATAAAGCCGCACCTTTTAATTTACTTGAATCGGCATTGGCTGCGCTTTCAAAGTCTTTATTTTGATATGCATCTAGCGCTTGTTGATCGGTATTTTTTAAAAACGCAGGTAGCTCTAGAGCATAAGCTTGTTGCTGTGGTAAAAAACTCAATACTAAAAATGCACCTACAAATGCCGCATTTCTAAATAAATATAAACCTAAAGGCAATAAAATAAGTAAGCCATAAATACCTGCATCTATTCGCCAAAGTGCATGGCTTTGCTTTTCATCTTTTAATAGCTCGCTATTTGCGTTTGGTGCAAACGTTGCAATGTCGCTACTGCTAGGCTGGTAGCTAGCATATTTACCACCGCTGTTGCTGGCAAGGCCTTTTAATTGCGATGAGTTAAGAGTGGGCACTACAATTTGCCCATAGCGGTCTTTTAAAAAGCCGCCTTCAGGTAATTTTATTGGCGCACCTTGGGCAGTACCTACACCGTAAATATTTAAGCGGTATTGGCTGTTGCTAGTAAAGTTACTGACATCACTTTGCTCAGTTTGATCTATGCCATCGGTAACTAAAATTATGTCGCCATCAATATAACCTGCTTGTGTTAAAAGTTCTTTTGCCATATCAAGCCCGGCTAAAACGTTAGAGCCTTTGTCAGGCATTATGTCGGGGCTCAAACTTGGGATTAAATTGGCAAGCGTAGTGGCGTCGTTAGTTAAAGGAGAAATAGTAAATGCGCTACCCGCGTAAGCAACTAAGGCTGTATCGCCTTCTTTAAATAGCTCAATCATGTCGAGTGCTTTAAAGCGAGATTGCGTTAAACGGTTTGGTAAAATGTCGGTACTGTACATTGAATACGACATATCCATAACGATTACGCGAGCGCTTTTACTTTGAAATACGGGCACTTGTTTTTCTTCAAAGCTAGGGCCTGCACTAAATAAAATACCTAAACAGCAAAATACAGCAATAAGCCAAAGTGGTTGGCTGGTTTTAGTGTTCGATTCGCTCATAATAAACGACGCCAAATGAGGGGCGATTAAGTTATCTGCTGTCGTTTTTTTATGTTTAATGAACGCGACAAAAAATAGCGCTATTGCGGGTATTAAAAGCCACAAAACAGCTGGGCGAATAAATTCGAAATCCATTAGTTAGGCTCCTTTAGTGCACGCAAAGTGCTTATCATTACTTTTAAACTGATGAGTAAAAGTGCAAGCAGTAGTGGGTAGTAAAATAGTGAGCTTTGTGGGCGAAAAGTTTGTTCATCTGCACTTATTGGCTCTAACTTATCAAGTTCAGCATATATTTGCTGAAGGCCGGCTACATCTTTAGCTCTAAAGTATAAGCCGCCTGTTTGCTCTGCTACTTGTTTTAGTAAGCTTTCATCTAAGCTGCCACCACTTGAACCACCCATATTAAATAGGCTAAAGCCGCGTGGGTTATCTGAGCCTACACCTATGGTATATACTTTAATACCTTCTTCGCGGGCAAGGAGTAGGGCATCTTCTGGTTTTAAATTACCGGCTGTGTTTTGCCCATCGGTTAATAGCACCACAATACGATTACTCTTATCTTTATTGGCAAAACGTTTTACCGATAAACCTAGTGCATCGCCAATAGCCGTGGCGCGCCCTACCAAGCCAATTTGAGATTCGCTGAGCATTTTACTTACTGTTTTCACGTCGCGCGTAAGTGGTGTTTGTAAAAATGCGGTGTCGCCAAATAATATCAAGCCAAGCCTGTCACCTTGGCGCTGCTCTATAAAGTCGCTCAATACGGCTTTTACCATAGTAAGGCGGTCAACATACTGGCCGTTGTAGGCCATGTCTTGTTCGGTCATAGAGCCTGATAAATCAACCGCGAGCATTATATCGCGCCCTTCATTAGGTAATGAAATAGGCTCGTCTAACCACGTTGGGTTTGCAGCTGCTGTTACAAGTAAAAACCATAAAATCCATTCGAAAACATTTAACTTACGTGCACCTTGCTCAAGGCTATGCGTGGTTAAGTTGTGTTTTGCAAAGCTAGGAATGCGAAGGCGCGTTTGAGCGCTAGTTGCAGCCGGTTTTAATAATAAAAGTAATAAAGGCAGTGGCAGTAATAAAAATAACCAGGGCCAGCTAAACTCAAACATGGACTGACTCCTTTAGTTTAAATTGTTTAATACCTTGGCGAAACTTGTCGGTTAGTGCTTCGTTTGCTTGCTCGGTATTATAAAGACTGAGTATTTCTTGTTCGTTAAAGCTTAAGCCGGTTAACGCATTAAGCGTATTGCACCAATTAGTTGTTGATTGTGTAGCTAGGCGTTTGTCGTAATACTCAATAACAAGGCGTTTTAAAATAATATGAAGGGTGAGCGGGTTTTGCTCTGTTTTACTTAAGTCTATTGCGTAACGTTTTGGTTTTTTAAATTTGTGATTTTTGTAAAACCAAAAAGCAGCTGCACAGATTGCTATAAATAGCGCCGTAATAATAACCCACCAAGCTGGGGCGAGTGGCCACCAACTTACTTGGCTTGGTGCTATTATGTCGTGCAGGCCGTCGAGTGGATTGGGTTGCATGGTTACTTTCTCACTAATTGCAGTTCAAGCGGGCTGGCTGCATTGAATGATATTAAATTAAGGCCTGATTTAGTTAAGCGATTAAGGCGAGTGCTAAATGCGTGTTCGGCATTTTTTGCAAAGCGTTCTCTAAAACTGTTATCCATTAGCGGAAGGGCAAAGTCTTGGTTATTTGCACTTACCGTAACCGTTTGTTTAAACGCAGGGAGCTGATGCTCAAACGGGTCACTTATATGACAGCCTATTAGTTCGCAGTGGCGGCTTAAAATTTCTAATTGTTTAAAGCTTGCATCATCTAGGGCATTAAAATCAGAGACTAAATACACTAAGCTGCCAGGTTTTGCTAAATGATTAAGGCGCTTTAAGTTATCACTAAAGTTGTTATTGGCTGCTTTATCTATGTTGCTTAGCGCTTGCTGGTGGTTGTCGCATAGGTTATGACAAAGCTTAAGAACTGCTTTTTCGCGTGCACTGGGTTTTAGCTCCAAATGCGAGTGCTGATTAAACACAATGCCGCCAATTCTATCACCGCGAAGGCATGCCGACCAAGCAACTAGCGCGCTAATGTGCGCAGCCTGTACCGACTTAAGCAGCAGTTTTGAGCCAAATAGCATAGAATTTGAAAAATCAGTAAATACAAAAACTGGGCGCTCTTTTTCTTCTTGAAAAAGCTTTGTATGGGTTTCGCCGGTGCGCGCTGTTACTCGCCAGTCAATAGAGCGAATATCATCGCCTTGCTGGTAATGGCGCACTTCGGCAAACTCCATTCCTCGGCCTTTATGTGGCGCAAGGTATTGCCCAGTTAAACTATTTTTAATTTTAACTTTTGGTGCAAGCTCGAGTAACCGCGCTTTTGCTTTGTAATACATCAGCTCTTTTAGCGCTAAATTTACACCGTGGCTGTGGCTTTCTTTAAGCCATGCCTGAGGGTCTAATTGTTTTTGCATAACTTAAGGTACGGCTACAAGTTCAACAATTCGGCTTATTACCTGATCTTTAGTAATGCCATCGGCCTGTGCTTCGTAGCTTAAAATAATACGGTGGCGCAGTACATTATGCACAACGGCTTGAATGTCATCGGGTGCTACAAAATCGCGGCCGTTTAACCAAGCGTGAGCACGGGCACATTTATCCAGTGCAATAGTTGCACGCGGGCTTGCGCCAAATTCTATCCAACGACCCAGTTGCTCATCTAGTTGCGCGCCTTCTCGTGTTGCAATAATAAGCTGTACTAAGTACTGCTCAAGCGGCTCGGCTAAATACAAACCTAAAATTGCTTGGCGGGCAGCAAATAAATCGCTTTGGCTAATTTTTTGTAAAACAGCTTGCTGCTCTTTTAATGCTTCACCTCGAGTTAGGCGTAAAATGTCTAGCTCGTGCTCGGCGCCCGGGTAACCAATACTTAAATGTAATAAAAAGCGGTCAAGCTGAGCTTCTGGTAGCGGGTAAGTACCTTCTTGCTCTAGCGGGTTTTGGGTTGCCATAACCATAAACAAATCGCTAAGCGGGTAGGTGTTTTTACCTACCGTTACTTGGCGCTCTGCCATGGCTTCTAGTAGTGCTGATTGTACTTTTGCTGGGGCACGGTTAATTTCATCTGCTAAAATAAGGTTATGAAACAAAGGGCCTTTTTCAAATACAAACTCGCTGGTTTGTTGGCGGTATATATCGGTGCCTGTTACGTCTGCAGGTAATAAGTCAGGCGTAAATTGTACACGCTGAAACGAGCCTTCAATCCCTTTAGCGAGCGCATTTACAGCACGCGTTTTTGCAAGCCCTGGAGGGCCTTCTACTAATAAATGGCCATCGGCTAAAATTGCAATAAGTAGTGCTTGAGTGAGCTCTGGCTGGCCAATAATCTGTGTATCTAAGTACGTTTTTAATTGTGAAAATGCGTTAGCTGCCATAATAAGTAGACTGTCCTCGTCAGCTTGGGTTGTACCTAAATTGTTTTAGGTAATAAATTCTGACCTAGTTATAAGGTTTATAATTGAGTAACTCAAGAGTTAGACTTAATTTTTCAAAATAGTTCGTTATTTTTTAACGGTTTTTAGCGTACCACAAAACTTTGTAAAAACGCGTAAAAAAGCCTATTGTGGTAGTCAATATTAAGCACCATGTATATGTGTACTTATAGTGCTTTTGTATAAATTTGTGTTTATCTATTGGCTTTAGCACACGGGTTGTTTAGAATCGAGGAAAACAAACAGGTCAGACCTGTCAGCGGGAGAGCATAAATGTCTGAGCAAAACATACTAAAAACACCAAAGGGCGACCGTATTGCCATAGTTAGCGGCTTACGTACACCTTTTGCAAAACAAGCAACAGCGTTTCACCATGTACCAGCCCTAGATATGGGTAAGCTGGTGGTTAACGAAATGCTTGAACGATTAAATTTCGACAAGTCAGAAATCGATCAACTTGTATTTGGTCAAGTAGTACAAATGCCAGAAGCGCCAAATATTGCACGTGAAATTGTTTTAGGTACGGGTATGCCAGTAGGCGTAGACGCGTATTCTGTATCGCGTGCATGTGCTACCAGCTTTCAGGCTATTGCTAATGTAGCTGAGTCTATTATGGCAGGCTCTGTAAGTGTAGGTATTGCAGGTGGCGCCGACTCATCTTCAGTATTGCCTATTGGTGTAAGTAAAAAACTGGCAGGTAGCTTAGTTGATCTAAACAAAGCCCGCACCCTAGGCCAGCGCTTAAAAATATTTTCAAAACTGCGTTTAAAAGATTTATTACCAGTACCGCCTGCGGTTGCTGAGTACTCAACAGGCCTTTCTATGGGGCAAACGGCTGAGCAAATGGCTAAAACACATAATATAAGCCGTGAAGATCAAGATGCACTTGCACATCGTTCGCATTCACTTGCAACCCAAGCGTGGGCAGATGGCAAGTTAAAAGATGAAGTAATGACAGCGCACTTACCGCCATACAAAAGCTTTATTGAAGAAGATAATAATATTCGTAAAAATTCAACGGTTGAAGGCTACGCTAAGCTTAAACCGGTATTTGACCGCCAACATGGCTCGGTTACCGCAGCAAACGCAACACCGTTAACCGATGGTGCAGCAGCGGTACTTATGATGAGCGAAAGTAAAGCAAAAGCACTTGGCTACGAAATTTTAGGTTATGTACGCAGTTTTGCGTTTTCAGCTATTGGTGTAGAAAAAGACATGTTAATGGGTCCTGCGCATTCGACGCCTATCGCGCTTGATAGAGCAGGTATTACACTTGCTGATTTAGATTTAATTGAAATGCACGAAGCGTTTGCATCGCAAACACTTGCCAATATGAAAATGTTTGCCTCAGATAAGTTTGCGCAAGAGCAACTTGGTCGTAGTAAAGCAATTGGCGAAATTAACATGGATAAGTTTAACGTTAACGGCGGCTCTTTAGCATATGGTCACCCATTTGCTGCAACAGGTGCTCGCTTAATTACGCAAAGCTTACACGAGCTTAAACGTCGTGGTGGCGGTTTAGCATTAACAACAGCGTGTGCTGCTGGTGGTTTAGGTGCAGCCTTTGTATTGGAGAGTGCGTAATGTCAGATTCAGTATTTAATTTAACGGTAGATGAAAACAAAATTGCCGTAGTAACCATTGATGTGCCGGGTGAAAAAATGAATACCCTGCGTGACTCATTCGCTGATGACTTAAAAGCTTTACTTGAAGAAGCGAAACAAGAGTCAGTAAAGGGTATGGTATTCATTAGTGGTAAAAGCGATAACTTTATCGCGGGCGCTGATGTAAAAATGCTTGATAGCGTGCAAAAGCGTGAAGATGCATTAGCAATTAGTGAGCTTTGCCACCAAGCATTTTTTGATATGACAAAACTACCTTATACGACTGTAAGTGCAATACATGGTGCGGCGCTTGGTGGTGGTTTAGAGTTTGCTTTAGCGTGTGACTACCGCGTAGGCACAGATAGTGATATCACTAAAGTAGGCCTTCCTGAAGTACAGCTTGGTTTATTACCAGGTGGCGGTGGGACGCAGCGTTTAACTAAAATTGTAGGTATTCAAAAAGCACTAGAGTGGATGCTAACTGGTAAGCAAATTCGTCCTAAGCAAGCCAAAAAGGCGGGCGTATTAGACGACGTTGTGCCACAAAGTGTATTGCTTAAAGTCGCTAAAGAATTTGCAGCTAAGAAAAAGCCACAAAATAAAGAGCCTAAGCTTGATAAAGTCAGCAAATTATTAGAGTCAAACCCGTTTGGCCGTAACTTTATCTTTAAAAAAGCGAAAGAAAACGTACTTAAAAAAACAGGCGGACATTACCCCGCTCCTATTGCAATTATCAAGGCTGTGCGTGCAAGTGTAGAGCTTGATAAATTAAAAGCATACAAAACAGAAGCTGAAAGTTTTGCAACACTCGTAATGAGTGATGAATCTAAGGCGCTTCGTAGTATTTTCTTTGCAACCACTGAAATGAAAAAAGAGTGGCGTAACGATGATGCGCCGGCTATCAGTAAAACAGCCGTTTTAGGTGGTGGCTTAATGGGGGCTGGCATTGCGCATGTAAGCGCAGTAAAAGCCAAAGTACCTGTGCGTATTAAAGATGTAGCAGAGCAGGGCATTAGTAATGCCATGAACTACACCTACAAAATTTTAGATAAACGCCTTAAGCGCCGTATTATGTCTAAAGCTGATATGCAGTTAACCATGAACCGTATTACCGGTACTACTGACTACAGCGGCTTCAAACATATTGATTTAGTAGTGGAAGCTGTATTTGAAGACCTAGCCTTAAAGCAAGGTATGGTTGCTGATATAGAGCAGCAATGTCAAAACAATACTATTTTTGCTAGTAACACGTCATCACTGCCTATTTCACAAATTGCAGCACAGGCGCAGCGCCCGGAAAACGTGATTGGCCTGCATTACTTTTCGCCAGTTGAAAAAATGCCACTAGTGGAAATTATTCCACATGAAGGGACTTCACAAGAGACCATTTCGCGTGTAGTTAACTTTGCTCGTAAGCAAGGTAAAACGCCCATTGTGGTAAAAGACATGGCAGGTTTTTACGTAAATCGTATTTTAGCGCCTTATGTAAATGAAGCGGCTAATTTAATGCTTGCCGGTGAGCCAATTGAAAAAATAGATGCAGCGCTTGTAGAATTTGGTTTCCCAGTGGGACCGCTTGCTTTACTTGACGAGGTAGGGATTGATATAGGCTCTAAAATTGCCCCAATTCTTGAAAAAGAACTAGGCGAGCGATTTAAAGCACCAGATGCATTTTCTCGTATGATTGATTCAAAACGCCTAGGTCGTAAAACGGGTCGTGGTTTTTATGAGTACGATAAAAAGAGCAAAAAAGTTGACGAATCTGTCTATGAGCTATTAGGTGTAACTCCTTCATCGCGTTTAAATAAAAGCGAAATTGCTAAGCGTTGTGTATCACAAATGCTTAACGAAGCTGTACGTTGTTTAGATGATGGCATTATTGCAAGCCCTCGTGATGGTGACATTGGCGCTATATTTGGCATTGGCTTCCCACCGTTTTTAGGTGGACCGTTTAGCTACATGGATAAACTTGGCGCAACTAAAGTAAGTTCTGACATGTCTACTTTAGCAAACAGCAATGCGAACTTTGCTCCGTGCGATACATTAGTAGCAATGGCAAACTCAGGCGCTACATTTTACAATGTGCAAACAGCCACAGATGAGCCAAGCTCAGCCACAATTGAAGAGCAAGTAATACACGCTGAATCTTCTGATAAGCAAAATGAAGAAAGCGTAGCTGAGTCGCCAAAACAAGACTCTTAACAGCTGCTTTAATAAAAACCGCATTTATATGCGGTTTTTTTATGCCTGCTATTAATAGATACATAATACCAATCCGCAATAATACTTAATTATTTTGCTTTACTATGAATACGTTTTCCCATTCCCAAAATAGATTAATTAAGTGAATTAGTATGTAATGTGTTAGCGTAATTACTTAGGGCGTAGGTAAATAAGGGGGATTAATGCAGTTATTTACACCCAGATTAGCGATGCGGCAGTTAAATAATAAAGATTGGCCGCTATTTTTACAGCTGCACAGAGAGCCACAAGTGCTGCGTTACTGTTATGACATGCCTAGCGAGGCCTTTGTACGTAATCGATTTGAGCTGCGCGTAGGTAAGTGGGATACACGCTCGAGGGACCCATTGTGTTTAGTTGTCACCGATAAAGTTTCAGGTGTTTTACTTGGCGTGACCGGTTTTACTTATGATGGAGATACAGCAGAGCTTGGATACTTATTTATGCCAGAATATTTTGGTCATGGTTACGCCACCGAATCATTAAGGGCAGTGATCGATTGGGCTTGGAATGAGTGCAAAATTCATCAATATAAAGCCGTGGTAACACGTGGCAATGTTAATTCTGAAAAGGTACTGAGTAAGTGTGGTTTAACGCATACAGATACGCTTCAAAGTGCACATACAATTAGTGGTAAGCTGTATGATGATTTGGTTTACACATTAAAGCTTTAGGATATTTTAATGGGCTAGCAACCTAGCCCCAAAATGCCTACAAATGAAGTAAAATAGCTTGTCTGTCTTTCTCAGGCATATTTTCTACAACTAGATTGAATGAGTTATCAATCATTCTCTCTATTTCGCCTTGTGGAATAGTGCCGTCTAAAATAACAGTGTTCCATAAACGTTTGTTCATGTGATAGCCAGGGATCACCGCCGGGAAAATTTCACGTAAAGAAAGTGCCTCATCAGGATCGCACTTTAAATTAAGCCACCAAATAACTTCTCCGTCATCGTTTGTTTCACCATCATTGCCAACAGCAAGAGTGGCAAACATTTTATGATTCACTTTATAAACGTCAACCTCCTGTGCAAATGGTTTTGTAACCTGCACAAGTGGTTTTTTAATTAAATACTCATGTACTTTAGTCTGGTCCATGATCCATTCCTTGAAGTCATACTCGGTAAAGCTACCATAGCAGTTTTTTGTTCATTTGATTATATGTATTTTAGTATAAATTAGAATTTTGCAAGCTAATACAACCTAATACAGTAAATGCATATTATAAGATCAACTTAATTGTTGAACAAAATCTAGTTCGTGGTATGTTTCTGCCAATCACAAAAATAATAGGAATACACACATGCCAAAGGCGAGTGAAGTTAAAAAAGGTACGGCTATTGATTTTAATAATCGTGTTTTAGTTGTAAAAGATATTGTGCGCTCTGTGCCACAGGGGCGTGCGGGTGGTAGCTTATACCGTATGCGTTTATACGATGTAGTAACCGGCGCTAAAGTAGACGAGACATTTAAAGACAGCGATATGTTAACGCTTGCCGATTTAACTCGTCGTGAAGTGATGCTTTCTTATGTAGATGGCGACGAATATGTATTTATGGATAACGAAGATTACACGCCGTATAACTTAAATAAAGACGCAATAGCAGAAGAAATGCAATTTGTTAACGAAGAAACACAAGGCGTGCACGTTATTGTTATTGATGGCGCCCCAGTAGGCCTTGATTTACCTTCAAGCGTTGAGCTTGTCGTTGAAGAAACAGACCCATCAATTAAAGGGGCTTCAGCAAGTGCTCGCTCTAAACCAGCAAAGCTTTCTACTGGCTTAACTATTTCTGTACCAGAGCATATTTCTACAGGCGATCGTATTCGCATCAATACAGTGGAACATAAATTTATGGGCCGTGCTGAAAAGTAATCCCAAACCTTTAGCTTGATTAAAGAGCTAAAAACAAAAAGGGAGTAACGTTAGTTACTCCCTTTTTTATATTTTTTGATACGATTAGCTTGCTTGTTGCTCATCGTCTTTAATTGGCGCTACGTTATCAGCTTTTTTACTTTTTGTAGGTGATTTAGCTGCTGCAGGCTCTTTGCTACCTTTGAGCACAGCCATAAAGTCATCTTTACTTTTTGCAATTTCAAGCGCTAATGATTCGACTTGTTGCTCGCTTAACGGCACGTCTACCTTTTCTAACATCAGTTCAAGTGACTCTGCTATATCAAGCATTTTGTCATAGGCATCAGCTTCTTTTTTGGTAGTAAACGTCATGCGCTCAACTCCGTTTCGTTCTACAACATATTTAACAACAACAGCCATGATTTCTCCTGCAAGCTTGCGTGGTACTGTGGTTTATAAAAACCATTATATTACTGTTTTTATGTACAGTAATGGTTTGCGAAGGATTTTGCAAGCTAAGAGTATTGATTTCCACTGCCTTAGATTTGACAAAAAACGGTAACTTTACTTTAGTTAAGCTGTCACTTTGTTGTACCAGCTGCATTTTCAGGATTTCGGATCATGGTGATAATGCGTTTAGGTACTCTTTAAGTGACGAGCTTTTTTGTTCTTTATTTATTGATTTTCCTGAGCAATATAAAACTTAGAAGAAAATAAGAAGGACAAAGAAATGAAAATCTTAAAAAGCTTACTGGTTGTAGCTTTATTATCTTTAATGCCCATAACAGCTGCAATCGCACAGTTACCAGAAATAACTAAGCAAACACCGCAGCTTGAAACCGTGAGTATAAATAATGCAGATGCTGCAATGCTTGCTCAGTTGCCGGGTATAGGTAAGAAAAAAGCCCAAGCCATAGTTGATTATCGTCAAGAAAATGGTGATTTTGAAAATCTAGATGATTTATCAAATGTTAAGGGTATTGGTGAAAAACTATTAGAAAAACTAGAGGGTAAAATATCGCTTTAATTAGCTATAACCAGAGCGTTAACTGCTCTGGTTATATTCTTCTAAGGCTTTTGCTAAATGTTTTTTTGCAAAGTTAATTTCAATAGGTGTAGTGAGCAATGGGTAGCAAAGCCCGCCAAGGATTAAAAACGGAATTAAAATCCAACCTTTAAACACGGTAAATATTAAAAATAATGGGCTAAGTAATACGAGCTTTATAATTCGAAGTAATACTTTATCGGTAGGTGAAAGCATACTCAAAGATAAGGCAATTACCTGCTGACGTTGACGTATTTTTAACTGCTTTAACTCATTTATTTGGCTTGAAAAAAAGGTAAACATATTAAATCGACTTTTTAATTATTAGGCGGCAAGTTACTAAAACAAACAGCGTAACTGTAAATAGTGCAAATATTATTTCCATCCAAGCTGGCATGCTTAAGCTCATAAACTGCCAATCTATGTTGCCACAATCACCCGTTGCCTGAAAAAAACTTGGGATCCATTCATGAAGTGGCATAAAAGGAGGAAAGTTAGGCTCAAATTCGCAGCTAAATGCAAAAGGATCTGTAGTGGTTTGCATGTCAATATGCTCACGAGCTATTAGGTAGCCCCACACACTCGATACACCCCACACTAAATATGCAAAGGCTCTTACAAGTTTGCTTTGAGGTTTAGTTGAGCCAATAATACCCGCGCCTAATAAACCTAATACAGCAGTACGTTGATAAATACACATAATGCATGGTGCTAAGCCCATCTGGTATTGAAAAAACAGTGCAGTGACTTCTAGTAAAAATATAATACCAGTAAATAAAAGCCATGGTGAACGTTGGGTAGAAAGATGTGCGAGCCAGTTCATAAAAATTCCGCATTTAAATAAGACGTTAGATTATGTACTAGGATAAAGTAAGCGGCAACAAAAAGGGGAAAAAAGCTACCAAATCACTTTTTTTAGGATGAGCTAAATGGTTGCTTGTAACAACTTTTGCCTTAGCTAATTGTTGCTCAATACATTGTGCTAGTAAACATTTGATTATATCGCTCTACTTTTACGTTTGCTTTTGAGGTGTTTTAATGTTGTCTAAATATTCAAGTAAAACGTGTTGTTACTAAGGTGTATCTTTTAATTTTTAATATATTTTAATTACTGGCAACTAATTAATATAAGGTATTAAGCGTAACAAATGCATTGATAGTGACTATGTACCTACAATGAACGGAGTAAGCTAAAAATACAAAAGATGACTATTTTATGCAAAGTTAAATTTGAATATTTGCTAATTTGAAATTTCTACTCATTTGCTTGGCTAATATAACTTACTTTACTTGTTAGTTGTGTTTCGTCTGGTACAATCTGTCAGTTATTCGTGAAAAACGATAAGTGTTGATTAATTCGAGTGGGAATTGAATGAGAATTTTTAAAGCGAAAAGCCCAGCAGGTTTTGCTGAAGAATATATAGTTGAGTCTATTTGGAATGGCGATTTCCCTCCAGGTTCAATTCTACCAGCAGAGCGAGAACTTTCAGAGTTAATTGGCGTTACAAGAACAACTTTACGTGAAGTATTACAGCGTTTAGCCCGTGATGGCTGGTTAACCATTCAGCATGGTAAGCCTACCAAAGTGAATAATTTTTGGGAAACGTCTGGCTTAAATATACTTGAAACATTAGCGCGCCTAGATGAAGATAAAATGCCAGAGCTTACCGATCAGCTTTTATCCGCCCGTACTAATATAAGTGCTATTTATACGCGTGCCGCTATTAAGTTAAACCCAGAGCGTGTAATTGAAATTTTATCAGAATGCGACGAATTAGAAGATACAGCTCAAGCATTCGCAGATTATGATTATAAAGTACATCATGAGCTTGCAGTGGCCGGTAACAACCGTATTTATGTACTTATATTAAATGGCTTTAGAGGTTTTTACTTTAAGATTGGTTGCCATTACTTTTCAGATGCGGGCACTCGTGAGTTAGCGCGTCAATTCTACAAAGATTTAACTGTTCTTGCTCAAAATAGAGAGCATGACGGAGCTATTTCAATGATGCGTAAGTTTGGTCATCAAACTGGCGAAATTTGGCAAAAAATTCGCGATGATATGCCTTCCGATATAATGGATTAAATTAATATTAAAAACCTGCTTTTGCAGGTTTTTTTGTATCCGAAAAATGGTATTTAACTGTGTTCGGTATTTTCGATTGTTCGCATCGTTAAATACGATTGTTCTTTTATGTCGAATAACTCTAGAATGCGAAATAATTATATGTTTGCGCTATTGGTTTTTAATTTTTAGCGCCCATATAACTATCAGTATTGCGTTAGCAATCTAAAACAAACTCAAAATATTTGGAGAATAAAATGGGTGTATTAGTAGGCCGCCAGGCACCAGACTTTACCGCTGCAGCTGTTCTAGGTAACGGTGAAATTGTAGATAGCTACAACCTTCACGAAACAATTAAAGGTAAAAAAGCAGTAATCTTCTTTTACCCACTAGATTTCACGTTTGTATGTCCTTCTGAACTTATCGCATTTGATAAGCGTTTTGAAGAATTTAAAAAGCGTGGCGTAGAAGTAATTGGTGTTTCTATCGATTCACAATTCTCACATAACGCATGGCGTAACACGCCTGTAGCTGACGGCGGTATTGGTAAAGTTCAATACGCACTAGTTGCAGACGTTAAACACGAAATCTGTAAAGCATACGACGTTGAGCACCCAGAAGCGGGTGTTGCATTTCGTGGTTCTTTCTTAATCGATGAAGAAGGTAACGTACGTCACCAAGTAGTGAACGATTTACCACTTGGCCGTAACATCGACGAAATGATCCGTATGGTTGATGCTTTAGCATTTCACAGCGAAAACGGCGAAGTTTGCCCAGCTGGTTGGACTGAAGGTAAAAAAGGTATGGACGCAAGCCCTGAAGGTGTTGCTAAATTCCTATCTGAAAACGAAGGCGAGCTATAATTTAGCCCTTTGCTTTTAATAAAAAACCGCCAAATGGCGGTTTTTTTGTTTTAAGCATAGCCCATTCTAAATGGGTTTTAGCTAATTAAAACGAGAAGCTAACTTTAGTATAGAAGTAGCGGCCTCTAGGGTTGTGTACACCTGAAGCATAACCGTATAAATCAGCGTCACCATCACCAATTGCAAATGGTGGCTCTTCATCAAATAAGTTATTTACACCTAACGATACTTTAGTTGAGTCAGACACTCGGTACGATGTTTGTAAATCTACCAGTGCTTGTGAGTCAACCATACGAGATGTATTACTATCAAAGTCTAAATTACCGTCAAAATCAATATCAGGGGTATCTTCAAACTCACCTACATAACTGATGTTTAGGTTTGTATTAAACTCGCCAATTTCCCAGTTTGTAGAAAAAATCCAGCGATGTTCAGGGTAGCCGTATTCACCGGTGTAATCGCGACCATCTTTTTCAAATTTGTCTTGGTATGCCCATTCTAAGTTAAATTTAAGTAGACCTAAGTCGTCAAGTGAGTGATTGTAGTTAGCTGAAACATCAACACCAGAAACCTCTTGCGAAGAAACGTTTTCAAATGTGCTGTAAATTTTTTGAATTGTACCAAGGCTATCGCCACCTGTAGGTGCTAAACGCACACATACAGTACTATCTTGGTTATTACACTCAGAGTTATAAATTGGACCAAACTCTTGCTCATCAATTTTGTTATCTTGAGTGATACTCCACACATCGATACTTAAACCGAATTCAGCTGTAGGCGCCCAAATGAAGCCTACATTCCATGATTCTGATTCTTCAGCTTCAAGGTCAGGGTTACCAGCAAATTCAATATTGTAATCAAGTGCATCACAATCAAGGCCGGTTGCTTCACAGCGGTATGTATCTACAAAGAATTGGCTTTCTTGAGATGGACCCAAACCAACTTGTGCCAAAGAAGGCGCTCTAAAACCTTGTGCCCAAGAGCCACGTACTGTGATTTCATCAGTAGGCGCCCAGCGAAGAGCTACTTTAGGGTTCGTTGTTGTGCCAAAGTCACTGTAGTCATCGTAACGACCAGCAAGTTGCAGCTCTAAATTATCAGCAAGAGGGATAGAAAACTCAACATAGGCTGCGTATTGTTCACGATTTGCAGACGCCGATACAGACTCAGTACCGAATATTAAACCACGTTGAAATTGATCATCAGGAATGTCATTCACATCTTCTTCACGGTATTCAATACCTGCAGCCATCATTACTACGTCATCGCCAAAACTAAAAGCTTCGCCTGTAATGTTTGCATCAAAAGAGGTCATGTGAGACTCACCACGACGCACTAAGCTTGTTGTAATACGATCAATTACAGCAGGGTCGTTGTATGTGCCACCAAATGGGTTGTAGTTTCCTGCATCAATTTCTTGTTGTAAGAAATCAGTACGAACCCAGCCTTGTGTTCTATCACCTGTTTGAAGTGATTTACTACGGCCTTTTTGTACCGCGGTTTCCCAGCTCCAGTCGTTAAATTCACCTCTAAGCCCTGCAACAAAGCGAAGCGTATCTGATTCAATATCCCATTGGCGTGCGCCAGCATCAACTGTACGGTAACGACCAATTTGAATGTCTTCACCAAATGGATTGTTAGGGTGATTCGCTGGGACAGTTAAACCTGCATCTTCATCAAGTGGAGTAGGGGCTCCGGCTGCAACAGACGTATTGTGCTGTACTGCCATTTCTAAAAAGCCTGTAATGCCATTGTCAAAGTTATATTCAAATTGAGAAATAGCACCTACGCGCTCAGACTCTGGTGCAATATAACCGTATGGGCCGTAATCAAATAAACAACTACCGCTTGAAGTTGCGTTTTCTGCAGGACAAGCCGGATCAATTGTTTTAACACCATCTACATAAAAATATCCCGGGAAACCACGAGATGAGCGAAAATCCTCACCCCCATAAGGTGACTGATTTGCTGTACCTAAGCTGCCCATTTCATCAGATGATAGTGAGGTGTTTTTAAAGTAATCAATGATCACAGAAGCACTACTTTTCTCGCTAGTAGTACCCCATACTAAGCTTGCTGTTGTTTCTTCATAATTTGGACCATCAGTACCACCGTAGCCCAAATTGACTTCAACACCGTCAATGTCTTTTTTCAAAATAACGTTTACAACACCCGCTACTGCATCTGAGCCATAAATGGCAGAAGCGCCATCTTTTAAAATATCTATACGCTCAATGGCAGAAACTGGGATACTGTTAATATCTACAAATGAGTTTGTGATACCTTCGGCAAATGCACTAATAGATACACGACGGCCATTGATTAGTACAAGCGTTGCATCAGCACCTAAGCCACGTAAACTAACAGCAGCAGACCCATTTGCAGTTGAATCTTGGTTGTTACCACGTGTTGAGAAAGTACCGCTACCCGCTACAGGCATTCTTTCGAGGAGTTGTTGTAGGTTATCATAACCCATGTTCTCAATATCAGCTCTTCCGATTGATTGTACCGGAGAAGGTCCTTCGATATCTGAACGTTTGATTCGCGAGCCAGTAACTTCAATACGCTCTACTTTTTTAGCCTCTTCAGCAGCGTAAGTTGTTGTTGTAAAACCTGCTGAAAGTGCAATTGTAGCACCTGCAATTAAGCTAGGTGTAAATGCAGTTGATTGCTTCATCCTTAAGTCCTTGTTGATATGTTATAAATTTAGTTGCTCAATACCAATCCTTTTAAACTGTTAAATAAATCCAATATTTAAGCGGATTGATATAACAAGCGAAAACATTAATATCATGTAACTTAAGTGTTAGCAATCAGACTCAAATGTGATTTTAGTATGGTTTTTAGTGTGTTTTTGAATGATTTTAAAGCAGATATTGTGTGCTGAAGAAGGTTGAAATAGGCGTGTAAGCTTTATTTTAGAAATAAAAAATACAGCCTAAATGAGAGTAATAATTAAATTAATTAATTCAAAATAAAATTGTAATAAATTATTTACATCTATACTTTGGATGAATAGTAGTCTTGTTGTATATTAATAAAACAAATAATAGTTAATTTTTTAATAAAAAAAACGCCTAACTTAGTTAGGCGCTCTGCTTATACTTTGTGCTTCATTAAACGTTCTTTTTCGCGAGACCAGTCTTTATTTTTACCATCTTCACGTTTGTCATGCATTTTTTTACCTTTAGCTAAATGAAACTCTAGTTTCACCCAACATTTTTTCCAATACATGGCTGTGGCTACCAACGAGTAGCCGTCACGTTCGGTTGCGCCGACTAATCTATCAAGCTCTCTTCGACTTAATAGAAGTTTGCGGTATCGCATAGGATCGCAAATAACATGGGTTGATGCGCTGTTTAAAGGCTGAATTTGACTGCCTAATAAAAACGCTTCGCCATTTTTAAGGTGAATGTAAGTTTCTGAGATGTTTACCTTACCTGCTCGGATACTTTTTACTTCCCAGCCTTGTAGTTCAACACCTGCTTCAAACTTGTCGTGTAAAAAATACTCATGACGCGCTTTTTTGTTTAGCGCGATGGTATTACTATTCGATTTTGATGATTTGTTCTTAGCCATAGTGCCCTATAATATACGTATTAAGAGATGTTTTACATCGATTTTTTAATTCTGCATTTAAAATAATCAGGTTAATTTAAGCGCCATGAAAATTTGGGGAAACGCGCAAAGCTTGCTAAAATTCGCCCACACAGTTGGGAGTGAGTATGCCACAAATAGAAAAAAGTGCGCTGGTTATGTACAGCACCAAAGAGATGTTTGATCTAGTTAATGATGTAGAAGCTTATCCAGAGTTTTTACCTAATTGTTCAGACTCAAAAATTGTTTCACAGCATGATAATAACATGACCGCGAGCTTAGAAATATCTAAGGCGGGTATAAAAAAGTGGTTTACTACCGAAAATACATTTATTGATGAGCAAACGGTTGCTCTTCGTTTAGTTGATGGCCCATTTAAAATGCTTCAAGGGCGTTGGTATTTTCAAGCATTAGATAAAACAGCATGTAAAGTTAACTTAGAGCTTGAGTTTGAATTTTCAAGTAAATTAGTTGAACTTGCATTTGGCAAAATATTTAATGATGTTGCTAAAAATATGGTGAGTGCCTTTACCCAACGAGCTAAGCAGGTTTACGGATCGCGATTATGATTAATATAGAAGTTGTATTTGCATTGCCTACTACGGCGACAAGTTTATCTATAAAAGTGCCAGAAGGTACTACTGCTGAGCAGGGGGTTATTCAGTCAGGTATTATTGAAAAGTGCCCTGAAATAGACCCAACAGCATTAACGTTAGGTGTGTGGAATCGAACAGTCAAAGCTAACTACGAGCTAAAAGAGGGGGACAGAATTGAAATCTATCGTCCCTTAATTGCTGACCCTAAAGATGCACGTAGAAAGCGTGCAGAAAAAGCAAAAGAAGAAGGCCGAGCAAACAAAATCACTGGTGGACGCCCGTTATAAACGAATAATAATACCAGTTACAAAAAAGGTGAGCTTTGCTCACCTTTTTTAATTACTAATATTATTACTGCTCAAGTGGCGTATTAAAGTTTTCTGGTTGGTCATAGTCACCTGAAACAGCAACGAGTTGTTCATTTTCAAATTTGATCACTAACTCTTTCTGTTGTTCGTTTTTACGGCCTTTATTGAAGCTGTAAAGGTAGCGCCATGTACTCTTATCAAAAGCATCTTCAGCAATTGGGCGCCCTAATACATAAATAACTTGCTCTCGAGTCATGTTTACACGAAGCTTATCTACATCTGATTGTTCTAAAAAGTTACCCTGAGGGATATTTATTCTGTATACCCAGCTAGAACAGCCCGCTAATGAGCTAAATGTTAAAGCGACGATAAGCCAAAGAGAAAAAGTTTTTAACGACTGCATTGTTAGTTGTGATCCTTATTTTTTATAATCTGCATGATACCGATTAGTCACTGAAGGTAAAACCCTTTTAAGCAATTGTTTTTTGTTAAGGGTGTTAAGGTAATGTTTTGACCATAAATAACGAAAAAAGTT
This sequence comes from Pseudoalteromonas sp. MMG006, assembly GCF_018101025.1. Lineage (NCBI taxonomy): Bacteria > Pseudomonadati > Pseudomonadota > Gammaproteobacteria > Alteromonadales > Pseudoalteromonadaceae > Pseudoalteromonas > Pseudoalteromonas sp. MMG006. The sequence continues at coordinate 418,714 of NZ_JAGJEJ010000001.1, forward strand.
TACAGCGTATTGATACAAACGCATTAAAAAATGAGCCTATGTGGTTTTTATACATAGTTGAAACACGATTTGGACATTGGTACACAGGGATCACAACGAACGTTGAAAAACGTTTTGCAACTCACCAAGCAGGTAAGGGGGCTAAAAACTTAAAAGGTAAGGGCCCGCTTTTACTTATACACAAACAAGAAGTAGGTAATAAAAGCGAAGCGAGCAAGCTGGAATATAAGCTAAAAAAACTGACTAGAGCAAAAAAAGAAGCGTATGTATTAGCTTACGCCTGCAAAGATTAAGCTAGGATTAGTTAACTAACACACTAACTAATAGCGCATCGAGTTTAAAGTGACATATCAGCATTTTAAATGTGCACCTTGCGCCCCAATAGACTTTAAAGTGCATTTAAAAGTAATTCTTAAGCAGCTATATTGACTAGGTGTACACATAATCTAAAACGAGTATGTGGTGGGTATTATAAATAGTGAGTTGATGGGGGTTATAAAACACCTTTAAACAACACTAAATGTTTATAGTGATGCTCAAAGGTGTTATTCAATCGCTTTTATTTTCTTAACGGTGTTTTTCAAAAGTAGCAACTAATGCATCAAGTGTTTGTGCACTGTTTGCTAAGTCGCGAATAGCTTGTTCAGTATTAATTTGCTCGCTCATTGCTTTATCGCTAATTTCACTGATTTGTTCAATGTTACGCCCTACATCAGCAACTACATTGCTTTGTTGCTCAGTAGCCGTTGCTATGAGCGTCGCCATATCATTTATTTGATTAGCCGTTTCGCTAATTGCGTCAAGAAGCTCCACCGAACTTTGCATTGCCCCCACACTTTGCTGGGCTTTATTTTTTGATTGGCTAATATCATTAACCACATCATCAGAGATTTTAGTCAGCTCTTCAATCATAGATTGAATTTCAGTCGTTGATTGCGATGTGCGATTAGCCAAGGCACGAACTTCATCTGCAACTACAGCAAAACCTCGGCCGTGTTCGCCTGCACGAGCAGACTCAATGGCAGCATTTAAAGCAAGTAGATTAGTTTGCTCTGAAATACCTCTGATTGAATCGACAATACTTGCTATATCCACTGTTTTTTTAGAAAGCAGTGTAACCTGCTCTGTTATGCCATCAATATCACTTGCAAGGGCTGAAATAGTCGCCTGGCTTTGTAATACTTGTTTATGACTCTGAACGGTATTTTCGCGACTGTTATCAGTTAATTTTGCTGTGTTTGCTGCGCTTTGCGCTATTTCTTGAACAGTCGCACCCATTTCGTTAATTGCAGCTGCAACAGAAATTGTTTGCTCTTTTTGACTATCTATTGCTTGTGAGTTTCGCTTTGCTTGCTCAAACACATGGTCAGAGCTTTGACGAATATCGTGGCTTTCGTTTGCAACTTGAGTAATCGCAGTTTCTATTTTATTGATAAACTGATTAAAGCCATTACTTAAATTATTAAGCTCAGGTTGGCTCGATTCAGGTAGGCGGTACGCTAAATTAGCATCGCCCGATCCCAACCTTGAAAATAGCTCCGCCATTTCAGAAAGTGGAGATGAAAGTGAGCGCGCAAGTAAGTAACTAACTAAGCTTGCAATGATTGCAATTATTAATGTGAAGGTAAATATTTGCCACTGTAGTTTACTAACACTTGCAAATACTTCACTTTTTGGTACTTGAGCAACAACGTATAAATCGGTGTTTTTAATAGGTGTAGCGGCGATTAGCGTTGGCTCACCATTTAAGTTTATTTCTTCTAATGCAAAGCCGTTTTTGTTAAGTAATTGGTTGTGAATATTTGCACCATATAAATCATTAATATTCGCTTTAGCCACTTTACTGGCGTCTTTATGTAGTTGAATTAGGCCGCTTTTATCTGCAATAAATACAAAGCCTGTTTTTTCAATTTTAAACTGTTGTAAAAGCTTTTGCATATCTGTGATGCTTTTAGCAAGGCCCGCTAACCCTGTGCCATTTACCTGTTGGTGATTAATGAACATTTTTACGTCATTAGCAGACTCCTGGTAAATACTAATAGAGTAGGATTGTTTAGATTGTGTAAATCCAAAAAACCAACCATCAGTACTATCGTTTTGTAGCACACGTAAAAAACCATCTTGGTTCCAATATTGCGCTGTATTTCTATTTGCCCAAGATGCCGTAGCTAGGTCAAACTGCGAGGCCACTCGGTTTAATTCTTTTAACAGTAATGTATCGTCTTGGTTATTAGACTCCGCCCACTGTAATATAAACTCATTTGATGATAGCTGCTGTGCAGCGCCTACTAGTTCGTTTATCTCACCACCAATGTGGTTACTAATTGTTTGCAGCTTGCTTGGCAATTCTGATGTGATCATACGTTGCTCAATAATATCTTCAGAGCTGTATAACGAAGTTAAGCCAATAAGTGCAGCTACGCATATAGCAATACCGCTCCCAAGGGCCGTTATTTTTTGAGTAATTGAAAGGTTGTTTGTCATCATGATGTTAATTATTTTACAGCTGAGTAGGGGGCTATGTTAGCACATTATTTATTTTGAGCTAACTATTGGCTTTAGCATAATGGGTACTTAGGTTGAATTGATTACGTTTTTATTAATAGGTATCAAAAAAGCCCATACGCAAAACATATGGGCTTGGTTTCTAACAAGCGAAACTTTAGTGTTTAGGGTTATACAATTTTTTTCATTGCTGACATGTAACCACGCAGCTTAGCACCTACTTTTTCTACAGGGTGCTCACGTAGGGCTGCATTAATCTGAATTAATGTTTGGTTATCAACTTGGTTGCTTTGCTCGCCAAGGCCTTTACCTATAACATCAGTATCAATGTTTTTCATAAAATCAGCTAATAGTGGCAAACATGCATGGTTATATAAGTAACAACCATATTCAGCAGTGTCTGAAATAGTACGGTTCATTTCGAAAAGCTTTTTACGGGCAATTGTATTAGCAATTAATGGTGTTTCGTGTAATGACTCGTAGTAAGCTGATTCTTCAATGATGCCCGCTGCGGTCATTGTTTCAAAAGCGAGTTCAACACCGGCTTTAACCATAGCCACCATTAAAATACCGTTATCAAAAAACTCTTGCTCTGAGATTTCTACATCACCAGCAGGTGTTTTTTCAAAGTTAGTTTCAGCTGTCTCTGCACGCCATTTTAGTAGGTTTGCGTCGTCGTTGTTCCAGTCTTCCATCATTACACGTGAGAATGTACCGTCGATGATGTCATCTTGGTGCTTGTTGTAAAGCGGACGCATAATAACTTTAAGCTCTTCACTTAACTCAAACGCTTTTACTTTTGCTGGGTTTGATAAACGGTCAAGCATGTTAGTAACACCACCGTATTTAAGGGCTTCGGTGATTACTTCCCAGCCGTATTGAATTAGTTTAGATGCGTAACCTGCATCAATTCCCTTTTCAATCATTTTATCAAAACATAAAATAGAGCCTGTTTGTAGCATGCCACAAAGGATAGTTTGCTCACCCATTAAGTCTGATTTTACTTCAGCAATAAATGAAGATTTTAAAACGCCTGCACGGTGACCACCAGTACCTGCTGCGTATGCTTTAGCTTGCGCTAAACCATGACCTTGCGGGTCGTTTTCTGGGTGAACAGCTATAAGTGTTGGAACACCAAAGCCGCGTTTGTATTCTTCACGTACTTCAGAACCAGGACATTTTGGCGCAACCATGATTACCGTAATGTCTTCGCGTACTTGCATACCTTCTTCAACAATATTAAAGCCGTGAGAATATGCAAGAGTAGAGTCTTTTTTCATAAGCGGCATAATTGCACTTACTACTGCCGTGTGTTGCTTATCTGGCGTTAGGTTTAATACTACATCAGCTGTTGGGATTAATTCTTCGTATGTGCCTACTGTAAAGCCATTTTCAGATGCATTTAAAAACGATTGACGACGCTCAGAAATAGCAGATGCACGTAATGTATAAGAAACGTCTAAACCAGAGTCACGTAAGTTAAGGCCTTGGTTTAAACCTTGTGCCCCACAACCTACAATAACTAACTTTTTACCTTTTAGTGCGTCAACGCCATCGGTAAATTCGCCAGCGTCCATAAATTCACATTGTGCCAATTGCGCTAATTGCTCGCGTAAAGGTAAGGTATTGAAATAATTCGCCATTGTTAGTGTCCTATAAATTTGTTTGTTAGATGCGCGGCATTTGCTGCGCTTACAAACACCTTATGCAAAAACGTTACTTGCGTAAAATGATATATTTGAATTAAAGTATTTCATAATATGAAACATAGAGCATGATATGGACCATAAACACTTAAACTATTTTTTAGCCCTGGCTAAAACATTACACTTTGCCCGCGCAAGCGAGCTTTGTCATATAAGTGCACCTACATTAAGTCGTAATATAAAGCAGTTAGAGGAAGAAGTGGGGGTTGCATTATTTTTACGAGATAACAGAAGTGTAAAGTTAACGCGCGAAGGGGAGTCGTTTATTGATTACGCAACAGCAACGCTTGCAAGTTGGCAACGTTTTAAGGCTAACGCACAGGACCCAACTCAACACATTTATGGCAAAGTAAGTATATTTTGCTCAGTGACTGCTTCGTATAGTTTTTTACACCAAATATTGGAACAACTGCGAGCGCAACACCAATATATAGAAATAACCTTAAACACGGGCGACCCAGCGTTAGCTATTAATAGGGTGCTTGATGGACATGAATTAATGGCAATTGCTGCTAAACCAAGTAAGTTACCCGCGCAAATTGCATTTGTAGATATTGGTTACTCTCCACTTGTATTAATAGGCCCAAAAATTCAATGCCCGCTTAGTGAAAAATTGATACAAAATAATGAAATAACAGATTGGTCAGATCTTGAATTTATAGTGCCAGAGCAAGGCTTTGCAAGACAAAGGTTAGAGCAATGGTGGCGTAAAAATAATATTCACGGAAAAATATATGCACAAGTTGCAGGACACGAAGCTATGGTTTCTATGGTAAGCCTAGGTTTTGGCGTGGCAATGGTTCCTAAAATAGTGCTTGATAACAGCCCGCTACAAGACAAAGTGCAAATTTTGACACCTAAAATGCAAGTGCCTGAGGGGTTTGATATAGGTTTAGCGGTATTAAAAAAAGAACTAAACGACCCAGCTATCAGTGCGTTATGGAATATAGCGCAAACTTTAGACGCAAAAGCTATTTAATATACCCTGAAAAAAACTAGTTAAGTAAATAGTATGAATAGTGGTTGCTTAACGGTTTACTATTACTTAACATTGAGCACTAATAAAAAAAACAATGCCGCATGAGAGTTTATCTATGAACCAAGCAGTGTCACTTGCTCATTCTGCCCAATGCCTTAAAAAGGCTATTCCATTAATGGTAAAGTACCGTATGCCGGTTACTCCCATTAATTACGCAATTTGGTACTGCTATATTCAAGGGAATAACCCTTCTCTTAATGCTGAGTTAGATCAGGTTATTGAGCAGCAACAAACCTGTTCTCAAGATAAAGCTAAAGAGATTTTTGATAAGCATCTAACGCAAGACGATTTGGCTTTTTTTCAAGAAATGACAGAAAAGTTCCATACAACTATGGAGCAAGTTCAGCAAGATATAAGTATAACGCTCGATCATTCTAAAAGTTTTACTACCAGCCTCGTCGACTCTCAAAATGAATTAAACATGCTTACAGATGTAAGCTCATATAATGAAATATTAGGGTGTGTAGAGCGGCTAACTGATGAGTCTATTGCTATGCAAGATTATGCGCGTGAGTTTCAAACGAAACTAGCCGTTGCATATAATGAAATTAAGGATTTAAAAGAAGCGTTAAATATTTCAAAAGAAGCTGCTGATAAAGATACACTTACCGGTTTTTATAATAGAGGTAAGTTTGATACCGACATTATACATTTTTGTCGTCAATATTCAGAGCAAGAACAAGAAAGCTCGCTTGCTGTACTTATTATGTTTGATATTGATCACTTTAAGCGCTTTAACGATGACTTTGGTCATCAAAAGGGTGACGAAGTACTCAAGTTGGTAGCTAAAAAGGTAAGAGAAAACTCAATTGATACAGCCAAAGTGTATAGGTATGGCGGGGAAGAGTTTTGTATTACAGCGTACTTTGACACGATTAACGATATTATAGCGTTTGCAGATCGTATTCGTTTAGAGATTGCAAAACTAACGATTCGTAAAAAGCATGATGTTACAACTAAACGTGCCATTTCGGCCAGTTTTGGATTAGCTATATTACGTCCGTTTACAAATAGCGCTGTATTAGTAGAGCGCGCAGATAGAGCGCTATATATAGCTAAAACTCATGGACGCAACCGTATTGAAATAGCCCCCGATATTTAATCTTATCTTTTTAAACCTGAAAATTAACATTTGTGTATATAAATTGTGAATGATTGTAACCAACTAGAGCTAGTTTTAAAAGACCTTGCTAGTATGAGGAACTTACTTACTTTTATATTTTGATTTACGCTAATGCGGTACTTCTTTTTATTAATTACAGCTTTGTGCTTTAGCTTGCTGTTTAGCTGCTTTTCAGTGTGTGCTACACAAGATAGTAATCACGCTGATGAATTTACAGAGCAAAGCATATTAACCAACCAGTGGCATTTAAGTTTAAGTGCGGGGGTAGGTGTAATAACGAACCCGTTACACGGTGGGGATAACATTCCGTTGGTGGTAATTCCTCAAGTTGCTTTTTATGCAAAACAATGGTTTTTTGATAACGGTCGCCTTGGTTACTCATTTATACAAACCCCAAAACATCATCTTAATTTAGTAACTGAATTAAATACTGAGTCTCGCTTTTTTATTGACTGGCATCCCAAAAATATTTTGACACTACAAAATAGTGCGTTTAAAACTCAACAGGTGATAGAACAGGAAAATGAAGCGCGCTCTGTAAATATAAATACCCTACATAAACGCAAGCTAGCTCTTGATGCTGGACTGGCATATCATTATGTAAATGAAGAACATGTATTTTCTGTCCAAGCGCTACATGATGTAACCGATGTGTACTCCGGTGTCCGTGGTGCGCTGCAATGGCAGTACCATACTCTGTTTGGGCAGCTTAAAATTAAACCCTCCCTTGGAATAAATTACAAATCTTCTGAACTAAATAACTACTTTTATGGACTTAAAGACGGTGAAACTCAATTTGGTAAAATAGACGTTGGTAGTAGTTGGCAACCTTATGCTAAAATCGACGCCCGTTGGCCACTGAGTAAGGCTGACTCTCTTCGTTTTCATGTAGCATATTATGACTATTCGGCTATGGATAGCAGTCCGCTTTTTGAACGCACTTATTCAATGACTGCTTTTATAGGATTTGACCGTACTTTTTAATATGAAGTATTCAATATTAGTTGTGTTTATTATCACTTTGTTTAGTGGTTTTAGTATGGCACAAACCGCTGATCTTAGCGTTTCCCCCAAAGTTTGTGTTGTTTCTGAGCAACAAGAATTTTGCGATCTTGATTTACAGTTTAACTGGCAGTTACATGCCTCTAGTGATGTGTGTTTGTATCAACAAGATGAGCAGCTGCAGTGCTGGCAGCAGCAACGTTCTGGGCAATTTAATTATAAAGCGCGTGTTCAGGTAGAGACCATATACTCCTTAATCAATCCTCATACGGGTGTGTTAATAGCAACAACACAAATTGAAGTACAAAGCGCCCATGCTAAAAAAAATAGGCGTAGGCTTCGCTCTCCGTGGAGCTTTTTTTAATTTAGGAGCAACAAATGCCAAAAATTTTACTTGTTGAAGATGATCTCGGTTTACAGCAACTAACAAAAGATTACCTTGAACATAATGGCCTAGAAGTCGATGTATTAGATCGTGGTGACGAAGTGTTTGACTACTTAGAAAATAACACTCCTGATTTAATGATATTAGACGTAATGCTGCCAGGTAAAGATGGTTTTAGCGTTTGTCGCCAAGTAAGAGACAAGTTTACTTTACCCATTTTAATGCTGACTGCTAAAGGTGAAGATTTTGACCAAGTACTAGGCTTAGAGCTCGGCGCAGATGATTATGTAATAAAACCAGCAGAGCCTCGTGTACTTCTGGCTCGCGTTAATGCATTGCTTCGTCGTGGACAAACGGTTGTAAAGGCAAGTGAAGAGCTTCAATTTGGCGATTTAGTGATTGATAAAACAAGTCGTATTGTAAAGTTAAGTGATTCTGAAATAGTATTAACCTCACATGAGTTTGAGCTATTATGGCTACTTGCCTCAAATGCAGGCGAAGTACTGAGCCGAGAACATGTTCATCAACATATGATAGGGCGTCAATACGATGGTCTTGATAGAACAGTTGATGTGCGCGTATCACGAATTAGAAAAAAATTAGGCGATAATAGCGATAAGCCTTATCGTATAAAAACTGTATGGGGACAAGGTTATTTATTTGTTTCTGATGCGTGGGATCTCTAGCACTATTTAAGGTTAATCGGCTTTAATGGGAAAACTGTTTACCAGCTTATACTTATATATCATTGTTTCATTATTTGTTGTAAGTGGTGTTATTGAGCAGCTGTGGCCCTATGAAGAGTCGCAGCAGCAAGTTCTATTAGATGACGAGTTTGGGCAATCGCTTTGGTTGCTCTCACAAACCCCCAACGGTCTTCAACGGCTTAAGCATAACTTTGAAAGTAAAGTTATTGCCAGACGCGATTTAATACTTCCTCAAAAGCAACAAACACAGCTTAGACAAGATCATTACCTATATTTGTACGATAAACAGCAGCGTATTGTCTGGTATGTAGAGCTTGGCAATAATACATTACTGCAAGTTGGGCCTGTAGGTGTTCTAACGCCAGAAGCATCATCTGTTTGGCCCTATTTATTATTGCTCGTGATTGTTGGAATACCGGTAGGACTTTGGAGTTTTTTACTGTGGCGCGACTTTACAAAACTAAGTAAAGCCTGTGAAGCGGTTGAAGGCTTACAAGACTTTGATTTGAATGACACATCAAAATCATTTTTTTTGCCAATTACCGATACACTAAAAGTAATGCAGCAGCGTATTGAGTTTTTACTTAGCGCGCAACAAGAGCTTACTTCTTCTGTATCGCATGAATTTAGAACGCCATTGGCGCGTTTAAAGTTTGCCGTTGTTATGCTGCAAGAGCAGCTACTTGATGAAAAGGGTGTGAAGTACCTGGCAAATATGCAAACCGATATTAGCGAGCTTGAAGCTTTAGTTTCTGAGATGCTTGAGTACGCACGTTTAGACTCACAGCAACCAAGCATTAAGTCAGTAAATTGCGATATAGTGGGTTTGATAAAAACAGTTGTTGAAAAGCTAAACTTTGGAACGCAGATAAATCTTTCTACAGACTTTCCTGATAAATTTTATTACGACTGTGATAGCCACTTTATGTTGCGAGCTTTACAAAACTTAATAGGAAATGCGTTAAAGTATACGTATTCACAGGTTAAGATTTCTCTTTTAACTGAAAAAAATCATATTTTACTTATCGTTGAAGACGATGGAGAGGGGGTCACTCCCAGTGAGCGAGAAAACGTATTCAAACCCTTTACCCGATTAGATAAGAGTAGAGCAAAGGACACTGGCGGTTTTGGCTTAGGGCTTGCTATAGTCGCTAAAATTATTCATTGGCACCAAGGTGAATGTAAAGTAGAAAGTTCAGCCTTAGGGGGTGCTAAATTTATTGTATGTTTACCGCTTAAATCCAAGGCATAAAAAAGCGCCGAGAGGCGCATTTTTTGTGGTTAAAAACCAAAATCAACAAGTAGCAATTAAATAGACCGACTACCTTCAAAAAAGTTCTCGATTAATTTATTTTTTTTCAAGCAACGGCATCAGCATTTGCTCAAGCCCATTTAATTTTACTTCGTACATCATCGCTAATTGGCCACCGAGTCTTGTATCGGGGAATCCTTGCTGCTTAAACCAAACCAAATAGGGCTCGGGTAGCAACAATAAAGGACGGCCTGCATATTTTCCAAAAGGCATTATTGTGTTGATTGCTATTTTGAGTTGTTTTGGATCCATATAGATAACTTAAATATTTATGTGTAGCTAAGTGTAAGGGATTTTAGAGAGATAAAATAGGCTGTGACGGGCAAGAAACAGCCTATTGAGCGAGGGAGTAGGCCCTCTGATATAAGAATTTATATTGGTCAATATAACCCCTGTATGACGCTAATTAGTTGAAGTCTAATTACGTTATTATTTTTAACATGGGTTCTTATTTAACCAACACGGCTAGTCTACCTGTTTTTTATTGCCGTGGTGAGTAGGCTTGTAAAGGAATGTAAATAGAATGAGTTTTTATTTTAAAACTAATAACAAAGAACTACATTCTTTGTTATTAGTTATCGTTATCAAAGACGATTTAGTCGTTAAATAGCTCTTGCTTAACGTGTTCAGCGAAACCACTACCAGCTTCTAAGTAAAAGTTATAGGTAGAGTGTACACCCATTTCTTCAAGTTCTTTTTGCTGATCAGGGTAGTTTGCAATGGCGGTAACTTGGCCTTTATAGCCAGAAGCCAGAAGTTGCTCTAATGCAAAAATATTTTGCATATGCTTTGGCATTGCAAGCATAACCATTTGAACATTCGAGTGGTTTACTCGTTGCCAAAAATCTGGGTCTGTTGCATCCGCAATGAGTACATTTCGTCCTCTTTTAACGTGTTTGTCTACCACCTCTGGTTTTATATCAATACCCGCTACAACATTTGGGTGCGTGGCATTTATTGTTTCATACGCACCGGTACCTATACGGCCCATCCCAAAAATAACTATTTTAGTGTTATTTAGATTAACCGGCAGCTCTTCTGCTAAGCGTGTTTTACTTTCAATCTTTAATAGCCAGTGCTCTATTTTCACGTACAACTCGTTTGAGCGTTTATTTAAAGGCGAGGCGATGACGAACGTAATAGACACTGCAATTGCCATTACTGCCAGCCACTCAGAGGTGATCATACCGGTAGTTGCTGCCACAGCACATACAATTAAGCCAAATTCGCTATAGTTAGATAAGCTAAATGTAGTAAGTAAAGAGGTGCGTGCACGCAGCTTAAATAAATTAGTAAACACATAATAAAGGGCAGCTTTAATTGGCAATACCAAAATAAGTAGTATCGCAACGATTAAAGAGTTACTCGTAAGCTCTGCATTTAAGCCAATACTTAAGAAAAATCCAACCAGTAATATATCTTTTAAGTTGAGTAACGACTTTGATAGCTCGCCCGCTTTTTTATGTGGGGCAAACATCATTCCGATTATTAGTGCACCTAAATCGCCTTTTAGACCTGCAAATTCAAAAGCATGATAGCCAGCAACCAGAGCAAAAAAGAACCCAAATAAAGGAAGTAGTTCACCATGCTTTGAGCGATTTAATACGCCGTACATTAAGGGTCTAAGTAAAGGCAGCGCAATTATTAAAGCAATAGCCCATAAGTTTGGTACTTTCCCTGTGCTTATTGCTAAAAATATAACCGCGAAGATATCTTGCATTACCAAAATACCAATGGCTATTTTACCGTGTAAGCTTGCCATTTCTCCGCGCTCTTCAAGTACTTTTACTGCAAAAACTGTGCTTGAAAAGCTAAGCGCAAAGCCAACTAGTAAAGCACTTTGCCAGCTTAGCTCAACAAACATAGGTACTGCAAACACACCAAGTAATAGCATAAAGCCACTAAATAATGCGCTACTAAAAATTATATGTAAGGTCGCAGGCGCCCATACCTGGGGTTTTACTAAGCTGTGTACTTTAAGTTTTAAGCCAATACTAAAAAGAAGAAGTGTTACGCCAAGTGCCGCAATCGTGTCGAGGAGTTCTGTACTTTTGTAGCCTGATAAATTTAAAGCAAAACCAGCTAATAAAAAGCCAATTAGTGGAGGAAGTTTCAGCTGATAAACGCCAAAGCCACATACAAATGCGGCGGCAAAATAGATTAGTTCCATAATTCTTAATATCACTTCATTTGGGATTGCAGTGTAACGAAAAATTTATACCATTGAAAATAAAAACAGTGCTAAAAATGAGCGCATTTAATCAATTACTTGCTCAGTGACGTATAAAAAATACACATTAAACACGTGTTTAATCGTAAATAGCATGTAAATAACACTTTTTCACTGACATTGGCTTTCAAATATGGTTAAGATGCTTTAACGAAGAAGTTTAAGCATGGGCAGAAATACAGCCGCTCAGCTTAAGGAGAAATATATGTTTAAAAAGATTTTAGCATCAGTGGGTATTGGTGCTGCTAAAGTAGACACTATTTTAGAAACTGAGCACTTACAACCAGGTCAGCTTTTTAACGCGCAAATAGTTATTACAGCGGGTGATGTAAGTCAAGAGATTGCAGGTTTAGACTTACTATTAATGACCCGCGTAAAAGTGGCCGGTGATGATGGGGATTATTTTACCAATCATGTAATCGATCAGTGGCGCATTACTGACATAGGTACTATTGAACCTGGTGAAGTAAAAAGCATTCCTTTTGAAGCTCGCCTTCACCCTGAAACACCAATTACTGAAATTAACGCAGGTTACAATCAATCTCATGTATGGATTGAAACAGGTTTAGATATTGATTTAGCACTTGATCCTACTGATAAAGACCATTTACACATTTATCCTAATGAAGCTGTTAAAACATGTATGCAGGCAATGGATAAATTAGGATTCAGCTTGATGAAAGCGGATGTTGAAAAGGGTCATTTACGTGCATCTACTTTTCAGTCTCTGTCGGGCTGTTATCAAGAACTTGAATACAAACCAAATAGTCGCAGTTTATTTGGGCTGCAAGAAATTGAGCTATCGTTTGTTCCTGAGGCACACAAAACACATGTGCTGATAGAGCTTGATAGAGCCTTTAGAAGCGATGGTTATATAGATTTAACTATAGAGCATGACCATGTTAATTTGTCGCAGTTGTGCGACCAACTAGAGCGCTTATTTACTTGATAGTATAGCGTAGTTTAGTAAAACCCAGCTAAGGCTGGGTTTTTTGTTACAGGATTTTATATGACGTTTAAATGTGAACCGTTTGACTCTCTTGACTCTCGTACTCTTTTTACAATAATTCGTGGGCGTATTGATGTATTTGTAGTAGAGCAACAATGCGCTTATCCCGAGTTAGATGATGTAGATGTTGCTGCGAATACTAAACACTTATATACACTTTATAATGATCAGTTACAGAGCTATGCGCGTTGCTACGAAAAAAATAAGCACTACAGTGCAATAGGGCGTGTACTTGTCAGTGAAAGTGCGCGAGGAAAAGGGCTGGCTACGTTGCTTGTTAACGAGGCTATAAATTGTTGTAAGACACACTGGCCAAAGCGTGATATTTATATTGGTGCTCAAACTTACTTACTTGAGTTTTATCGCTCTTTTGGCTTTGAAGATTACGGTAATGAATACTTAGAAGATGGAATTGCCCATCAAGATATGATTTTAAAAGTGTTATAAATCAGTACAAATATAAAAGCTCACAAATGTGAGCTTTTATATTTTAAGTTTAGCTTAGCAAAGAGTGTAAAAACACCATGCCTATGGCCAGCGGACATATAAACTTAGTGTACCAAGGCCATACTTTCCAAAATAAAGTGTTATGAACCTCCGGGTTCCCTTCTTGAATTGCTTTAAGTAATGAGCCTCTATACCAAATCCAGCCAACAAAAATACAGCACATTAGGCCAAGCAATGGTTGTGCTACTTTCGTTGTTAAGGTGATCACTAAACCAAACAAGCTACCAAGGTTACAAACTATGGTAATACTAACGATTGCAATGAGTGCACCGATTAACCACGTTGCTTGAACGCGTTTCATCGCAAAACGCTCAACAGTGTATGACACAGGCGCTTCTAACATTGAAATAGATGAGGTTAACGCAGCAATACTCATTAGCGCAAAAAATGCAAAGCCTACAAATAAGCCTACGCCGCCCATACCGTTAAATAAAGCGGGAAGTACTTGAAACACCAATGTATCTTCAGAGAGTAATTTACCTGTTGATGCTGAGAATATTTCAACACCTTGTGCTTGTGCTACGTACATTGCTGGGATGATCAGTAAGCCTGCAACAAAAGCGATAAATACATCAATAAGCGTTACATAAGCACCTAAAGAAACCAGGTTCTCTTTTTTGCTAATATATGAGCCATAAATAATCATTACACTAGTGCCTAGCGATAAAGAGAAGAAGGCTTGGCCAAGTGCACTTACTAATAACTGTGCGTCAAAAATAGATGAAAAGTCTGGAACTAAATACGCTTTTAAACCTTCCATAGCGCCATCTTGTGTCATTACATAGGCAATAAGTGCAAATAAAATACCTAACAGGGCGGGCATTAATCGTTTAGACCATTTTTCGATGCCGTTTTCTACGCCTCGACTGATAATAGCGACGGTTAAAGCAATAAATACCAGTGTAAATATAATGTTTCGAGTAAGTGACTGCTCGCTTAGCCATGTTGATGCTGTGTCGGCGCCAACTAAGGTAGCTATAGGTTCAGCGGTAGCACTGAGCATCCAGCCTGCAACAATAGCGTAAAAGCTTAAAATGAAGCCTGCACATAAAATACCACCAAAACCAACAGTAAAAGCAAAACGCTTTTGCCAAGCTTTACTTGATATTTTTTTAAGTGATGACACTGCATTGGCTTGACCGTGACGACCAATCATCAGCTCAGCCATCAAAGCAGGGTAGGCTAAAAAGAAAGCAAGCACTAAATAAGCGACTAAAAATGCAGCGCCGCCGTTACTTGCTGTTTGTGTAGGGAATCCCCATATATTACCCAAACCAACGGCAGAACCGGCGGCGGCCATAATAAAACCAAAGCGAGAGCTAAACTCGCCTCTAACTGCGCTCATATTATTGTACTTCTCTGTTGTGTGACGGCGCTGACAATCTACTGGAAATGTAAATAAATAAAAAGTGCTTATTTGCTGATTTAGCACAATTTAATAAGTCGAGTGTATGTATTAACCATCAGTTTTATTTATTGTTATCGAGTCGTTTAAAATAACGAGTTGATTTTGTTTAATAATTGTTAACTTTACTCTATAACTATTGCTTTACGGGTTGTGATGCTGAGCAATAGTGAGGGTAAAACAAGCCCCACCTAGTTGATTACTTTTAGTGACTTTAACACTACCGTGATGCCAATCAGCTACTTTGGCAACTATGGCTAAACCAAGACCATAACTTTTATCGGCTCTATTGCGGTGATCTTCTTCTCTAAAAAATGGGCTAAATACATTATTAAAGTTTTCACGGGCGATTCCCGGCCCATCATCTTCTACGGTAATTATAAGTTGTTGCTCGTGTAATTTTGCGCTTAAGTAAATATATTGACTCGCAAAATCACAGGCATTCGTTAATAAGTTTGTAATGGCACGTGCAAGCCAATGAAGATCGGCACTTATTAAATCGTCGCTACTGTTAAGCTGCACACTTAACATTTGCGATTCAAGCTTAGGTGCTAGCTGCACTAAAATATCTTCAAGGTATGGTTTAATATTTGTTGAAGAGTAGGTTAGTTTATTAGCATTTTGCTCAAGTGTTGCAAATGCTAAATAACTGCTCAGCATAGACTCCATATGATCCAGATCGTTTTCCATACGTGCTAAATATTGCTTTATTTTATGCTCATCATGGCTATCAAGCGCGGCATCTAATCCAAATCGAAGGCAGGCTATAGGAGTGCGTATATCGTGAGATAAGCTGGAGGCCATTAATTTATTTTCGGCGACGAGCTTTTCTATCTGACTCGCCATGCGATTAAAGGTGAGCTCAACATCTTTTATATAAGTAAAGTGCGACACTTTTATACGGGCTTGAACGTTACCGGATGCAAATTTTTTGGCAGCTTCGTTTAATACAGTTAAACGTTTTGCTAAAGGGGCAATAATAAAGCCCATAAATACACATAAGCCTGCATAAAATAGCAATGTTAGCATTATGTCATTACGTTGCTCGCTATCAGAGTGTTTATCTAAGCGCATAGATAAATGAAAAGGGTTTAGTATTTCACTGCTGTAAAGCATATAAAAGCCTTGCTGGTCTTCTAAAATAAGACCATCAGGGGTGTGCATTTGCAATAATAGTGATGGCGGTAAGGCTAGCGAGTCGTTAGGTTTGTAATCAATTAAAATATCAAACTCTTGGGCGAGTTGTTTTACATAGCTGCTGCGCTCTGGTGTGGGAATGTTGGCGAGCTGCTTACTAAAGCCAGTAATCATTTTACTTTGTTGGCTAAACTCATCCTGTGGTGTATGTGCGCGCTGACTAAATGCATCAATAAGCCAGCCTAAAACCACAATAGATAACAGTGCACTGCCTAGGAGTGATATATAAAACTTTTTCATTTATTTATCACTTTATTGCCATGCAGTAGAAACAAGTAAATAACCACGGCCCCAAATAGTTTTTATTTTTTCTGGGTTTTGAGGGTCATCATTAAATTTTTTGCGAAGTGCAGAAATAAGTACATCAACACTTCTATCAAGTCCGTCGTACTCTCTACCTTTCGTCGCTTTAAATACAGCATCGCGTGATACAACTTGCCCCGCATTACTTGCTAGGTAATGCAGTAAGAGATACTCGGCGCTTGATATGTTTATATCTTGCTCGTTAAGGGTTACATTTCTTGATTCGGTATTAATGCTAAGCGCACCGACTTGAATAAGGCTTTCGTTAACCTGTGGCGTACTAGTTTCATTGTTTTGACGCAGCGCTGCTTTAATCCGTGCTAACAAGGCTCGTGGGCGAACAGGTTTCATAATGTAATCGCTTGCACCAACTTCGAGGCCTATGACTTCATCCATTTCTTCATCGCGGGCGGTGAGCATTATAATCGGTGCGCTATAAAAACTGCGAAGCTCTCTGCAAACACTAATGCCATCTTGTCCTGGAAGCATAATATCTAGCAGCACTATAGTAGGGTTTAATGTTTTTACTTGGCTGACAACTTCGTCTCCCCGATGACAAACATGGGTTGTATAGCCTTGCTCTGTTAAATACTCAGCTACCCACTGGGCAAGCGATACATCGTCTTCAACAAGCAAAATGGTGCCGTAGTTATCCATAAAATATCCTTAAAACAAGTGGTATTAAAATAGTCGCCAGCGACGTTTTTTTTGTCTGTTTTGATAAACCCATTGTAGCTTTACTTCTGCTGTGCTGATAACTTTAGCTGTATTGCTATCAAATAGTTCAAATGAAATGCTTTGCTGTGAGTCAAAAGCATAATTAAAGCTACCATTTTGCTGTTTGAGCCAACATTGCATTATGTACTTTGATGTTGCATCACGCAGGCAGTAATTACCAATTACAGGTTGCTCCCATGTTAGTGTAATATCAGCATAGCAATTACGGCCTTCGCGCAACGCAACGCAAGTATCGGGCAATGCGATAAGTGCTTCGGGTGGCTCTTGTGCTTGTAAAAGCCAAGGGCTTGGGAAGATCAGTAATACACAGATCCATCTAAAATACATAACGTAGGCCTACCTTGGCTTTATGTTGATATCCTTGGGAAATAATTGGGCTGTCGTCAATTTCTTTTGAAAACCATGTAGTGAGCCAACCTGCTAAAAATACCCAGTCACGACTCAAGGGGTATTCTGCATGAAACTCAAATATAATACTGGTGCTGGTATGAGTGCTATATACAGGACGAATGCTGGTGGCTTCATCGCTATCTATACCAAAATAATAATTAGTGAAGTCAGCGGAGTAGGCGCTAATACCTACTCCTGATCTAAACTCCCAATTTCGCCATGGTAATATTTGGCTAAAAAAACTGTTTATTACCCAGCCATTGTGGGCACCTGATACATCATGAAGGTATTCAAAGGAGAACTGTGAGTTTTCAAATCTGCGGGTTAATCTAAGACCTACGTCAAAATCGTAATTACGCTTTTTTATTCCTTGGAGCTCTTCAATAACGCCATTGTTATAAAATCCAAGGCCTTTTTCGCTAAAACCGGCTTGAGTATTAGTACCCAAAATATCTAGGCCCCAATCAAATTTATCGATAAGGCTGTAACCGACAACAAGGCCGCCGCTTAGCTGGTTATGATCAAAATCAAGGTAAAATCTGTCGTAAGAAATCGCAAGGCTGAGGTCAAGTTCGACACCTTTATCGTAAGAATCAATCCCAACAAGGTAAGAGTCTTCAATATAAAATCCAGCGCCGGCACTCCAGTCCCACGCAAAACCTTGAGTTGGCTCAAGCGTGTTATCGGCATAATAGCGATTACTTGCCATACTCGAAGTGCTAAACATGCAGCAAAAAAGCAATGTGATGCTCAAAAAAGTATGGTTAAGCAAAGTGTTTCTCATCCCTAGGGGCCTAATTATTATTTGTTATTAAGCGTAGTATATTGTTAAGGCGTTCCTTTAATCTGTAAAAAAATGTAGTAAGCGTGATCTTAAGGCGGCTTAAATTTACTGCACTTTAATTTTATCGATTAATATACTGCTTAGGTAAAACTGCATCATAGGTGTTAATGCACTTACTTCTGTTCTATTACACGGGCCGCTTAATTTTGTAAGGTTTGATAACTTAGAAAGCGTTTTGTACTGAGGAATTTGTATGTCTTTTCCAAACCTTGCTATACGTGCTTCATCTGTATTTTGCTGGTGAATAAACGAAGCAATTTCAAGCTCATTAGTAATCTTTTGCTCTTCACTAAAATTATAAACTAATGGTTCACGATGAAAACTTGCACTGTCTATTGATGATTTTGCAAACCATACAACATCACCAGACGATTTGTGTGTTAGGCGCATGCTAACTTGTGCAAATATTGTAGCGCATTGTTGAGCTGGGTATTGCTGAGCAACATTTGCATAGATAGGGTAAGGGTTTTCAGGTTGCTTTATAGCGTACTTAGTGTCGTCAGTAAATGTTAAGTCTAACTGCTGGATAGTGAGCGTGTAGTCGCTATTATTTTTAGTCGTTACTTTTAATTGTTTGTCGTTAAGTGCTTGGCCAATTTGCGAAAGTAACTTATCAGTTACACTTGCTTTATCGGTAATGATTTTAACTGTTTGGTTTCTTAGTACTTTATGTGCCGGTAGCTGTACAGACTTCACTTTTGGCGATGCATGCTCGGTGGTGTACTCAAGCTGATACGACTGACTTTTTAATGTTGGCTTTAATGGCATAGGCAAAGGTTCGGCTGATTGCTTCGTAAGGGCACAACCTGTTGATAATAAAGTAAAAAGTGATACAACTAAAAAACGCATAAGTACAAAACACTCACTAAAAGCCAAATATTCGTCGTATTGTACGTTAGTCCAAACAAAACTTCATGATATTATCTACGCAGATGTAGTTAAAAAGATAAAAATTGTAAAAAATGAAGTATCTCAACCCTTTATTGTATTGCCTATCTGCTCTGTGTTTACTGTTTAGTGCTGTGAGTTTTTCAGCAAAAGCAGACCCTAACTGGGATGCATTTGTAAAAAAGTATGGTCGTTACGCACAAAAAAAACTAAAGAACAAAGGCATACCTGGTGCCGCTCTTTCTATCGTTAATATAAATAATGCGGATTATATTCATACTATGGGTGTTACAAAAATACGTAATGGCCAAAAGGTTAATAAACACACTCGATTTAGACTTGCGTCAGTGTCTAAAACATTTGCAGGTTCCTTATCGGCTAAGCTTGCAAATGAGGGGCTACTTGAATTAGATAAACCAGTAAGTGACTATTTAAGCGATTTAAAAAATACCGTTTATAAAGACGATTTAAAGGTGTTTCATTTACTTAGTCATTCTAGTGGTTTAGTACCAAATGCTTACGATAACTTGATTGAATCTCGAATGGATTACCCCGATATTGTACAAAAACTGCTTACAGTAAAACCTATCTGTAAACCAGGAGAGTGCTATGGCTATCAAAATGTCATGTTTAGTCTCATTGATGATGTGATATTACAAAGCACTCATAAAAATTATGCACAGTGGCTAAGAGAAGCTATTTTCGACCCTTTAAAAATGAGTGACGCAAGTTTAGGTTTTGACGCTATGGTTGAAGATAAAAACTTTGCATTACCGCACGTCAGAGGGACGAAGCGTTGGTATAGCGCCAAGCTTAAAAAAAACTATTATAAAGTTGGCCCCGCCGCAGGTGTAAACGCGAGCGCTAGCGACATGGCTATTTGGTTAAAAGCACAGTTAGGCTCATACCCAGATGTATTATCTTTAGACGCTCTTGCAAAACAAACTCGCCCTTATACTTATACAAAAAAAGAAAGATATCGCCGAGTATGGAAAAAACACGTAAATAATGCGTATTACGGGCTAGGCTGGCGGATTTACGATTACGCAAAAGAAACGCTTTATTATCATAGTGGTTGGGTGCAAGGGTACAGAAGTGATGTAGTTGTATTCCCTCATTTAAATATTGGCTTTAGCTTGATAGTTAATGCTGAAACCGGAGTGATTAACGAGTTAACTACGGAGTTTATTGACCGAGTACTTGAATATAAACGAGGTGAAAAAATATGAAATACAAACGTATTTTACTTACGGGTGTAATTTCTTTAGTTACCTTATTAAATAGCTTTTTAGTGTTAGTAGTACCTGATGAAATATATTTATTTCGTCACAGTGAAAAGTTAGCAGGTAAAAACCCAGATCTTTCTGATGCCGGAAAATTACGTGCTAGTCATTTGGTTACTTTATTAAAAAAATATAAAAAGGTTCACATTTACAGTAGTAATTACAAACGAACTCTTCAAAGTGCAAAACCATTGAGTGAGCATTTTAATGAGCAAATTAGTACTTACGACGCAAGAGAGTTACCTGCTTTTAAAGATGAACTACTTAAGCTTAACGGAGTAGTGATAGTTATAGGGCACAGCAATACAACACCGCGATTAGCGGCGCTACTTTCAAATGAAACAATAACACCAATGAGTGAGAGTGAATTTTCACGTTATTTTTTATTAAGTAAAAGTGTAAATCAAAATACCAATGAATACTCTGTTGCCGAGCACAAAATGAACTTCTAATTTGTATTAATTAAATAACAAAAAACCAGCATTAAGCTGGTTTTTTTAATTAAACGTACTAAATCCTTTAAATAGGATTAATTAGTTACGTGGTAATTGGATTTTTTTCTCAACACTTTGGCGGTAAAGCACAATAGTGTGACCAATTGTTTGTAGCTTAGTCGCGCCGGTTTCACGAATAATAGCATCAAAAATTAATGCTTTAGTTTCACGATCGTCAGTGGGTACTTTCACTTTAATTAATTCGTGAATTTCTAATGCACTTTGAATTTCGACTACTACGCCTTCTGTTAAACCGTTAGAACCTAGTAAAACTACAGGCTTAAGGCTATGCGCCTGACCTTTTAAAAACTGCTTTTGTTTGTTTGATAATGTCATGTTTATACAAATTTTGCTGAATATGGCTTGAATTAAGGGTATTCTAACGCCATCTAAAGAATATTACTAATTAGTTGCGTGTTAATTTATGACAAATAAAAAACAGTCAGCCAGTTCACAGCGTTGGCTGAAAGAACATTTTGATGATAAATATGTTCAAGAAGCGCAAAAAAAAGGCTGGCGTTCAAGAGCGGTTTTTAAATTAGATGAAGTACAAAATAGAGATAAGCTACTTCGCCCGGGTATGACCGTGGTCGACTTAGGGGCCGCTCCTGGTAGTTGGTCTCAATATTTGGCTGAAAAAGTGGGTGACAAAGGCCAAGTTGTTGCGTGTGATATATTACCTATGGACTCACTGGCGGGCGTTGACTTTTTACAAGGTGACTTTCGTGAAGAGGCAGTACTCAATGCATTGTTAAAACGCATTGATGGTAAAAATGTTGATGTGGTACTCTCTGACATGGCACCAAATATGAGTGGCAATAACTCGGTAGATCAAGCTGGTAGCATGTATTTAGTGGAACTCGCGCTAGATATGTGTAATCAAGTTTTAAAGAAAAATGGCGCATTTATTGTTAAGGTTTTCCAAGGTGAAGGCTTTGATCAATACTTGCAGGATGTACGTAATAGTTTTAAAGCAGTGAAAATACGCAAACCTGATGCCTCACGTGCCCGTTCTCGGGAAGTTTATATAGTAGCGACTGGATACAAACTGTAGTACAGTTGCTTGGCGTTTAGTTGAATTTAAATTAATTGGATACAAGAGGTTAACCCCTTGAGCGATATGGCGAAAAATTTAATACTATGGCTGGTGATTGCAGTTGTGCTGATGTCAGTCTTTCAGAGCTTTAATGGCGGCGATCAAGTTGATCGTCAAACAAGTTACACTCAATTTGTAAAGGATGTACGTAGTGGTTCTTTACAAGAAGTAGTCATTGACCGTGGTACAGGCAGTATTACGGGCACTAAAAACAGTGGCGAACGTTTTCAAACAACAATGCCAATGTATGATGAAGACTTAATAAATGATTTGCTTAAAAATGATGTAAATGTGAAAGGTGTTCAACCTGAAGAGCAATCATTTTTAGCAAGTATATTTATTTCTTGGTTCCCGATGATACTGCTTATTGGTGTATGGATATTCTTCATGCGTCAAATGCAAGGCGGGGGCGGCAAAGGTGCGATGTCGTTCGGTAAGAGCAAAGCGCGCTTAATGAGCGAAGATCAGATTAAAACAACCTTTGCTGATGTAGCTGGGTGTGATGAAGCAAAAGAAGATGTTACCGAATTGGTAGATTTTTTACGCGACCCATCGAAATTTCAAAAGCTAGGCGGCAGTATACCTAAGGGTGTACTCATGGTTGGTCCTCCAGGTACAGGTAAAACGTTGCTAGCGAAAGCGGTGGCAGGTGAAGCAAAAGTACCATTTTTCACAATTTCAGGTTCTGACTTTGTTGAGATGTTTGTTGGTGTGGGTGCATCACGTGTTCGTGATATGTTCGAACAAGCTAAAAAAGCAGCGCCTTGTATTATCTTTATAGATGAAATTGATGCCGTTGGTCGTAAACGTGGCGCAGGTATGGGCGGCGGTAACGATGAGCGCGAACAAACGTTAAACCAAATGCTAGTAGAGATGGATGGTTTTGGTGGTAACGAAGGTATAATTGTTATTGCTGCGACTAACCGTCCAGACGTACTTGACCCTGCGTTACTTCGCCCAGGTCGTTTTGACCGCCAAGTAGAAGTAGGTTTACCAGATATTCGCGGCCGTGAACAAATACTTAAAGTTCACATGCGTAAAGTACCATTAGGCGACAATGTAGAAGCGGCTGTTATTGCACGCGGTACACCTGGTTTTTCAGGTGCAGATTTAGCAAACTTAGTAAACGAAGCCGCTCTTTACGCAGCACGTGGTAATAAACGTGTTGTCAATATGGCTGAGTTTGATGCTGCTAAAGATAAAATCATGATGGGCGCAGAGCGCAAAACCATGGTGATGAGCGAGCAAGAAAAAGAAATGACGGCTTACCACGAAGCTGGCCACGCAATTGTTGGCCGTTTGGTGCCAGAGCACGACCCTGTTTATAAGGTATCTATTATTCCACGTGGTCGCGCGTTAGGTGTAACAATGTACTTGCCAGAGCAAGACCGTGTTAGCCACTCTAAAGAGCTTTTAGAGTCTATGATTTCAAGCCTTTATGGTGGCCGTATTGCTGAAGCACTTATTTATGGTGCAGACAAAGTAACAACCGGTGCAAGTAACGATATTGAGCGCGCAACTGATATTGCACGTAAAATGGTGACGCATTGGGGTTTAAGTGAAAAGCTGGGCCCATTACTCTACGCTGAAGATCAAAACGAAATGTATATGGGTGGCGGCGGTAGTCGTGCATCGAACATGTCGGATGATACGGCTAAAGTAATTGATGCTGAAGTTCGTTTGTTCTCAGATCGCAACTATCAACGAGCAGAAGATATATTAAAAGAAAATATTGATATTCTTCACTCGATGAAAGACGCACTGATGAAATATGAAACTATCGATGCTAAACAAATTGATGATTTAATGGCGCGTCAGCCAGTTCGCGAACCTCGCGATGCACATGACCGTCACGAAGCTAAGCCTGAAAAAGCCCAAGCACCACAAGAGCCGGTTATTGAAGAAACTCAAAAACCAGATGATTCATCAAAAAAAGATGAAACAAACCTTGATGACAAAGCTGAATAATCGTTAAAATAGTTATGAAAGCCCCGTACTTCGGGGCTTTTTTGTATCAACTATTTAGAAATAAGAATAAAAGGTTGGCGATGACTACCGTATTAAAGCTTCCAAGAGGCCGTAAGCTCAGCCTAGAAACCCCAGTGATTATGGGAATACTAAATGTCACACCAGATTCTTTTTCTGATGGAGGGCAGTTTATAGACCCCGTAATAGCACTCAATCAAGCTATGCAATTGTTAAATGATGGCGCACAAATAATTGATATAGGTGGTGAATCCACCCGCCCTGGTGCCCCTGAGGTATCTCTTGAAGATGAACTTGCTCGCGTCATTCCCGCCATTAAAGCCATTCGGGAGCATAGTGACTGTATTATTTCTATAGATACAAGTAAAGCAAAGGTAATGGAGCAAGCTTTATTAGCTGGCGCCGATATTATAAATGATGTAAGAGCACTTCAAGAAGAGGGCGCATTAGAGGTTGCAGCAAAACACAGCGATGTGGCTATTTGTTTGATGCACATGCAAGGGCAACCTCGAAGTATGCAATCAGCTCCACATTACGATGATTTATTTTTAGACATAAATACTTTTTTTACTCAGCGTATTAGCGAATGTGAAACAGCCGGGATTAAGCGAGAGCAGCTTATTCTTGACCCTGGGTTCGGATTTGGAAAAACATTGAGCCATAATTATCAAATATTGGCCCAGTTTAATGACTTTAATAAATTTGGCTTACCCTTACTAGCTGGTTTATCGCGTAAGTCGATGATAGGTAATTTATTAAATAGAGACACTAGTGAGCGCCTTGCAGGTAGCTTAGCTGGTGCATTAATAGCTGCGCAAAATGGCGCAAAAATTATTCGTGTACACGATGTAAAAGAAACCGCAGATGTACTAGGTGTATATCAAGCGTGCGATAAAGGAATTACACAATGAAAGAAAGAAAATATTTTGGCACTGACGGCGTACGTGGTTTAGTCGGTACAGCTCCAATAAACCCTGAATTTGCAATGAAATTAGGTTGGGCTGCAGGACGAGTATTATCACAAAGTGGCACCAAAAAAGTAATTATAGGTAAGGATACGCGTATTTCTGGTTATATGCTTGAAACCGCATTAGAAGCAGGCCTTATTGCTGCAGGTATTGATGTGGTATTGCTTGGCCCAATGCCAACTCCCGCAGTTGCATATTTAGCACAAACATTTAGAGCTGAAGCGGGCATTGTTATTAGTGCTTCGCATAACCCTTATTACGATAATGGTATTAAGTTTTTTAATGGTCAAGGCTTAAAACTTGATGATGCTGTTGAGCTTGAGATAGAAGCGATGCTCGATGAACAGATGACGTGTGTTGCATCTGACAAGCTTGGTAAAGCATCACGCTTAGTTAGCGCTGATGGGCGTTATATTGAGTTTTGTAAAAGCCAGTTTCCTCAAGGCCTTTCACTAGAGGGACTTAAAATTGTTTTAGATTGCGCAAATGGCGCAACCTATCATATTGCACCTTCAGTAATGCGAGAGCTTGGTGCTGAGGTTATTACTCATGCTTGTGAACCTAATGGGGTTAATATTAATCACGAATGTGGTGCAACGCATGTAGATACATTAAAACGTAAAGTACTAGAGCACAAAGCCGATGTGGGCATTGCCTATGATGGTGATGGCGATCGTGTAATGATGGTCGATCATAATGGCCGTGTATTTGACGGTGATGATTTGGTTTATATTATAGCGTGCCAAGCTGCAGATGATCATATACTGGGCGGTGGAGTAGTTGGTACCGTTATGTCTAATATGGGCCTTGAAAATGCCTTAAAAGCTAAAGGTATAGACTTTGCCCGCAGTAAAGTGGGCGACCGTTATGTTATGGAAGTGCTCCAACAAAAAGGCTGGAAAATTGGCGGAGAGAGCTCAGGACATGTTTTAAATTTAGACTTAATTAGTACCGGCGATGGTATTATCTCAAGCCTTCAAGTACTTGCCGCTATGGTTGCGCAAAATCGAACATTACAAGATTTAGGTGCCGGTTTTACCAAGTACCCAATGAAGATGATCAATGTGCGTTATACACCCGGTACCGATCCTACAAAAGCAAGCGAAGTACTCGATGCAGTGGCAGACGTTGAAAAAACTCTAGGTGATAAAGGACGTGTTTTACTTCGTAAATCAGGTACCGAGCCAGTAGTTCGTGTTATGGTTGAAGCTGAACAAGAAAAAATAGTATTAGACAGCGCTAAAAAAATTGCAGCAGTTGTCGAATCTATGAGCAAACAAACTGATTGATAACAATAACCTCTTGTAACTTTGGGCGAGAAAAGTTAATATCTCGCCCGCTTTCTAATATGGAGTGGAAGAATGGCAACACGCAATGCGATGGTCGCGGGCAATTGGAAAATGAATGGCTCTTTAGAGCTAGTTAAGCAAATGTCTGATGCTATTAACAATGTAGAATCTCAAAAGATGGACATTGTTTTATTTCCTCCTTTCCCTCTAATATCAGCAATGATTGCAAGTGGAGTCGCGACCGGAACACAAACTGTTTCAGAAAATACGCCAGGTGCTTTTACTGGTGAAGTAGATGCGCAGCTTGTTAAAGACTTAGGTGCACAATATGTACTTGTAGGTCACTCTGAGCGCCGTAGTATTTATAACGAGAGCAATGCAACCGTAGCTAATAAATTTGCTAGAGCACAAGAGGTAGGTTTAACACCCATCTTGTGTATTGGTGAAAGTGAAAGTGAGCAAGAAAACGGTCAAACCGAACACGTAGTTGCTGCTCAAATTGATGCAGTAATTAAAAAATTAGGTGTAGCAGCACTGAAAGATTCTGTGATAGCATACGAGCCCGTTTGGGCCATAGGCACAGGTAAGACTGCAACGCCGGAACAGGCACAAGCTGTTCATAAATTTATACGCGATAAAATTGCGTCACTAGACAGCGATTTAGCACAAGGGCTTACCATCTTGTATGGTGGTAGCGTTAACGAAAAAAATAGCGAATTATTATTTGCACAAACAGATATAGACGGCGGTCTAATTGGCGGCGCTAGTCTTAAAGCAGATTCATTTACTGCAATCTGTAACAGTGCAAAAGGAACTGTGTAAAATGTACGAAATTTTATTAGTAATTTATTTAGTTGTTGCTTTAGCTTTAGTTGGTATGGTTTTAATCCAGCAAGGTAAAGGTGCAGATATGGGTTCTTCATTTGGCGCTGGTGCTTCTGGCACTGTTTTTGGCTCGTCAGGTGCAGGTAACTTCATGACTAAAACAACAACCAGCTTGGCAACAGTATTTTTTGTATTGAGTATTGTTTTAGGTAATCTTACTGCGGGTCAAATTAAAAAGACCGACGAGTGGGAAAATCTTGAAGCAGCACCTGCAGCAGAAACAGTATTACCTGCTGAAGAAGATGTTCCAGTTTCAGTTACTAAAGAGCAAAGCTCTGACGTACCAAACTAAATTAGTGTAAAGCTAACGTTAAACGATTTATAAACCTCAAATAAGTCATTAAGTTTAACACTCAAGCGAAAGCTTAAAATGCGGATGTGGTGGAATTGGTAGACACGCTACCTTGAGGGGGTAGTGCTTTAGGGCGTGGGGGTTCAAGTCCCCCCATCCGCACCAAATTATAGAAACCAGTAGCAATAATGTTACTGGTTTTTTTATACCTGAAATCCATATTGGTTGTTATTTGTGCTGCTGTTGTTGTTGTGAAACGGCTAGTGGCTTAAAATTTTGAATTATTTATAAAAAAAACTAGAAATATTACAAATTTAGTTAACACTTATAAGTAATAAGCCGATAATAGATTTAGACAATAAAATAAGGTATTTACAATGGCTTCAGGCTTCTCTTTTCAAAATCTTAGCATAAGTAAAAAAATACATGCAATTACGAGTATTGCCGTCGTTGCATTTTTAGTGATTGTGCTGATTAACTATTTTGCAATGAATGATAATCGAATTGCATTAAATGAAATGGAAAAATCATCCTATCAAGTTGTTAAGTTAACATCAGCTAACGTTAGCATTTTAGAGAAGCTAGATGAACTTTACACTCAAGCGGTAACGTTTGGTGAGCAGGATTTAGTGGAGAAAGCATCCGACACATATAATCAACTCAAATTAAATATTATTGCGATAGAAAAAATTAATGCGTCTTACATTCATAGTGACACTAAAGAGCAACTCGCAAATTATGAAAAAATATCAGCGACCATAGCTAATGGAATGGTCAATGGGACAGCAGACTTTAGTAAAATTCAGCAACAAGCACAGAGAAAAACAGCGCTTTACAATGATGTTCTCGAAAAGTTTAAGTCAGCACAAGTAAAAGCAGATGATCGTTTTTTTGAGCTTGTTGCAAGTACTAAAGACCGCTCTGATTACGCGCTTACATTAATGTTAGTTGTTTCTATTGTATCGCTTATTTTATTGCTCTTTATGGCTATTTGGATAGCTAAGCGAATTGCTTCTTCAGCAAGCGATGCGGCGAATAATTTAAGTTTATTGGCAACTGGTAAAGGCTCATTAAGTACTAAATTAACAGTCAACTCTGAAGATGAAATAGGTCAAGTATCTATAAACTTTAATTCTTTTATCGGTATATTGAAAAAAACAGTATTAGAAATAATAGCGGTTTGCGAGCCGTTAATGGAAAATTCTACACGCTTAGTTCAAGGGATGGAACAAGCTGAACGTGCAACGACCAAGCAAACCACTGATGCTGAAATTGTGAAGCAATCGATGGAAGAGATGAAGCAAAGTGTTGGGGATATATCTCAATCAGCTGCCAGTGCTTCTCATGCTGCGCAAACGGCAGAGAAAGAAGTTGAGCAAAGTCGAACCCAAGTACAAACATCAGTAACGGCTTCTCGTACGTTAAGTGATGAGATTAACCACGCAGCTACAACGATTAATAAATTAGCAGACGACACAAAAAACGTATCGCAAATACTAAATGTTATTACATCAATAGCCGAGCAAACAAATTTACTGGCACTTAATGCTGCGATTGAGGCAGCTCGTGCTGGTGAGCATGGCCGAGGCTTTGCTGTTGTTGCTGATGAAGTGAGAGAGCTTGCATCGCGTACCGCTCACTCCACAAATGAGATCCGAGAACTGTTGACTACTTTAACTGAAGCGGCTAACGAATCAGTGACTGCAATGACATCTGCTAGAGATATGGCTACAGATAATGCCACAGCAGCTGAAAAAACAGGTATTTCTATAGAGAAAATTGCAGAGCAAATGTTAGAAATAAACGGAATGAACTCACAAATTGCTGCAGCCACAGAAGAGCAAACATCAGTTGCTGCAATGGTGGTAGAAAACGTAACAAATATGCATGTATCGTTTGAAGATACAATGGATTCTCTGACTGCTGTTAGGGATGTGGCTAAAAACCTTCATTACCTTTCTGATAACCTGCTAGATGCCACTGCGAAATTTAAAATTGAGTAAAGTCGCTGAAGTTTAGTTATAAAAAAACCACCTTTCGGTGGTTTTTTTATTGATTGTATTAGTTAAAAAGTAGCAACTACTTTAACTTTATCAGTAACTTTACTGCTATCAATATAGCCAATAGAGTCGCCATTAGCAGCTACAAAATCAACGACAGCTTGGTCAGTATCTAGTTTCTCAGGCGGTGTGCCTTTGCCAGTAAATACTAACTTAGACCAGTAAGCATTTAATTGGCTACTCGACTTACCCACTACTTTAGTGTTGAACTCATCGGCTACCGCAGTACCGTTTTGAGTTACAGGGGTCACCTTGTTACCATTCGCAAATGATTTAGCTTTACCCAAGTAAACTTTCTTTATAGTGTCTGCATCAATTGCATTTGAATTGCCAGGATTTACAATCACGGCAACTTCAGCAAAAGCACTGAACGAACAGATAGAAAGTGCACTAGCTAGAATTAATTTTTTCATTTTTCGCTCCAGTTAAAATACTAAATCAATACCAACGGCTACAACATCCGTCTCAGTATCTGCTACGTCATCTTTGAAGCGACTAAAGTCAATCTTAAATGCAGCAGACGGATGAAAGTCATAACGAGCACCGATTGTATATACATTGCTTTGTGCACGTATGCCCTCTAATGCAAAGTTTACAGCACCATTTAAAGATGGAACGCTTTCGATAGTATCAAAGCGCGATGATTTATGTTCATCATCATTTTCTTCAAAGGTAAAGTGTACAATTACATCGTCAAGGCGGTAGCCTAGAGAAGCATAGAATTGTTTTTGTTCAGCTAAAAGACTTTCTTCAACTTCAAACTGCGTATATTCGGCATCAAATAGGATGTTTTCATAGTCAATTGAGAAACCAACACCGATAAATGTTGTACTATCTTCTTCTGTAATTAAGTCATTGGCTGTGTCGCTTAAGCCACTGTTATTAAGTGCATCAATTAGTCCTAATAGATTACTATCATCAGAGTAGATGCTTGTATCTGCAACAATGTAGGCTGCGCGCGCACTAAACCAGTCATATGACAAGTTCCAGTTTAAACCGCCTAAATTATTTAATTCTGCAGGTAGATCATTTCCAAATACATCTATATCACCGTCAAAACCGCCATAGAAGCCTTGTAAAGTCGAGTCCCAGTCTCCAATTTGAGTATTATAAACTACACTAAGGCCTTCATAAGTTGAAAATGGGATCCCGTATACTGATCTAGGCGGGCGTACCCAGCGATAAGCATAACCTACATCTAAAAAGTCTGAATATTTATAAAACGGAACGCGCATTTTACCAGCGCTGAATTGTAGTTCATCACTGTATTCATAAGTTACGTATGCCCATTCGAATGTAGCGTCAAAATCGTCTTCGCCACGTGCAATTATTTGTGCCGTTGCGGTTAACTTTTCTTGAAGATCGGCTGATAATTGTAAAGCAAACTTACTTTCATTTTTAAACGAGATGTCATCATCGTACCCGTATAGAGTTTGATCACTGTCTAGACTCTTACCGCCTACAATTGATGCAAAGCCGTTAATACGCACTTCAGCGCTTGCATAACTTGAAGCAAGTGCTGCACATACAGCTACTGCAATTGATAACTTATTCATATGTATTTCCTATTTGTTATCTGGATGTTGATTTCAATAGGATTATAGAAGTGAATTTAGTTTTTATCTAATAAAGTTAGCAAGTTAGTGAAAATATATTTATTGACAGACTTATAGGTTTTGTGTCGGGGTGGGTGTTTGCTAAGGTACTTTAAATTAAACTATATGATTCGTATTGTAGTAACTTTTATATTTAATTAATAAGACTCATTAAATGTTTTTTAGCTATTTACTTTACTCAAGTCTTCTTTACACCGAAGCAATGCCTGCTACTTATTTTAACTACAATTTTTTATGAATCTTATACAAGTGGATGCGGACTGTCGCTTCATCTATAAACAATGCTCTGCTTTGGCATTGGAACGCAAACCAGAGTAGAATAAGCTTAACACCTTAGTTTCTTTGCATGTTAATGACGGTAGTGTAGATTGCTGTTAGTTGGCTAACATTTGCTTCATCACTGTCAGTTTGATTTGCTTGCTATGCTCATATTATTCTATCGTTAGACTGCGCCTTGGTACTACATTCCTATTACTGTTAATTTCAATGACGAAGCTTTATTTTTTTGTGTGCTTATTGAGCACAATAAAATGTTGTTTTGTTATACTTTGAAAGTTTTGTATTTTAACTTTAATTACAAGGTGTGATCGTTTTCTATATATCAAATCAAACCACTTTATTTTGAGAAACCTAATAATCCTACTAAGGTTTGAATGTTTTTCAATTTATTAAAAAAAGTGTGCGTTTATTCACAATATTGTCATATAATGTCCTTCCAGAGGAAAGGTGCCATCACGCATCTTTTTTTATGCCTAAAATTTATATCTTTTTAATATAAATATAGATGCATAACAAATCACACGATATCCTTTGGAGAATATTTTGAAACTACGCACACTCTCACAGTTAAGCCTAGCAATTGTCGCTGCACTATCTGCCTCAGTAAATGCTGAAGAAGCTAAAACAACAGCAAAACAAGACGCGTTTGAAAAAATCGAAGTTACTGCTCGTAAACGCACAGAGAGCTTATTTGAATCTCCAACCGCAATTACATCAATTGGGGCAAACCTTATTGATAAAGCTAATATGAGTAACCTTGAAGATATTGGTAAATATGTTCCAAACTTAAATATCACCCGCTATGGTGTTGGTAATGCAGCACATGCGTCTGTATTTATTCGTGGTATTGGCCTGCAGGATCATATTATCACTACTGATCCTGGTGTAGGCGTTTATTTAGATGGCGTTTATTTAGGTCGTCAAATGGGCTCAAACCTATCACTACCTAATGTTGAGCGTGTTGAGGTTTTACGTGGCCCACAAGGTACGCTATATGGTCGTAACACATTAGGTGGCGCGGTAAATGTAATTACTAAGCAACCGGGCGATGAAGGCATTGTGACTACTTCGGCAAAAATTGGTAGCCGCGGACGTATTGCCGGCGATGTTTATTTTAATAACTCACTAAATGATGAGCTAAGCATGTCGGCTAGTGCATCATACAAAACACGTGATGGTGTTGGTGAAGCTGTTAATTTAGCAAATCCTGAGAAAGAAATTGGTGAGGAAGAAGAATTTAGTGGTCGTGTTGCCCTTAAGTGGCAAGCGAGTAGCGATTTAGCATTTACTTTCTCTTTAGATGGAGTTGATAACGAATCAGGTCAATCGCCTTACACTATTGAATTAACTGAGCCGCTAGATGCAAACGATGTATTCAATGGTGACTTTCCACTACTTACACAAGACATGATCCCGTCAGACCCTGATGATTTGGGTACTACTGTTGCTGGTATTGAGTCTACATCTTATTCAGGTTGGGGGTCGTCATTTACTGCTGATTGGGCAATTGATGACACATATACAGCTAAGTTTATTTCAAGCTACCGTACTTCTGAATATGAAGGCGGTCTAGATGATGATGCCTCACCACTTAATTTATCTGAGTTCCCAGAAGAGGGCGGAGCTGACCAATACTCGTTTGAAATTCAACTCAATGCTACCTACGATAATATGGATTTTGTATCAGGCCTTTATTTTTTTAATGAAGATGGATTTACGCGTTCAGGCCCATTTGTATTTAGCCCGTTTAATACGCCTAATGGGTTATTAAACGATGGTGTAACTCCTTCGTTTGGTAGTTATGGCGACTTTGAAATTAACCAAGAAACTAATTCATACGCAGTTTATTTTAATACAAGTTACGACTTAACCGATGATTTAAGTATTGGTGGCGGCCTGCGCTACTCAAAAGATGAAAAAGATGCAGACGCTATCTTCCCTACATTTGCAGAGCGCAAATATGTAAGCGCTGAATTTGACGCTGTAACATGGGATGTAAATGCATCTTACCAAATCAGTAATAACATGAATGTGTATGGTCAAATACAAAAAGGTTATCAAACAGGTGGTTTTCCTCCGCGCCCATTTGGTGGACCGGATCAGTTTGTATCATTTGATGAAACTAAAGCGGTTAACTACGAAATGGGCTTAAAAGGGCAAGTACATGAAAATGTATCTATGATGCTAGCGGTATTCGTAACTGACTACACCGACTTAGCATTGCCATTTTCAGATCCTACCGCAGGTGGTGGCTTCGTAACAATTGTAGAAAATGCAGGCCAGTCTAAAGCGCAAGGTATTGAGCTTGAAACAACGGTTGCAATAACAGACGACTTTACCATTCGTAGTGCCGTTGGTTACTTAGACTCTGAAATTACAGACGTCGATGCAGGCGTTCAAGGGATTGGCAAAGGTGATTCACCAGCACTTACACCTCGTTGGACTGTTATGATTGCACCTTCATACTTTATGGATTTAGACAGCGGCGCAACAGTTGCCTTTAACGCTAACTATTCATATCGTAGTGATATGCAAGGACAATCGGTTTACAACGAAAGTGAAACTATAGACTCACGTGAGTTAGTTGGTTTTAATGTATCTTATACGAACCCTTACGGCGACATGGAAGTTACGATATACGGTGAAAACGTATTGAACGAAGTTTACGATGTCGGTCGTTTACAACAATCTGGTTTTGTTGGTGTTATGCGCAGTAATGACCGTAGTGAGTTTGGCTTAAAATTCAAAAAAGATTTTGAGTTATAAGCTAAAATATTTTTAAAAAGTATGTAACTTACGAATACGACTATTTTATTTTGTAATATAGGCCGAATCAGCTTTTGATTCGGCCTTTTTAGTTTGTGTATAGGCTAAATTGTTCGTTACAATAGCGCCTCTTAATTGCAAACGAGTCCTCTGATGAAAATTCTTGCCGATCAAAATATGCCTTTAGTTGAGCAGTACTTTGCAGACTTTGGTGAGGTTAAACGCTTTGATGGCCGCAAATTAACACCAGAACAATTAATTGATGTAGATGTACTACTCACTCGTTCTGTTACAAAAGTAGATACTGCGCTTTTAGCGTGTGCTAATAAGCTGAGCTTTGTTGGTACAGCAACCATTGGTGTAGATCATATAGACACTCATTTACTAAGCGATAAAAATATTGCATTTAGTAGTGCCCCAGGTTGCAATGCTATCGCTGTTGCTGAATATGTAATCAGTAGTTTATATGCTTTAAGTCAAGAAAATGCACAGCCACTTAGCGGTAAAACAATAGGTATTGTAGGCGTTGGTAATATAGGCAGCTGTCTAGCTGATAAACTAAAAGCGCTAAACGTTAATGTTTTACTATGTGATCCAATAAAACATGAGCAAGGCTTACTAAAAGAGCACATAGAACTTGATGAGTTATTGGCTAAAAGCGATGTTGTTACTTTACATGTTCCGCTAATCAAAACTGGTAAACATAAAACGCTTCATTTGATAGATCAAACACGTTTAAAAGCACTTAAACCTGGGTTAATTTTAATTAATGCTTGTAGAGGTGAAGTTATTGATAATCAAGCATTACTAAAAGTAATGGAGCAAGGTGCAGACCTAGATTTAGTGTTAGATGTATGGGAAAACGAACCAGCCATATTAACACCATTGCTTGATCATGTTCGCTATGCCAGTGTGCATATTGCCGGGCACACCCTTGAAGGGAAAGCCCGAGGTACGCAAATGTTATATCAAGCATTATGCGAACTAAAAAATGTTAAGGGCGTTAAATCACTCGATGATTTTCTACCTGAGCCTGTAATTACTCAAGCAACTTTACAACCGAGCTTTGAAGACGAAGACATAGCGCGCTTAGTACACTTAATTTACGATGTTCGCCGCGATGACGGCATTTTACTTCGTCACTTAGCTAAAGATGGGTTTGATAGCCTACGTAAAAACTATCCAGTAAGGCGTGAATTCAGTACGTTAGAAGTGCAAGCAGCACCAGATCTAATGTCAAAGTTGAATCAGCTAGGCTTTACAGCAGCAAACTAATTTAATCTGCGGTGTTGTTTTAACACCGCTAATAGAGGAAAAAATATGTCGCAAAAATATAACGTTGCCGTACTTGGTGCTACTGGTTTAGTAGGCCGTCAGATCATAGAAACACTTGAAGATCGTAAGTTTCCAGTGGATCAACTTTTTTTACTTGCTAGTAGTCGAAGTGCTGGTGAAGACATAAAGTTTCGTGGTGAAACCATAGAAGTACTAGACGTTGAAGGCTTTGACTTTAGCCAAGCACATATTGGTTTATTTTCAGCTGGCGGCAGTGTGTCAGAAAAATATGCACCTATTGCAGCAGAGGCTGGATGTGTCGTTATCGACAACACATCACACTTTAGAAATGACTTTGAAGTACCGCTTATAGTACCTGAGGTAAATGCTTCAAGCTTAGCTGACTTTAGAAACAAAAATATTATAGCCAATCCTAACTGCTCAACCATCCAAATGATGCTGGCACTTAAACCGATATATGATGCTTATGGAATTGACCGAGTAAATGTATCGACATACCAAGCTGTGTCGGGTGCAGGTAAAGAAGCGGTAGATGAACTTGCCAAACAAACAGCCAATTTAATGAATGCTCGCCCTATGGAAAACGAAATATTCCCAAAACAAATAGCATTTAACGTCATTCCACAAATAGATAGTTTTGAAGATAACGGCTATACCCGCGAAGAAATGAAAATGGTTAACGAAACACATAAAATTTTAGGTGATACGACTATTGCAGTTAATCCTACATGTGTGCGAGTACCTGTATTTTTCGGTCATTCTGAGTCTATTAACATAGAAACACGCATGCCTTACGATTTTGAGCACGTAAAGCAATTATTAAACGATGCACCTGGTGTTGAGCTAATCGATGATGAAGGTGATTACCCAACTGCAGTATCTGATGCAAGCGGCAACGATACAGTTTATATTGGGCGATTACGCGCCGATATTTCACATCCCCATGGTTTAAATATGTGGGTTGTAAGTGATAACACTCGCAAAGGCGCAGCAACTAATAGCGTTCAGATTGCAGAAGAGTTAATTGCAAATTATCTATAAAAATGAGTAATTAATAAAGAGGTTAATATAAGCGGCAGACTTTTATAGTTTGCCGCTTTTGTTTTTAGGATGCCAAAATATTGCCGCTTTAGTTTGTTAATAAACTAAACACCTTGATCTTTCTGATTAAAATAGAATTACGAAAAAAGTTTTAAGGTATTTATTTTCAAAGCGTTGCAATGGATATTAGGCCGCAACTGGTTTATAGTTTGTAACTGGAATAGAGCTTGCAACAAAAATAGATTGTAATAATAAATTAGAATCAACCATTTGGTTGGTAACGGCAAGAATAATCAGTGTTTACGTAGTTACAAAGATAGATAGTTACGTAGCATTATATATTAAAGGATCAGCATGCGCGGTTTAGCTTCACTTATTATATTAGCGTCTGCATTGGTAGTAACTCCGCTTTACTCTCAAGACAGTACCCAATTAAAGGGGCCAAAAGGCGCTGACTATGGTGCGCAAGGGCGATCAATTGGGCCAATAAAACCAACCGATACTCTTTGGCGTATTGCCGCAAAAGTACGCCCCGATAACTCAGTTAGTATTTATCAAGTTATGCAAGCCTTGTATAACAAAAATCCAAACTCCTTTTTAGAACAAAACCTTAACCACATGCAAAGTGGTGCTTTTTTAAAAATACCTACTTTAGCTGAGATCAGAAGTGTCGACCCACAACTTGCCAAACAACGTTCTGAGCAAGATGATGGTTTATGGGAAAAGAAAAAAAATGGCACGCTTACGCAAAGCGAAATCACGTCAGCACAAACAAAAGTGACACAAGCTCGTAAAATAGACGTAGATGATGCTAAAAAAGAGATTCAAAAAGAATTAAACGAAATAAAAACAGAGCAAAGCACTAAATTAGTGGCTTTACAAGAGCAATTTAAAAACTCTGTAAGCAACGTTGAAGAGATTTTAGTTGAAAATAACCAGCTCAAAAAGCAATTGTCAGGAATTTCAAAAGAGCTTGAAAATGTCCGATTACAGTTAGGGCAAGACAGCGAAATCCAAAAGCAATTAAAAGAACTTATTGTTAAACAAAATGAGATCATCGCACAGCAAAAGGAAAAAGTAGTTCAACCAGAAGAGTCATTTGATTTTAATTCGTTATTTTCAAACCCAATAGTGCTTGGCTTATTAATGTTTATTCCTGGGTTACTGATCATTTTTGCTGTGGTGATGCTTTTACGAAAACGTGCTAGCGCTAAAGAAGAAACTCAAAACGATGATGACTTTTTACCGCAAACACCGGCTTATACTGACGACGAAGATATCACCGCAAGCTTAGATGATGATCCAATAGTACCAGACCCACTAGATGATTTAAGTGTGCAGCTTGATGATCTCGACAATGGCATGTTGCCTGACGACGATCTAGATGATGGTAGTTTAGATGATTTTTCTGAAGGGGAAAATTTACTCGATCAAGACGAATTAGAAAGCTTGTTAAGTGATGATATTGTTTTTGATGATGAAAATACAAGTGACGATGACCTAGATATTTTTATGCAGCAAGATTTTGACCAAACCTCAGAAAATAGCTCAGAAGGTATTGATTTAGATGTAGCTGATGAACCTGTAAATAATGATGAGATTTTAACAAGCGATGATTTAGATAGTTTATTTGACGACGATGGCTTATCGGAATTTGATGTAGAGCAAAAAGGTGAAGCTTTAGAAGATAATAGCTTAGATTCTCATGATGAAATGGCTGCATTGAGTGAAGAGTTAGCTGGTGAGGATGATTTTGATATTGATGATTTACTTGATCAAACATCAAATAGCCTAGATGGCGAGAATAAGGCTTTTGATGAACCTCAAGCAAATGACGACTTTGATTTAGACGATATAGATAGCCTAATTGATGAAGCAAACGAGCCTGAAAGTACTGATGAGGATTCATTAGGAGAGGATTTACTTGAAGAAGACGAGTTACTAGAAGCAAATGATGATTTTAATTTAGACGATATAGACAGCCTAATCGATGAAGCAAACGAGTCTACAAATACCGATGAAGATTCATTAGACGCGGATTTACCTGAAGAAAATAAGCTACTTGAAGAAAGTGAGTCATTAGAGACAAACAATGATTTTGATTTAGACGATATAGATGACCTAATTGATGAAGCAAACGAGCCTACAAGTATCGATGGAGTTTCAGTAGACGAGGATTTACCTGAAGAAAATGAGCTACTTGAAGAAGGTGAGTCATTAGACACAAGCGATAATTTTGATTTAGACGATATAGATAGCCTAATCGATGAAGCAAACGGGCCTACAAGTACTGATAATGATTTACTAGACGGCGATTTACTTGAAGAGAATGAGCTACTTGAAGAAGGTGACTCACTAGACACAAGTGATGATTTTGATTTAGACGATATAGACAGTCTCATAGATAATCAATTAGACGAGCAAGGTTCAAGAGATTCTAAAATTGATAGTGCGTTAGCAGATTCAGCAGAGGATTTAGCTGATGCCCAAGAAGAGTTAGATATTGATGATATTGAATCTTTAGCTTCTACACTAAACGAAGAGCCAGAACTTGAAGAAGAGCCTGAGCTTTTAGAAGAACCGGAGCTTGAAGAAGAACCAGAACTTGAAGAAGAGCCTGAGCTTTTAGAAGAACCGGAGCTTTTAGAAGAACCGGAGCTTGAAGAAGAGCCTGAACTTGAAGAAGAGCCTGAGCTTGTAGAAGAACCGGAACTTGAAGAAGATCCGGAACTTTTAGAAGAACTGGAACTTGAAGAAGAACCTGAGCTTAAAGAAACAGAACATGTAGAAGAACCGGAGCTTGAAGAAGAGCTAGAGCTTTTAGAAGAGCCTGAACTTTTAGAAGAACCAGAACTTGAAGAAGAACCGGAGCTTATAGAAGAGCCTGAACTTGAAGAAGAGCTAGAGCTTTTAGAAGAGCCTGAGCTTTTAGAAGAACCAGAACTTTTAGAAGAACCAGAACTTGAAGAAGAGCCTGAGCTTATAGAAGAACCGGAACTTGAAGAAGAGCCTGAGCTTTTAGAAGAACCAGAACTTTTAGAAGAACCAGAACTTGAAGAAGAGCCTGAGCTTTTAGAAGAACCGGAGCTTTTAGAAGAACCAGAACTTGAGGAAGAGCCTGAGCTTATAGAAGAACCAGAACTTGAAGAAGAGGCTGAGCTTTTAGAAGAACCAGAGCTTGAAGAAGAGCCTGAGCTTATAGAAGAACCGGAGCTTATAGAAGAGCCTGAACTTGAAGAAGAACCGGAGCTTATAGAAGAGCTAGAGCTTTTAGAAGAACCAGAACTTTTAGAAGAACCAGAACTTAAAGAAGAACCGGAGCTTATAGAAGAGCCGGAGCTTTTAGAAGAGCCTGAACTTTTAGAAGAACCAGAACTTGAAGAAGAACCAGAACTTGAAGAAGAGCCTGAGCTTCTAGAAGAGCCGGAACTTGAAGAAGAGTCTGAATCTGCGAGTGATTTTACTGATACATCACAATCACTTTTAGATCCAGAGGATGCGCTTGAAGAATACACAGACGATACACTAAAAAGCGTAGATGAACTTTTAAATGAGTTACAACAAGCAACAGATGATGATTACGTAGAAACGCCGGATTGGTCTTTAGACGAGCTTGATGATGACATGGAGGAGATTGAAGTCGACCTAGGTGACGATCCACTTGCGGCTGATGAAGCTGATCTGACGCAAGATGATGAAAGCCAGGAAGATGAATTAGTAACTCCTAGTGAAGAGCTTGATGAATACCCTGAACTAGAATTGGATGATTCACAACCTATCGCAGACGAACCTTCGTTTGTTCCTGAGGAGCTACAAGGAGATTCTTTGGACGGCGATGCTAAAGGCATGTCGCCAAGTCAGGCTGAACAAGACTTAGCTAGTTCATTAATTGGTGACGTTGACCTAGATAGCCTAGAAGATGATTTTGATGATGAGCTTTTAATAGATAATGATTTTACTGAGTTAGCCTCTGATAATGAGCAAGCATTTGATGTTGATACAAAAGAGCAGGAAGATTTATTAAACGATGAATTACATCAAAGCGAATTAGAAAATGAAAGTATTGATAGCTCACTTGAAGATATAGGATTACCTGAACAACCAGATTCAGAGAGCGCTCACTCATCTTTAGAAAATGAGGAATTAAATAACTCTGAACTGCTAGAAGACGCTGACACAACTGAACATACACCATTGTCGGCTAGCCAAACAGAGCAAGATTTAGCAAATGCGCTTTCTAAAGATGTTGATTTAGATTCTTTAGATGACGACTTTGATGATGAACTATTAATTGAAAACGACTTCTCTGATTTTGACGACGATTTAGAGTCTTTAAATGAGTTAGAGCTTGATAGTGAAGTTTTAGCTGAATCTGATAACCCAGAAATTACAGATGAGCTGCATGCTGAACCAGAAAATTCAGATGATGTTCTAACACAAGAAACAGACGATAGTTTACTCGAACAAGCCTTTACTGATGAGTTAACACAGCAAACCAATGCAGAGCGAGAAGCTCAATTAACGCAAACGGATACCACTGCTGGAAACAGTGTTATTTCAGATGATGAACTCGATGAAGAGTTTATGGCTGATTTAACGCAAACTGACTTTGATTCATTACTAAATGAATTAGCACAGCCAGAAGAACTAAATGTTGATGATAGCAGTGATTTTGATGTTGATTTTAATAGCTTATTAAGTGAAGACTTAGGCGAAACTTCAAGCGAGGATAAACCTCAAAACGCGCATATTAATGAAGTAGATACCTCCGTTGAGGATGCTTTCGTTGATATAGACTCGTTGCTTGAACAAAGTGATGATGCTGAACTTGAGCACGAACCCTATAACGATGTAAATATGGATGTAGGCTTAAGTGAGTTTGACGCACTGTTAGCCGGTGATAATCCAACGGATGTGGATGCAGAAAGCGGTGGGTACTCTGCCAAGCTAGACCTTGCTCGTGCATACATTGAAATTGACGACTTTGACTCTGCATTAAACGTGATTGAAGAGGTTATCGACAAAGGTCCTGA
This sequence comes from Pseudoalteromonas sp. MMG006, assembly GCF_018101025.1. Taxonomy (NCBI): domain Bacteria; kingdom Pseudomonadati; phylum Pseudomonadota; class Gammaproteobacteria; order Alteromonadales; family Pseudoalteromonadaceae; genus Pseudoalteromonas; species Pseudoalteromonas sp. MMG006. Next base: position 460,388 of record NZ_JAGJEJ010000001.1, read on the forward strand.
GGATGTCCAAGAAGAAGCACTTAGTTTAAAAGCAAAACTAAAGTAGTTTTTTAGACGCTATAAAAGCCGCAATAAGGAATTTATTGCGGTTTTTTTGTAGGTATTTATTGGATCACAACACACTGGCTTTTATTGCATCGCGAGATAGCATAAAATGCCCCGCTCATTAGTACAGTAGGTAAAGCAGTAATTATGCGAGTAGCACTTGGAGTTGAATACAATGGCGCACGTTACAGTGGCTGGCAGCGTCAATCACATGTAAATAGTGTACAACAAGAAGTTGAAAAGGCGTTGTCGCGTATTTGTAATCATCCTGTAGAAGTTACCTGTGCAGGGCGCACAGATGCTGGCGTTCATGGAACAGGTCAAGTAATACATTTTGATACTGATGCTCAGCGCGATATGGTTGCATTTACTTTAGGCATGAATACGTTAATGCCTAAAGATATCGCTATTCGCTTTGCTCAGCCAGTTTCTGATGACTTTCATGCTCGCTTTAGTGCAACCGCTCGTCGTTATCGTTATGTTATTTATAATTATCCGTTTCGTGGAGCTGTATTAAACGAAGGTGTTACACACTTTCATCATCATTTAGATGAAACTAAAATGCAGCAAGCTTGCCAGTATTTAATAGGTGAGCACGACTTTACCTCTTTTAGAGCCTTGCATTGCCAAGCAAATACGGCAACACGTACAATTCATCACTTATCGGTACAGCGTCAAGGTGATTACGTTATTATAGATATAAAAGCGAATGCTTTTTTACATCATATGGTGCGTAATATTACTGGTTGCCTTATGGATATTGGTTTGCACAAGCATGAGCCTGTATGGCTAAAAGAGCTTTTAGATGTTAAAGAGCGAGCAAAAGCCAGCGCCACTGCAAAAGCCGCAGGTTTATATTTAGTTGATGTTGACTACCCTGGACAATTTAATGTACCTAAAACGCCATTAGGGCCTTTATTTTTGCCTGATGTTGATATTTAATCAGCATCGGCTTTTAGCTATTTACTAAGTAGCAGCAACTACTAAGACCAGTTTTTTATACCGTGTTAGTGTAATTCATGTTTTAATTGAAAAAATTTGTCTGTGAGTTACTACTTGCAGGCTCGCGACACAGAACAGCATTAAGAGAGTTGCAAATGAGTTGGCTAGAAAAAATCTTACCAAAAACGACAAAATCATCAGGTCGTAAAGAAATCCCAGAAGGTGTTTGGGCTAAATGTACATCATGTGACTCAATTTTATATAAAGCTGAGTTAGAAAAGTCATTAAATGTATGTCCTAAATGTGCCCACCACATGCGTGTAAGTGGCCGTAAGCGCCTTGAAAGCTTTTTAGATGAAGCTGATCGTGTAGAGCTTGGTACGCAACATGAGCCTAAAGATATACTTAAGTTTAAAGATTCTAAAAAGTACTCAGACCGTATTAGCGCAGCTCAAAAAGCAAGTGGTGAAAAAGACGCACTAGTTGCTATGAAAGGGCGCTTAAAAGGCGTACCTATAGCAGCTGTAGCCTTTGAATTTTCGTTCATGGGTGGCTCTATGGCATCTGTGGTAGGTGCACGCTTTGTAGACGCTGTAGATGAATGTTTAGAGCATAACATGCCGCTTATTTGTTTTTCGGCCTCAGGTGGAGCACGTATGCAAGAAGCGCTAATGTCGCTTATGCAAATGGCTAAAACAAGTGCCGCGCTTGCTAAAATGAGCGAAAAAGGTTTACCGTTTATTTCTGTAATGACTGATCCAACTATGGGCGGCGTATCAGCATCGTTAGCAATGCTAGGCGACATTAACGTTGCAGAGCCAAAGGCTTTAATCGGTTTTGCGGGCCCTCGTGTTATTGAGCAAACTGTTCGTGAAACGCTACCAGAGGGTTTCCAGCGTAGTGAATTTTTACTAGAACACGGTGCAATTGATATGATTATCGACCGCCGTGAAATGCGCGATACCTTAGCGCGTATTTTAGCTAAATTTATGAACTTGCCTTCTACTGAACAAGAGCATAGAGTAGCGTAAATTTCAGCTTTACTGATTACACGCTATGACAAAAACAATCCCTAGCCAATCATCAAGCCTTGATGATTGGCTTTGTTATTTAGAAAGTGTTCATCCGGCCAATATAGAAATGGGCCTTGAACGCGTCGCAAGAGTTGCCAATAACATTGGTCTTTTAAATTCCCCTAGCAAAATTATTTTAATTGCAGGCACAAATGGCAAGGGCACAACAGCGCGTTGTTTAGAGTCTTTATTACTTGCTCAAGGCTTTTCTGTTGGCACATACGCCTCACCTCACTTAATACGCTATAACGAACGAGTCCGCATAAATGCTCAAGAACTTGATGATCAATATCATGTAGATGCATTTCATTTGTTAGAACAAGGGCGTAAAGACACACAGCTTACTTATTTTGAATATGGCACCTTAGGTGCTCTTGCTATATTTAAACGCTGCAAAGTTGATTATGTGTTGCTAGAAGTCGGTTTAGGTGGGCGTTATGACGCAACAAATATAGTGACACCATTTGCCAGCGTCATCACTACAATAGATTTAGACCATAAAGAATACCTAGGCGATACCCGAGAGCTAGTCGCTTACGATAAAGCAGGTATTTTTCGTGAAAACACGCCAGCAATTATAGGTGATTTAAATATACCTCACACCATGACCGGTTACGGCGATGAAATTAATGCCAATATGGTTTTATCGGGCAGTGACTTTATTTTTAAAGAAAATGCGCACAGTTTTACCTGGCAGTATAAAGAGCTTGATTTAGAACTAGTTAAACCCGCAATTCCAAGTCAGAATGCTGCAACAGCTTTAACAACGTTAAGTGTTTTAAACCTACTACCTACAGAGCAAGTAATTAAGCAGTGCTTAGCTAACTTAGCCGTTGAAGGTCGTTTTCAACAACTAAGTGAAGTACCTTTGGTTTTTACTGATGTGGCTCATAACCCGGAATCTGCTCGTTATTTAGCTAATAAGTTATCAAGCTACGTAGATAAAGGCTTTAAAATTCATGCATTAGCCGCTATGCTTGCTGATAAAGATAAAGCAGGTGTACTTAAAGAAGTAAGCCATTTAGTTACTCAGTGGTCGGTAGCGAGTTTGGGAGGTCCGCGCGGAGATAGCGCAGAAAACTTAAATAACGCACTTCAAAGTATCTCTGTGGCTAATAACATACACAGTTACGGTAGCGTTGCAGAAGCCCTAAATGAAATTTTACCAAAACAAAAAAACGACACTGTTTTGATTGTATTTGGTTCTTTTTTTACAGTCGCTGGCGCTATTAATTACTTTAAAAAATAGAGAGGGTATCGGTGAACTCAGGTTTTATTAATCGCTTAGTCGGAACGAGTATAGTGGTGATCGCAGCAATTGTGTTTATCCCTAATATTCTAGATGGCGAAAAAGTACACTATAAAGAAGGCTTCAAAGCTATTCCAGATAGCCCTGAGTTCAAAACAATCGATCTTCAACAATCAATCGACGATAAAGTAGCTGATGCAGAGCCCCTGAAGCCAGATGAAATAGAAGATATATCCGCCGATGATGATATTTTAAAGCAGCAACCAGAGGTTACAGAGAGCGATTATGCGCAGCAACCCAAGCTTGTTGAAGCGACTATAGAGCTTAAAGAGCAGCCAAAAGTTAAAAAAGTTGCGCCTGTTAAAGCGAAGCCGATTGCGCCTCGTAAAAGTGATGAAAACTTGACGAGTATGGCCTATGTTATCCAACTAGGTAGCTTTTCTCATGTTGCTAATGTTAAAGCGCTTCAGGCTAAATTAAAGGCTCAAGGTTTTAAAACATTTACTAAACCTATAAAAACCCCGAATGGCACACTCACAAAAGTATTTGTTGGGCCATCGCTTAATAAAGCAGAGCTACAAAAACAGCTCCCTGAGCTGAAAAAGCTTACCAAACTAAATGGTAAAGTGACCCAATACGAAGTGACAAAATAATATTTTAAAAGGCTCATTTAATGAGCTTTTTTTATTTTTAGACAATTATTTTTTTTAATGCTTCAGTGCACATTATGTGTATTTTTATATGTTAATTATTTGTATTAACACCAACATGGTAATCTCCCGTTTAAACTTGCATACAAACGATGTTTGGGTATAGAATGCGCCCCAAATTAGCGACTAATTGGTTCTTATGATCTGGGTTGATTACGCCATTCTTGGCATCATTGCACTGTCTACCATCATCGGTTTAATACGCGGCTTTGTAAAAGAAGCAATGTCATTAGCGGTATGGGCTGGCGCCTTTATCATCTCTAGTTTATTTTACCAATATTTAGCTTCCTTCCTAACAACCATTTCTGAACCCCTTTTAAGAAATGCGGCGGCCATAGCCATATTATTCTTTGCGACGCTACTGTTAGGCGGTTTACTAAACTATATTTTAGGTGAGCTTGTACATCGTACTGGTTTATCGGGTACCGACCGTGTTTTTGGCATAGTGTTTGGTGCTCTACGAGGCGTGTTGGTCGTGAGCGCGTTACTCTTCTTTCTTGATGCTTTTACTGGTGCACCTAGCACGCACTGGTGGGGCAATTCTATTTTGATTCCAGAATTTGGCTTTGTTGTTGAATGGTTCTTTTCGTACCTCGAAAACAACTCTAGCTTTCTAAATTCAGTAAACCGTTAATCGGCGAGGATAAATTACATGTGTGGTATCGTTGGAATAGTCGGAACGTCTCCTGTAAATCAGGCGTTATATGATGGCTTAACCGTTTTGCAGCACCGAGGCCAAGATGCCGCGGGCATTATTACCATAGAAAACAATACGTTTAGCTTACGCAAAGCAAATGGACTTGTGAAAGATGCATTTCACACCCGTCATATGAAGCGACTACAAGGTACAATTGGTATTGGCCATGTGCGTTATCCAACTGCAGGTTCTTCTAGTTCGTCTGAAGCACAGCCTTTTTATGTTAACTCACCATTTGGTATTGCTCTTGCTCATAACGGCAACCTAACTAATGCTGAAGCGCTAAAAGAGCAGCTATTCTCAGAAGCGCGTCGTCATGTAAATACAACGTCTGATTCAGAGATTTTGCTTAACATCATGGCACATGAGCTAAGTAAGTCTGATAAATTACATTTAGATCCTGAAGATATTTTTACAGCAGTGACCGAAGTAAACAACAAAGTAAGTGGTGGTTACGCAGCAATTGCAATGATTATCGGCCACGGCATTGTTGCTTTTCGTGATCCGAACGGCATTCGCCCGTTAGTATTTGGTAAACGTGAGACTGAAAAAGGCACTGAGTACATGTTCGCCTCAGAAAGCGTTGCGTTAAAACCAGATGGCTTTGAATTTATTCGTGACGTAGCACCTGGTGAAGCTATTTATGTTACAGAGTCGGGTGAGTTTCATTCGTTAGGCTGTGCAGAAAGTGTTTCATATTCTCCGTGTATATTTGAATTTGTTTATTTTGCTCGTCCTGATTCTACTATTGATCGCATGTCTGTTTATGCAACACGTGTAAATATGGGGACTAAGCTAGGTGAAAAAATTGCGCGAGAATGGGCTGATAAAGACATTGATGTAGTTATTCCAATCCCTGAAACATCGTGTGATGTAGCACTAGAAATCGCTCGTGTGCTTGATTTACCTTATCGTCAAGGTTTTGTAAAAAACCGTTATATTGGTCGTACGTTTATCATGCCAGGCCAAGAAATGCGTAAAAAGTCAGTGCGCCAAAAACTAAACGCTATTGACCGTGAATTTAAAGGTAAAAATGTACTTTTAGTTGATGACTCAATAGTACGTGGTACTACATCGGCACAAATTGTTGAAATGGCACGTGAATCGGGCGCTAAAAACGTATACTTTGCGTCGGCAGCACCTGAAATTCGCTTCCCAAATGTGTATGGTATTGATATGCCATCGGCAGCTGAGCTTATTGCTCATGGCCGTGAAGTAGAAGATATTAATACGAGCATTAGCGCAGATGGTTTGATTTTCCAATCATTAAACGATTTAATCGCCGCAGTAAGTCAAGAAAATCCTGAAATTACAAAGTTCGAAACATCTGTTTTCGATGGCCAATACATCACTGGCGATATAGATCAGGATTACTTAAACAGAATAGATAAATTAAGAAATGACTCAGCAAAAAGCACACGCGAAAACGCTATGTCTGCTAATTTAGAAATTCATAACCAAGATGAAAATGAATCTGATTAATGTATGATTTGAATCATCAGGTATAAAAAAAGGAGCTAAATAGCTCCTTTTTTGCGAAGGAAAGAAGGGAACACTTCTATCAAACAACACATATTGATTGGGTTATGTGAACATTGGGCTTACAATCCCATTAGTCCAAAGCATTGCTGTTATTGCTAAAATTATTACCAGCAGAATCAATCCACAGGTCACCACTGAGCTTGCGTAAATAAATCCCCGTTCTTGAGGTATGTGCATCAAAATAGGCACTCCTGTATATAGTAAATAAACAGAGTAAGCCAAAGCTAGTATTCCTACACATACCACAAACCAAAGCTCAGGCCAAAATGCACCAAGCGCTGACATAAATACAGGCGTTGCCGTGTAAGCTGCAAGCTCTAATGTTTGAGTAAATGTTGGTTTAGCGCCAAACGTTATAGCCATCCAATGGGCTAAATAGGCAAGTGCAAAAACACCTGCAATTAATGCAACGTACATCGCAGCAGCAATGAGTAAGGCACTATCATGAGTTAAAAAAACTGGGGTACCAGTACCTATACTCCATCCTAAATATACAGACGAGTAATACCCCATAATGGAGGGAAATAAAGCAATAAGCAGTATATGCGATAAACTGTAAGTTAAACTTTCGTGACGGTTATCTATTGTTTGCCATTCTTCGAGTGGGTGGGCATAAATGCCCCAAAGGTGATTCAGTATCATAGCGGTACTCCATAAAAGGGACGTATTACTGTTGGTTTTAATTGTTTATAGTTAGTTTGTTTTTTATACAGTATCTATATTTATGGTTTAGTCCACAAACAAAGTCAAGTTAACTCGTTATTAACATTTTGATTGGCTTGTTTTATCACGTTTTATTCTTAGTTATTTTTCGTGTTAAAATGCATTTTTATTTTTTGAAGTAACGAGAAGCAACGTGTCACACAGCGAACTTTTAGCACCTATTAATAATTTTTTATTGTGCGAAACTCCCAATGAATGGGTTATTGAGGCAGTAAAAAAAGAAAACTTATCGGTGATATTAATCGATCACTTAATTTGTGAGTTAAAAGCGGCGCAAAGTGCGATGTTTTTAATTCGTAAATATGCTGTAGATAAAGAAAGTAGCGATGCTTTGCTTGAGTGGCTTAAGCCTTTTGAAACGCTTATTTATAAGCGTGAAGGTAATTGGCGAGATCTGGCTGCAAAAAATAAACTCACCAAGTCTATTATTCCTAAATCGAACTCTCCTTACGGACAAGATTTGATAGATAAAATGGTGATGCTTATAAAAGAAGAGCTGCATCATTTTTATCAAGTGCTCGAAATAATGGATGAGTATGGGGTTGAGTATCAAAGTATTACGCCATGTCGATACGCTAAAGGTATGCTACGCAACGTAAAAACATTTGAGCCAAATGCTTTAGTCGATAAATTAATTGTAGGTGCCTACATAGAAGCACGCTCTTGTGAGCGTTTTGCAAAGCTTGCTCCGCATGTGGATAAACGCTTAGGTGATTTTTATATTTCATTGCTTCGCTCTGAAGCGCGTCATTACCAAGATTATTTAACACTAGCGCAAGAGATTGCCGATTTTGACATTACAGAGCGCGTAGATTTTTTTGCAAAGATAGAAGCTGATCTAATCCAATCTCCAGATGATGATTTTAAGTTTCATAGTGGTGCGCCAACAGCCAATAGCTAATTACTTATTAATGCTTTAATTAGTGGTCAAAATTATCAGCAAGCGCTTTTAAATAGTGTTTAATGTCTTCATCACTGAAATGGTGTTTTTTTAATACTTTAGCAATAGCTCCATTTTTTATAATAGTTTTAAGGCCTGCCTCAAACTGAGCAATTTGTTCGTCAGCATCTGGGTTGTTTTTAGATACAATTAAGTGCAACTTATGAATTGCTAAATGTGGGGGTAGGTATTCAATTTCTTGCTCTTCATTTTTTAGTAATTTTGGGCTGTGATCAAGCCAATACTCTCCCACTTCTTTTGTGCCTGCAACCAGATCTACCCGTTCGTTTTGTAATAAATATAAGCTATTAACTAAGTTACTAGTAGAGGTTAGAGACAGTCTAGGATCTAGCGAAAATTCAGTACTAACAGGGTCACCAGCTTCTTTACAAATATTATAAGGTAGTAAAGACTCAAGCGAGCCATCGTAGTTAATTGTACTTTTTTTAAGTTTAAAAAGCCCTGAATGCGCAACGGCTAGTGGGCGTGAATAATCAAAAATTTCGCCTCTTTGCTTTGAATAAAAAGCACCAAGAATAGCTGTTTTTTTTTGTTTTTCTAAAAGATTAAGAGAGCGATTCCAAGAGGTAAATTCTATTTCGGTATTTATATTTTGACTTTTTAAAGCAAGTTTAGTTATTTCAAACAACCAGCCATTACTGGGTAACTCGCTGGAAAAGTAGGGGGGAAAGTTTTCCGTCACAATGTGCCAAGTTTGCTCACTTTTAGCTTTAAACGCATTTAAAGCCAGTACTACAAAAATTAGCAACCGCAACATGTATTGTCCTTAACTATTTAAATACTTTAATTAAATAATAGTCAGAAAATAAAATTATGCGAAAGGTGTACTAATTAATTCTTGTGATTGTGGTGTAGCCACTAAGTATGAGCCCTGCGTGTACCAGTCTCCTAATACTGTGCGCGTAAGCGTTTTATTGTTTAGCGTGTATGTATGAACGTTAGGGCGGTGAGTGTGGCCATGTATCATATTGCTCACATCATACTTTTTAAACGTGTCAATAACAGCCTCTTCTACAACATCTAAAATTTCTATTGGCTTGTCGGCTTGGCTTAATTTACTTTTTTCACGTGCGTTGCGGGCTATTTTTTTTCTATACCAAAGCGGCATAGCTAGCATAAGCTTTGGCCACCACCAACCACGACTTTTCTTACGGAATTTTTGATATTCAGTATCTTGAGTACACATTTCATCGCCATGTAAAATAACGGTCGGTGTCCCGTATAAATCGATCACGGCTTGTTCGCTTAAAAGTGTCATGCCAGCTAAGTTTGCATATTGCTCTCGCATAATAAAGTCGCGGTTGCCATGTATAAAATAAACTGGTGTACCTGCATTACTTACAGCTCTTAAATGCTTAGCTACGTCGCTTGCAAGTTCAGTGACGTAGTCATCACCTACCCATACTTCAAAAAAGTCACCTAAAATATAAAGCGCATCAACGTCTTGATTTAGAATATTAGATTCTAAAAATTTAAAAAAAGCAGCGCTAATATCAGGTCTGTTTTCACTTAAATGTAAATCAGCAATAAAGTATGTCTTACGAGTCATAAGGATGTCTTTTCGATATAAATAAAGCGGGCGTATGCCTATTGCATAAACACCCGCTGATACTCCACATTACGTGGGTAAACGTACTATTAGCTAACAGTAACGTTTTCGATGATCACGTCTTCAAGAGGTACGTCTTGGTGAAAACCGTTGCTACCTGTCGCTACACCTTTAATTTTTTCTACAATGTCCATGCCTTCAACTACTTCAGCAAACACACAGTAACCCCAGCCTTGTGATGTTTCGCTGCTGTGGTTTAAAAAATCGTTGTTGTTAACGTTAATAAAAAACTGTGCAGTAGCTGAATGAGGATCAGGCGTACGTGCCATTGCTAAAGTACCTACTTTATTAGATAGGCCGTTGTTAGCTTCGTTTTGAATCGGATCGTTAACGTCTTTTTGTTCCATACCTGGCACAAAACCACCGCCTTGAACCATAAAGCCATCAATTACACGGTGAAAAATTGTACCGTTGTAAAAACCAGCATTTGCATACTCTAAAAAGTTTTTAACTGTGTTTGGTGCTTCCGCTTCGTGCATTTTAATGGTGATGTCACCAAAGTTTGTGTGTAGAACAACCATGAGGTTTCCTATATCTGGTTTAAATAGTCGCGCTATTTTATCTTAGTTAGCTAAGATTAACAAAGCGCTAGAGCCCATGCTTTGCAAGTGGTAACATACATTTTCTTGATAACAGTGAAGGAGACCAACTAAATGGTACAAATATACAACACACTCACGCGACAAAAAGAACAATTTAAACCTATGGTCGAAGGAAAAATCGACATGTATGTGTGTGGTATCACCATTTATGATTACTGTCACATAGGTCATGCGCGTACATTTGTTGGGTTTGACGTAATAGTCCGTTACCTTCGCCATATTGGCTACGATTTAAAATACGTACGTAATATTACCGATGTTGACGATAAAATAATTAAACGTGCAAATGAAAACGGCGAGTCAATAAACGATTTAACACTTCGTATGACCAAAGCAATGCATGAAGATTTTGATAGTTTGAACATGTTACGTCCAGATGTTGAGCCAACAGTAACAGGGCACATGGATGAAATTATTGAAATGGTTGAGCGTTTAGTTGCTAAAGGTCATGCGTATGTAGCGGCTGATGGCGATGTATTATTTGATGTTTCAACATTTGAGCAATATGGCGCGCTATCTCAGCAAGATTTAACAATGCTTCAATCAGGCTCACGTGTTGAAGTGGCACAAGATAAAGACGACCCACTTGACTTTGTATTATGGAAAAAAGCCAAAGCAGGGGAGCCATCTTGGTCATCTCCATGGGGAGAAGGGCGCCCAGGTTGGCACATTGAGTGTTCAGCAATGAGCTCAAAGCATCTAGGTGAGCATTTTGATATTCACGGTGGGGGTTCTGATTTACAGTTTCCACATCATGAAAATGAAATTGCGCAATCGTGCTGTGCAAATAATGGTAAATACGTAAATACTTGGATCCATACGGGTATGGTGCAAGTAAACAAAGAAAAAATGTCTAAATCTTTAGATAACTTTTTTACTGTACGTGAAGTATTAAAAGCTTACGATGCTGAATCTGTTCGTTACTTTTTAATATCGGGTCATTACCGCAGCCAATTAAATTACTCGCAAGAGAATTTAGATCAAGCACGTTCGTCACTTGAGCGTATTTACACAGCGCTTCGTGGTGTAGAGCCGGTAGAATGCGATTTAGAAGGCAATGAGTTTGTTGCCAAGTTTAGAAAAGCAATGAATGATGACTTTAATACACCAGAAGCACTACCTGTGTTGTTCGAACTTGCTAAAGAGTTAAACCGCGTTAAAGATACTGATACAGGTCAAGCTGGTAAGTTAGCGTTTATACTACGCAGCCTTGGTGAAGTGCTAGGGGTTGCTCAACAAGCACCTGAGGCTTTTTTACAAGGCGGGCAAGATGATGATGAAGTTGCAACAATTGAAGCCTTAATAGTAAAGCGTAATGAAGCACGTGCGAGTAAAGACTGGGCTGCTGCTGATGAGGCACGTGATGCGCTTAATGCATTAGGTGTAATACTTGAAGATTCAGCCGGTAAAACAACCTGGCGTAAAGCGTAAATGTTTTAAAAAATAGCCTTAAAATAAAGAGGGTTGCCAATTGGCAACCCTTTTTATTTAATCTGCATCTTAGTTAATATATTAATTATATTAAGTAATTTTAGCTGTGGTATTTTTCACATGCTTCTAATGTGTTCTCAATTAAGCTTGCTACTGTCATTGGGCCAACGCCGCCTGGTACAGGTGTTATAAAGTCAGCTTTTTGCTCAGCAACACTGTATTGAACATCACCCACTAATTTACCGGTATCTAAGCGGTTTATACCTACATCAATAACTATTGCTCCTTCTTTAACCCAATCACCAGGGATAAACTCAGGCTTGCCAACAGCAACGACTAATAAGTCAGCACGGCGAACGTGTGTTTCTAAATCTTGTGTAAATTTATGACATACCGTTGTAGTACAACCTGCCAGTAATAACTCAAGCGACATTGGGCGGCCAACTATATTAGATGCACCAACCACAACCGCATGCATTCCTTTATAACGCACACCTGTTGAATCAAGTAAGGTAATAATGCCCTTTGGAGTACAAGGACGAAGCGCTGGCATACGCTGCGCTAAACGACCTATATTATAAGGGTGGAAACCATCAACGTCTTTGTGTGGCGTGATGCGCTCTAAAATCTTTTCAGCGTCTAGGCCTTGTGGCAACGGTAATTGAACTAAGATACCGTCTACTTCAGCATCATTATTTAACTCATCAATTAAATCTAAAAGCGCTTGTTCAGTAGCGTCTGCTGGTAAATCAAAAGATTTTGAAATAAAACCAACTTCTTCACAGGCTTTGCGTTTTGAACCAACATAAACTTGGCTTGCAGGATCTTGTCCTACAAGTACTACTGCGAGTCCTGGTGCACGTAAACCATTTTTAACACGTTCAGATACACGTTCTGCTACTGCACTACGTACTTGTTTTGCGATTGCTTTACCATCAATGATGTTTGCCGTCATGGGTGACCTTTAATTAGGGTTAATTAACTTGATTCCGATACTTTAAAAAGTGAATGCATAAAATAGGGGTAGTAATGCCTATAAAGAATCTATTCTTTAAATTATCACTTTTTAATATAGAGGCTATTTTCGCAGAAAAGCACTAAAGCGCCAAGGTGCTTTTAAGCTATAAAATGCAAGAAGCGTAAAAAGAGTTTAAATTTTAAACCCTACATTGCAATATTTAACCATTGTGAGCTAAAAATAAGCAGTTGATTGGTTTTCTTAAAAAAACGTTTGACCTAACCCCGTCAAATCACTATTATGCACCCCGTTGTCAACGAGGTCATTCGTTAACAATAGTAAGCATCGGCGATTAGCGCAGTTTGGTAGCGCACTTGGTTTGGGTCCAAGGGGTCGCAGGTTCAAATCCTGCATCGCCGACCACTTTTAAAAAGTAAGCTTATTTGTACGCTATGAAGTTTTCGATGCGCCCATAGCTCAGCTGGATAGAGCAACGCCCTTCTAAGGCGTGGGTCGAAGGTTCGAATCCTTCTGGGCGCACCATGTTGAAAACGTGTAAATATAGCGGTGATTGTAGCTCAGTTGGTAGAGCCCCGGATTGTGATTCCGGTTGTCGTGGGTTCGAGCCCCATCAGTCACCCCAATTTACATTGAGTATCGGCGATTAGCGCAGTTTGGTAGCGCACTTGGTTTGGGTCCAAGGGGTCGCAGGTTCAAATCCTGCATCGCCGACCACTTTCTTATAAGTGGTCTTAAATTCAAAGTTTAAGTATTCACAATATATATCGGCGATTAGCGCAGTTTGGTAGCGCACTTGGTTTGGGTCCAAGGGGTCGCAGGTTCAAATCCTGCATCGCCGACCACTTTCATTATATCAAATAATGAAACGTGAAAATTAACACTCTATAGTCCACATCTTATCTATATATCCAAATTCAATAATAAAATTTAATTACTTACAATCTAATTAGTTTGTTTTTTATTCGGTTGTGCGCGATCAGTGCCGATCTAGCCTAAATAATTGCCCCCTACACTCGACTCTCATGATTATTAGGTTATAATGCCGCGTCTATTGTTTAACATAGTGCCCGAAGGGCAGAGCAGCAATGATATCTCATGGTAGTGACGGATGTATTTAAGCATTAAATTTAGCTTAAATTTTATCAAGACTCATGAAGGTACTTTGTTTGTAAGGAAGGCGAACAGTCGCCAAAATTGAATATTGAGGTAAATCATGCAAGTTTCTGTTGAGACGACTCAAGGCCTTGAGCGCCGTCTGACCATCACCGTTCCTGCAGAGAACGTTGAGACCGAAGTAAAAAAACGCTTACAACAACTGTCAAAAACACAGCGTATTGATGGTTTCCGTGCTGGTAAAGTTCCAGTTTCAGTAATTAACAAGCGTTTTGGTCCTGCAGTTCGTCAAGAAGTTGCTGGCGAAGTAATGCAACGTAATTACATTGAAGCAATCGTTGCTGAAAAAATTAACCCTGCTGGCGCACCATCATTCGCTCCAAAATCTCTTGAAGCAGGTAAAGATTTAGAATTCTCAGCTACGTTTGAAGTTTACCCTGAAGTTGAAGTTCAAGGTTTAGATAAAATTGCTGTAGAAAAACCAGCAGTTACAGTAACTGACGAAGATTTAGCAAACATGCTAGAAACACTTCGTAAACAACACGCTTCTTGGGCAGATGTTGATACAGCTGCTGGCGAAAACGACCGTGTAACTGTTGATTTCGTAGGTACTATCGACGGTGAAGTATTTGAAGGCGGTAAAGCTGAAGACTTCCCATTAGAACTTGGCCAAGGTCGTATGATCCCAGGTTTTGAAGATAACATCGTAGGTAAAAAAGCAGGCGAAGAAGTAGTTGCTGATGTAACTTTCCCTGATGACTACCACGCTGAAAATCTTAAAGGTAAAGCGGCTCAATTCACTATCACAGTGAAAAAAGTTGAAGCGCAAGAGTTACCTGAATTAAGCGAAGAGTTTGCAACTAAATTCGGTGTTACCGAAGGCGGCGTAGACGCGCTTAAAGAAGAAGTTAAAAAGAACATGACACGTGAGCTTGACCAAGCGGTTAAAGCTAACGTGAAAGACCAAGCAATTAAAGGTCTTTTAGAAAACAACGAAATTGAAGTGCCAAAAGCACTTGTTGATCAAGAAGTTGACGCACTACGTCAGCAAGCAGCTCAACGTTTTGGCGGCGACGCTAAAAACATGCCTGAGCTTCCAGCTGAATTGTTCCATGAGCAAGCTGTAACTCGCGTTAAAACTGGCCTTTTATTAGGTGAAGTGATCAAAGCTAACGACATCAAAGTTGATGATGCTAAAGTTGAAGCACTAATCGCAACAGTAGCATCTGCATACGAAGATCCAACTGAAGTAGTAGAATACTACAAAGGTAATGATCAACTAATGCAGCAAATGCGTAATGTAGCAATGGAAGAGCAAGCAGTTGAAGCTATTTTAGCTAAAGCAAATGTTTCTGACGTTGAAAAAGCATTTGACGACATCATGAATCCGCAGCAAGGTGCTTAATAAGTCATTGACTTAAGCTCTCGCTAACGATTAAATGGCTCGTGTTACTCTGTTTATGCAGTGTGCCCGGGCCATTTTAGTTTGTGGCTCTTAATTTGCGAAAAATGATAACTATGCTTTTCTTATAGTGAAGGATAAGTATAAGCGCATAAGGAATTAAATAAGTATGAACACTGGTATTACAGATCCCCTAAACGCATTAGTCCCTATGGTTGTTGAACAAACGGCTAAAGGCGAGCGCTCGTATGATATTTATTCGAGATTATTAAAAGAGCGTATTATCTTTTTAACAGGCCAAGTTGAAGACAACATGGCAAATCTAATTTTAGCGCAAATGCTATTTTTAGAATCAGAAAACCCTGACAAAGATATCTTTTTATATATCAACTCACCAGGTGGTTCAGTTACTGCAGGCATGGCCATTTACGATACAATGAACTTCATCAAACCAGATGTAAGCACAATTTGTGTTGGTCAAGCAGCAAGCATGGGCGCATTTTTACTTACAGCGGGTGCTAAAGGTAAGCGTTTTTGTCTACCAAACTCACGTGTAATGATTCACCAACCATTAGGTGGTTTCCAAGGTCAAGCGTCTGACTTTGAAATACACGCTAAAGAAATTCTGTCTATTAAAGACAAACTTAACCGCTTAATGGCTGAGCATACAGGCCAACCATTAGATGTTATTTCACGCGATACAGATCGTGATAACTTTATGAGTGCATCACAAGCTGTAGACTACGGACTTGTAGACTCAGTATTTACTAATCGCGATAGCAAGTAAGCGTGTAGGCAAGCAAACTATTGCTTGCCACTATGAGTTACTATGCGAAAACCAGTAAATTTTGGTATAGTTAAAAGCGAATTTGAATAGTTGCCAACTGGTTTGGCAGCCAACGTATAAAATGAGGTAGCTGAATGTCTGACACTCCTACAGACGGCGACAAAAGTAATAAATTGTTATACTGTTCTTTTTGTGGCAAAAGCCAGCATGAAGTTCGTAAATTAATTGCAGGTCCTTCAGTATACATTTGTGATGAATGTGTAGAGCTGTGTAACGATATCATCAGGGAAGAAATCAAAGACATTGCTCCTAAGCATAATGCGTCTGATAAACTACCTGTGCCAAAAGAAATTCGTAATCACCTAGACGACTACGTAATTGGTCAAGACCATGCTAAAAAAGTATTGTCAGTAGCGGTATACAACCACTACAAACGCTTGCGTAACCAATCTACAAAGCAGGAAGTTGAACTAGGTAAAAGTAATATTCTACTTATTGGCCCAACAGGTAGTGGTAAAACATTGCTTGCAGAAACGCTAGCACGCCTATTAGATGTGCCGTTTACTATGGCTGATGCCACGACATTAACCGAAGCCGGTTATGTAGGTGAAGATGTAGAAAACATCATTCAAAAACTATTACAAAAATGCGATTACGATGTAGAAAAAGCCCAGCGCGGTATTGTTTACATTGATGAAATTGACAAAATTTCTCGCAAATCAGATAACCCGTCAATCACACGTGATGTATCAGGTGAAGGTGTGCAACAAGCACTACTTAAACTGATTGAGGGTACTGTTGCTTCGGTTCCACCACAAGGTGGTCGTAAGCACCCACAGCAAGAGTTTTTACAAGTAGACACATCTAAGATCTTATTTATTTGTGGTGGTGCATTTGCAGGCCTAGATAAAGTAATTGAGCAGCGTAGCCATAAAAACACTGGTATTGGTTTTGGCGTAAACGTAAAAGAGTCTGCGGCGAGTCGTTCTTTAAGTGATACATTTAAAGACGTAGAGCCAGAAGATTTAGTTAAATACGGCTTAATCCCTGAGTTTATCGGTCGTCTACCGGTTGTTGCTACGTTAACTGAACTTGACGAAGCAGCGCTTGTGCAAATTTTAAGTGAACCTAAAAACGCGATTACTAAGCAGTTCTCTGTATTGTTTGGTATGGAAGATGTTGAACTTGAATTTCGTGATGACGCCTTAGCTGCAATTGCTCACAAAGCAATGGAGCGCAAAACAGGTGCTCGTGGTCTTCGTTCGATTGTTGAAGGTGTATTACTTGATACCATGTACGAACTACCGTCTATGGACGATGTAAGCAAAGTGGTTATTGATGAAACTGTTATTAAAGGTGAGTCAGACCCAATCTTGATTTATGAAAACAATAAACAAGACAAAGCCGCATCTGAGTAGTTTTTAAGCTATTTGCATAAAAAAGGAGCCTTAGGCTCCTTTTTTTATAATTAATTTAGTCGAGTAGGGGAAAATTGTTGAACTTTAATTAGTTTATCCCCATATACTTGAGTAATCTTATTAAATAAATAAAGTGCGAAGAGAAAATATAATGACGCTTGAGAGAACCGACCGAGTCGAAATCCCAGTCCTAGCACTGCGCGATGTTGTGGTATATCCACACATGGTGATCCCGCTTTTTGTTGGCCGTGAAAAATCAATAAAATGCCTAGAAGCGGCAATGGACAAAGACAAACAAATTTTCTTGGTTGCACAAAAAGATGCAACTGTAGATGAACCAGAACAAGACGATATTTACCGCATTGGTACTATTGCCACTGTACTTCAGTTATTAAAATTACCAGACGGTACAGTGAAAGTTTTAGTTGAAGGTACACAACGCGCACAAATTGAAGAATTTGTAGATAACGATGACTTTTTTGTTGCTAACGCCCAATTTATTGAATCTGATTCGGTAGACGAGCAAGAGCAAGATATATTTATTCGCAGCGCTATTAGCCAGTTTGAAGGCTACGTAAAACTAAACAAAAAGATTCCACCAGAAGTATTAACTTCTGTGTCGGGTATTGATGAGCCAGCACGTCTTGCCGACACAATGGCAGCGCATATGCCGCTTAAAGTGCCTGAAAAACAAAAAGTGCTAGAAATCTCAAGTGTGACTGAACGCTTAGAGTATTTAATGGCGTTGATGGAAGGTGAAATAGACTTACTGCAAGTTGAGAAGAAAATTCGTACCCGCGTGAAAAAGCAGATGGAAAAATCTCAGCGCGAGTATTACCTCAACGAGCAAATGAAAGCCATTCAAAAAGAGCTTGGTGAACTTGATGATGTGCCTGACGAATTTGAAGCGCTTAAAAAGCGTATTGAAGACTCTGGCATGCCTGATGAAGCTAAAGAAAAGGCCACTACTGAGCTTAATAAGCTTAAAATGATGTCGCCAATGTCTGCTGAAGCCACGGTTGTGCGTTCTTACATTGATACGTTAATTAACGTGCCATGGAAAAAGCGCTCTAAAGTGAAAAAAGATTTAGCGGGCGCGCAAAAAATTCTTGATAACGATCACCACGGCTTAGATAAAGTTAAAGAACGTATTATTGAGTACCTCGCAGTACAACAGCGTACAAATAAGCTCAAAGGGCCTATTTTATGTTTAGTGGGTCCTCCAGGTGTTGGTAAAACATCTTTAGGGCAATCAATAGCGCGCTCTACTGGCCGTAAATATGTGCGTATGGCTTTAGGTGGCGTACGTGACGAGGCTGAAATTCGTGGCCATCGTCGTACTTACATTGGTTCTATGCCAGGCAAGCTAATTCAAAACATGTCTAAAGTGGGCGTTAAAAACCCATTATTCTTGTTAGATGAAATTGACAAAATGTCATCAGATATGCGCGGCGACCCAGCATCAGCACTTTTAGAAGTACTTGATCCTGAGCAAAATAGCCATTTTGCCGATCATTACCTTGAAGTAGATTACGATTTATCTGACGTTATGTTTGTAGCCACATCAAACAGCTTTAATATCCCGGGCCCATTATTGGACCGTATGGAAGTTATTCGCTTATCGGGTTACACCGAAGATGAAAAGCTAAACATTGCAAAAGAGCACCTTATTACTAAGCAAGTTAAACGTAATGGTTTAAAAGATAACGAGGTAGTAATAGAAGATAGCGCTATTATTGGCATTATTCGTTATTACACGCGTGAAGCGGGTGTACGTAACCTAGAACGTGAAATATCTAAACTGTGCCGTAAAGCTGTTAAAAACATCTTGCTAGAAAAAGACACTAAAACTGTGACTATCAATCAAGATAACCTAGAAGACTTTTTAGGTGTGCAGCGCTTTGATTATGGTAAAGCTGAAGATGGTAACCGTATTGGCCAAGTAACTGGTTTAGCGTGGACAGAAGTAGGTGGCGACTTACTTACTATTGAATGTGCGGCTGTTCCAGGTAAAGGCAAGTTAAGTTACACAGGTTCACTGGGTGATGTAATGCAAGAGTCGATTCAGGCTGCGATGACTGTTGTTCGTAATCGTGCTGATACATTCCGCATCAATAGCGATTTTTACGAAAAACGCGACATACACGTTCACGTACCTGAAGGTGCAACACCTAAAGATGGCCCAAGTGCCGGTGCTGCGATGGTAACGGGTTTAGTGTCTAGCTTAACGGGTAACCCTGTAAAAGCTGATGTTGCAATGACAGGCGAAATAACACTACGTGGTGAAGTATTGCCAATTGGTGGCCTTAAAGAAAAGTTACTGGCTGCACATCGCGGTGGAATTAAAACAGTCATCATTCCAAAAATTAACGAACGTGACCTAAAAGAGATCCCAGACAACGTGCTGGCAGGTCTTGATGTTCACCCTGTTACGTGGATTGACGAGGTGTTGAAGCTTGCTTTAGTGCATCCTGTTGAGAGTTTTTCGCCCGAAACACCGAAAAACCAATAAAAAACCCAAAAAAAGTGCTTTTTAGGGCTTTTCAAATCTAAACGGTATGATAAGTTAAGCACTGGTTTTCAAGCCTAGCCCTTATGGGGCCTAGGCTTAAGAAAAATATAATCATGTGAGCATTAAAAGTTTGCTCTAAAATTTTCAAAAAAGTGATGTTAGTTTAAAAAACCATCGCTCTTGATAATAACAATGAAAGAGGATGATATTGTGAATAAATCTCAATTAATCGATCAAATCGCAGCTGACGCTGACATTTCTAAAGCGGCTGCAGGTCGCGCACTAGATTCATTCATCGGATCTGTATCTGGCGCGCTTAAAGATGGCGATTCAGTTGCACTTGTAGGTTTTGGTACTTTCTCAGTACGTGAACGTGCTGCACGTTCAGGCCGTAACCCACAAACTGGTGAAACTATTCAAATTGCTGCAGCTAATATCCCAGCTTTCAAAGCCGGTAAAGCGCTTAAAGACGCAGTAAACTAATCACTGTTTTACACACATTAGTTATGGCGAGTGTAAAGATACTGATTCACCACAACAGATGAATTAAGTAACTTTACCGCCAGTTACTTCAAGTGAAAAAGCGTATCTGGTAAGATACGCTTTTTTTACATGTGACAAGGTAAAATACCTTGATCAAAAAGAGATAAACAAATGCTTGAGAAAATCAGAGAGGGCTCACAAGGCCCTGTAGCCAAAATAATTTTAGGCGCGGTGATTTTATCTTTTGCCTTAGCAGGGATCGGTAGTTACTTAGGTCAAACCACAGAACAACCCGTTGCTGAAGTAAATGGAATTAAAATTAGCCAAACCGAATTTAATCGTGCTTATCAAAACGAACGTAGCCGTTTAGAGCAACAATTTGGTGAATACTTTACACAAATTGCAGCCGATCCAAATTATATGGCACAAATACGTCAAGGTGTAATTGACCGCTTAGTACAACAAGAATTGCAATCACAATTAGCGGCAGATTTAGGCCTTCGCGTAAGCGACGACAGCGTACGTAAAACCATTTTAGAACTACCTTACTTTCAAATTGGCGAAAAGTTTAATAACGACCGTTACTTACAAGTAATTCGTCAAATGAACTTTCAACCAGATGCATTTCGTGAATATCTTCGTAAAGATATGACGCGCAGCCAATTAGTATCAGCTGTAGCAGGTACTGACTTTGCATTAGAAAGCGAGCTTAAAAGTGCGATTGCATTACAACAACAAACGCGTAGCATCGACTACTTAGTCGTTAACAAAGAAGCACTAGCAAAAGACATTGAAGTATCAGAGCAAGAAATTTCTGATTACTACGACCTAAACTCTTCACAGTTTTTATCGCCAGAGCTAATTTCAGTAAATTATATTGAATTAAATGCGTCAGATATTAACGTTGAGTCGGTAACTGAGGATGATGTAAAAGCGTATTACGAGCAAAATAAAGCGCAGTACATCGAGCCTGAAAAACGCCGTGTATCGCATATCTTAATTGATAACAGTGAGGACGACGATGCAGCTAAAGAAAAAGCTAACGCGCTACACGCTCAACTTGAGCAAGGTGCAGATTTTGCAGAGCTTGCTGAGTCATCGTCCGATGATATTGTAAGCGGTGAAATGGGTGGCGACCTTGAGTGGATTGAGCGTGATGTAATGGACCCTGCATTTGAGGATGCAGCTTTTGCACTTGAAAATAAAGGTGACTTTTCAGAGGTTGTTGCATCTGAGTTTGGTTATCACATTATTAAACTTACAGATCTACAGCCACAACAAGTAAAAGCGTATGATGATGTTAAAGCAGATTTACGTGCTGAGCTTGAGCAAACTGAAAAAGTAGATGCATTTTACGAGAAGCAAACTGAAATGGGCGCATTAGCGTTCGAAATTTCAGACCGTTTAGATGACGCCGCAGAAGCTGCAGACGTTGAAGTTAAATCTACAGAGCTTTTAGCGCTTAACGCACTTCCTGAGCCATTAAATAACCCTGCGGTTATTTCAGCGCTAACATCAGTTGATTTACTAGAAGATAAAGTAAACTCTGAGGTTATTGAACTTGGTGATGAGCACGCAGTTGTTGTTCGTATTAACGAACACAAACCTGCAGCAACTAAACCTCTCGCAGAGGTAAGTGAGCAAATTAAAACTCGCTTAGTTAACGAAAAATCATCAGAGCTTGCTAAAAGCAAAGCGCGTGAATTATTCGCTCAAGTACAAGCAGGTAAGAGCTTAAATGATGTTGCACAAGAGCAAAGCTTAACAGTTCGCCAAGAAGCGCAATTAACGCGTCAAAGCTACACTGTATCGCCAGCTATTGTAACGCAAGCGTTTAAAATGGCTCACCCAGCAGATACTGCAGTGGTTGATATTGTTGATTTAAACAATGGTGACTCAGCAATTGTTGCGCTTAAATCGGTGAGTGATGCACAAGTTGCAGAAAACATTGATGCACAAACTAAGCAAACAATTACTATGGCGCAAGCTAATAAAAACTACATGGTATTTATTGAAGCACTAAAAGCACAGGCTGAGCTTAACTTACCACTGGTTGAGCAAGCGGCTGAATAAGTTGTTTTAGCTAATACACTAAAGGCGCCTTGAGCGCCTTTTTTATTGTCTTGAATTCAGCAATCCGTAATAATACTAATTATTTAACGGGGCTAGATAGGCCTTGCAATAAACTCAATTCGATTTCCGCTAGGCTCTCTTATCATCATGTGCTGCGCAGGGCCTTTACCTAACTTCTCTGGTGCAAACTCAATTTTAATATTATCTTTGCCTTTTAGGTGCATGTATAACTCGGCGAGTTTTTCAGTGTTTTCTACGCTTAGCGCTAAATGATGTAACCCCACATTATTGGCTCGATTAAACTCAACATGCTTTTCATCATTTTTAACTCGCCACAATGTAATGGTTATTTTTTTATTAGATAAAAAGTAAGCAGGATAAGTCGGATCATTTCCCAGCACTTTAAAACCAAGTACATCAGTAAAAAACGCTTTAGATGAATCTAAATCTGAAACAGTTAAACCTAAATGATCGACTCCGCCAACCCAGTTTTTAACTTTGTTAGGGATATCGGCAATAGCAGAAGCAGATAATAGCAGTAGGGGAGTAATACTAAGTAGTGTGTGTTTGAGCATGGAGCGGCCTTGTTAAAAGTAAAAGTTAATAACAAGACCTTCTAAAATGTACTTACATTACAAAAAACGGCATTAGCAGCTTAATAAACGCTCAGTAACTTTTGATTGTGGGTTTTGAAATACCTCTTCAGTGCGCCCGTATTCCACTACTTCACCTTTATCAAGCACGACGACTAAATCGCTAATATGGCGAACTAAACTAAGGTGATGAGTGATCATGACATAAGTGAGGCCAGTATCACGCTGCAGTTTAAGTAATAGATTTACGATTTGAGCGCGTATCGAAGGGTCTAAAGAAGAAACCGCTTCATCAAGTACAATCACCTTCGGATCTAATATTAGAGCTCTAGCAAACGCTACACGCTGCAATTGCCCCACACTAAACATATGTGGGTAATAATGTTTATGATCGATTAATAAACCTACTTTAGAAAGCGTTGCATCTATTTTTTCATCACGCTGAGCTGTATCAAACTCGGTATTGTACTGCAGGCAATCGTCAAGCATTTCACCTATGGTTAAACCAGGGTTGAGCGAGCCACCTGAGTCTTGAAAAATCATGCGAATATGCCGACATTGATTATCGCGTACGCCGTTATCTTCAATAATATTATTTTCGAGTAAAATTTGCCCGCTATCTGCGTTATCAGCGCCCGAAAGCAGCTTAGCTAATGTACTTTTACCTGCACCAGTTTCGCCAATTATGGCGATACTTTCACCTTTGCCTACGCAAAATGAAATATTTTTAAGTACCTCAAACTTTTTGCGAGAAAAAAGCCCGGCGCGTACATTAAAGGTTTTACAAAGGGCTTGTACTTTTAATACTGGCTGCATTACTTCATGTCCTTAATTAACGGAAAGTGACACGCATAACTATGGCCATGATGCTTAGTTAAAGCGGGTGTAACGACACATGCCTTTTGCGCTTGTGGGCAACGCGGTCCTAATCGGCAGCCAATAGGCAAATGTTGCAGCGTAGGGATGGTACCTTTAAGCGCATAAAACGGCTCTTTATGGGCTAAGCCTTGCTCGTAGTCGGGCAAGCTTTTTAAGAGCGCTTGTGTATACGGATGCCTAGGTTGTTTAAATATTTGATGAGTAGGGCCTGCTTCTACCATTTGCCCGCAATACAAAACATGGATACCGTGCGACCAATGAGCAATTTCTTCAAGTTCATGAGAAATCATCAAAATAGACATGTTTTTAAGCTGGTTTAAGCTTTTTAGTAACCTAAAAACTTGCGCGCGGGTGGTGCTTTCAAGCGCTGTAGTCGGCTCATCAGCAATTAAAAGCTTAGGCGTACGGGCGATGGCCATGGCAATCATTACTTTTTGGCACACGCCCTCTGAGAGCTCGTGCGGGTAACTACTAAGTACAGCTTCGTGATTTTTAATACCGACCTTATGAATAAGCGCTTTTACACGGTCTTTTCTATCGCGGTTGCGTTTTAAAAAGAAACCTTTGCGGGCAACTTCAGGGAGTGTTTCGGCTATTTGGTCAAATATTTTTGCGGTAGGGTCAAGGCATCTACTTGGATCTTGGTAAATCATGGCGATGTCTTGGCTGACTATTTTACGGCGCTGCTCTGGGCTTAGGCGCATTAAATCAACACCGCGCCAGTGTATACGATCGGCTGTTATATGCCAGCGTTCGTTTAATACGCCAATAATCGCTTTTGCTATTAAGCTTTTACCTGAACCAGACTCACCCACAAGTGCATGTACTTCGCCTTCTTTTAGGCTAAAGCTCACTCTGTCTACGGCTCTAATTACCGTCTCAGAGGTGCGAAGTTCAATCGTTAAATTACGAACATCAAGTAATTGCATTTAATCTGCCTTACGTGCTTTAAGCACTTGTCGCAGGCCATCACCTACTAAATTGGTAGATAATACGGCTAAAAATAACAGTACACCGGGCAAAGCTACCGTCCACGGTGCTAAATAAATCAGGCCTAAGTTTTCAGCTAGAATTGCGCCCCATTCGGTTGTGGGAGGCTGTGCACCTAGCTTTAAAAAGCCAAGGGCAGAAATATCTAATATAGCGGTAGAAAGCGCCATAGTGAAAATAACCACAATGTGCTCGTAAATATTTGGAAAAATTCCCCGCGAAATAATATGCCAGTTAGATGCGCCATCTAGCTTAAACGCGGTGATGTAATCTTTACCTAGTTCATCAACAATTAAGTTACGAACCGAGTGAATAAACTGTGGCAGTAGCGCCAATATAATTGCCCATACGGTATTCATTAAACCAGGGCCAAGTATGGCTATTATAATTATTGCCAATAATAAAGAAGGTATTGAGAGCGTTATATCAAGTAAATGGTTTAAAAAGCTTGAACGAAGGCCTCGGCTAATACCTGCAAAAGTACCCACTAAAACACCAATAATTGTTGTTAATAAAGCGGCGACCACAGACAATCCAAACGTATAGGTTGCGCCATTCATTAAACGAGAGAGAACATCTCGGCCTAAATCATCGGTGCCCAAAATAAATCGCACATCGCCCATTTCACGCCACGAAGGTGGAATGAGTAAGGCATCGCTATGTTGTTGATTTACACCATAAGGCGCTAAAAATGGCGCGCTGGCTGCTAATAAAGCAAACGCCATAAAAATCCATAAACCTACAAGGGCAGGATGATTATTTTTAAATTTTCGCCAAAATCGCGCAAGTGGCGATTTATTCGACTCTTCAGAAAATAAATTAAACTTTGCCATGGGCCTGATTCCGCGAGAGTGGGTCGAATAATGTGTAAGTAAGCTCAGCTATAATAGTGGCTAATATAACAAATAAAGACACTGCCATTAAACCACCTTGAATAGCTGGGAAGTCGCGCTGATAAATACTGTCAATTAGCCAGCGGCCTATGCCTGGCCACGAAAAAATAACCTCGGTTATCATGGCAAGGGTAATTAGCGTACTAAATTGCAAACCTATTTGTTTTATAACCGGTAATAATGCATTACGAAGCGCATGGTGCATGATAAGTTGGCGTCGGTTAAGGCCTTTTGCCCTGGCTGTTTTAATAAAGTTTTGATCCATTATTTTAAGCATAGACTCACGTGTAAAGCGCACCAATACCGTTGTAGGATACATTGCCAGTACAATAGTGGGGAGTGTTAAATGGCGCAGGGCATCTACAAAAGCCATACCTTTATAGGGAAAGCCCGCTAAAGCAATATCAACTAAAATAAACCCAGTACTTGCTGGTATTTCATAAAGTAAGCCCATTCTTCCCGACATAGGAAACCAGCCAAGCTTTAATGAAAAAATCATTATTAATAACAGGGCAAGCCAAAATACCGGAATAGAATAACCCACCATAGTGGTTGAGTTTATGAGTTTATCGGGCCAGCGTTTATGATAGCCAGAGCCTAAAATACCTGCAGGTACACCAACCACAATTGATACAATAAGTGCATATAAGCTAAGTTCAAGCGTTGCTGGTAATAAATCAAAAATATGGCTAAACACACTGCCACCAGAGGCAAACGACAGCCCCCAATCACCTTGAAATATTCTCCCTAAAAAAGCAATGTATTGCATAAAGTAATTGCTGTTGTATAAATATTTGTCTTCAAGCTCGCTATGCTGAGCGAAGTTGCTGCTAGGTACACCACTTAAATTACTTAATGGATCGCCAGGGAACAAATAAGCGAGAGAAAAAGTAAAAACGCTGAGCATTAAAATCATAAAAAACAATAAGCCAAGGCGGCGTAAAATATAATCTACGATCATTATTTTTTCCTCGCATTGGCAAGAGAAATAGCACCAAATGGGCCAAGTGTTATACCCTCTACATCGGCACTACTGGCTTGAAAACGCAGACCATGAGCTAAAGGCAGCAATGGCAGCTCTTTAATTATTAAGCTTTGTGCATCTTCGTAGTATTTTTTACGCTTGTTTAAATCTGTGGTGTCGAGTGCTTGTGTAAGCATTAAATCAAATTGCGGATTACACCAATTTGCAGGGTTTTTACCGCTAAATGTAGCGGTGCAGCTTAATAGTGGGCTAAAAAAGTTATCTGGGTCGGGTGTATCCGCGGCCCAACCAAGTAATACACTGTCGTGGCGGTGTTCACCAATGCGCTGAATAAAGGTGTTCCATTCGTACTCTACAATACTTACGTTAACACCTACTTTTCGTAAATCACTTTGCATTAGCTCAGCCATTTTACGTGCATTAGGGTTATAAATTCGGCTCACTGGCATTGCCCAAATGGTCATATCAAAGCCATTAGGTAGGCCAGCTTCTATGAGTAGTTTTTTAGCTAGTTCGGGGTCAAACCTAGGCATATCTTCTTGTGGCTCAAATGCCCATGATGTTGGCGGTAAAATAGATTGTGCACGTGTGCCATTTCCGTAATAAACAGCCTGCATTATTTTATCGGTGTCTATAGCATGCGCCAGTGCTTGGCGTACGCGAATATCGTCAAACGGCGCTCGTTCAGTATTAAAAGCCCAATAACCTACATTTAAATTGGTTTCTTTTTCTACGTTTATGTCATCGCGCTGAGCCAAAATACTGAGTTGTGCGCTACTTGGGTGAGCGGTTATATCACATTCTTTAGTTAGCATTTTTGCAATGCGGGTGGTGCCATTAGGTGTTATATCGTAAACCAATTGCTCAAGGGCTACATCGTGCTTCCAATACAGCGGATTACGGTAAAAACGCACTAAATGGTCGCGGCGGTACTCTTTATAAATATAAGGACCAGTACCTATAGGGTATTGATCGAATAAGTTTTCTTGGTTATTTTTTTTAAGCTGCATGGCGTATTCTTCTGAAAGCACCACGGCAAAATCGGTAGCCATATTCGCTAAAAAGCTGCTCTCAGGGTTAAACAGTTCAAAACGCACTTGATAATCCGACACGCGAACAATTTTACGAATTAGCTGATCAATCCCCACACTTTGAAAATACGGATAATTAGCATCGCCCACAAAGTGATAGGGGTTATATACGTCAAATAATCGACTGAAGGTAAATATAATATCGTCGGCATTAAAATCACGCGACGGGGTAAAATACGACGTAGTATGAAACTTTACGTCTTTACGAAGGGTAAAGGTTACCGACTTTCCATCTTTACTAATTTTCCAATCGGTAGCGAGCTCGCTTTTAAATTCGGCCGTGACGGGGTCAATGCTAATTAAGCGGTCGTATAATTGATTGGCAATAATATCAATAGTTGAACCTGTAGTCGTTACTTGAGGGTTAAACGACACAGGGTTAGCTTCAGCGCAATAAACTAGGCCTTGGTTTTTTTCTTCTATGATTTCTTCTTTGCTATCAAGGCAACCAACTAAAGTGGTGGCAAGCAAAACAAGTAATAATTTATGCACCCGCATAACCTCTAACTATTGTTGATCCAACAAGTTGTATTTTTTAAGATAACCACGTAATTGATGATACGTTAAACCAAGTACTTCTGCAGTTTTCTTTTGATTAAATTGGCTATGTTCGAGTGCTTTATTAATCATATTTATTTCAAACTCGTTAGAATGCTCTTTTAAGCTACACGGAAACTGTATTTCTGCATTGGGCTCTGCTTTAGGTAAAGCACTTGGCGCAGGAGCCAAAGCGGGCTCTTGTGCAACAACTTGCGCGGGGATAGGGGCTTTAATACGCGCTTTTGGTCTAAAGCGGCTTTCAAATGGGTCTAAAATAATCTGGTGAACGGGAATATGTTCGCTGCCATGGCGATATAAGCTGCGCTCAACTACATTTTTAAGCTCACGTATATTACCTGGCCAATCGTAACTTAACAGGGTTTCGGTCGCGCTTCGGGTAAAGCCACTAAATAACTCCCACTCTAGGTCGCGGGCCATGTTCATCGCAAATTGCTCGGCAAGTAACATAATATCGTCTTGACGTTCGCGCAGTGGCGGCAGAGTAATTACATCAAAGGCTAAACGGTCAAGTAAGTCACTTCTAAATTCACCTTGCTGTGCAAGGTGCGGTAAATCTTCGTTGGTGGCACATACTAAACGGGTATCAACTTTTACGGTTTGCTTACCGCCCACACGTTCAAATTCGCCATACTCTATTACACGTAGGAGCTTTTCTTGTACCATGGCTGAGGTGTTTGCCAGCTCATCTAAAAATAAAGTGCCGCTGTTGGCGCGCTCAAAGCGGCCTTCGTGACGTTTGCTTGCACCGGTAAAAGCACCACTTTCATGACCAAACAATTCGCTTTCGAGGAGGTTTTCGTTAAGGGCTGCACAATTTAGTTTTACGTAGTTTTGATCCCAACGTTTAGATAAAAAGTGTAAACGCGCAGCGATGAGCTCTTTACCGGTTCCTCGTTCGCCAATTATAAGCACTGGCTTATCTAAATTAGCTAACTGCGATACCTGATCAAGTACAGCTAAAAAGCTATCAGATTGGCCGAGTAAATTATCCTGTTGGCGATATTGGCTCATATTTCCTAACTCTTGGTCATTTTTACTAACAGTTAGTGTATTTCATAATCAAGGATAACTAAAGGAATTTGTATATTTAGTTTAACTTAATGAAAATAAAGTGTATTTTAGTTTTTAAAAAGTTGGCAAGCATATTGATACTAGTTACAGCAGACTAACTAAGTTTAAATTACAGAGGTAAATGTTATGGGAATTTTTTCACGTTTTGCAGACATTGTTAATTCTAATATCAATGCCATTTTAGATAAAGCAGAAGACCCAGAAAAAATGGTTCGTCTTATTATCCAAGAGATGGAAGACACATTAGTAGAGGTTCGCTCTACGTCAGCTAAAACACTCGCTGAGAAAAAAGAAATTGTACGCCGTGCAGAAGCATTAAAGGCGCAAGTAAGTGATTGGCAAGATAAAGCCGAGCTAGCTCTTAGCAAGGATCGCGACGATTTAGCACGCTCAGCATTGCTTGAAAAGCAAAAGTCGGCTGAAGCCGCAGCTGCTGTAGAAGGTGAGCTTGAGCACGTAGAGTCTCATATTGAGAAACTACAGCAAGAAGTCACCACGCTGCAAGAAAAGCTAGCTGATGCTAAGTCACGTCAAAAGGCGATTATTTTACGCCAACGCTCGGCTGAGTCGCGCCTTGAAGTGAAAAAAGCGCTTGATAGCTCTAAGGTAGAAGATGCACTTAATCGTTTTGAACGTTACGAAACTAAAATCGATGGACTAGAATCTCAAATAGAGTCGTACGACTTAGGTAAGAAAACATTAGCAGACGAAATTGCAGACTTACAAAAAAATGAAAAGATAGATGATGAGTTAGCCGAACTTAAAAAGAAGCTAGCTGATAAATAACTTATAAAGGGGCACTTAAAGTGCCCCACTGCTTAAAACATCGAATACGGATTGTCAGGAGAGGATTATGTTTGATCCAGAGATACTAATTGCACCCTTTATCTTGTTCATGATTTTTGTTGCGCCACTGTGGTTAATTTTACACTACCGTAGCAAAAAACAAGTAAGCCAAGGTTTAAGTGAGCATGAACATCGCCAGTTATTGGAACTTGCCCACAAGGCCGAAAAAATGGCTGATAGAGTAGAAACCCTTGAAGCATTACTCGATCAAGAGTCACCACAATGGAGACGCAAAGTATGAGTGCCAAACGCGAATTATTAAGAGACCCACAACGCGGTAAAATAGCCGGTGTATGTGCGGGATTAAGTGACTACTTTAATATGGAGTTATGGTTAGTTCGCATTATATTTGTTAGTGCGGTACTGCTAACAGGTGGCCCATTATTTGTGGTAGCGTATATTGCAGCGTGGTTTATTTTAGATAAAAAAGACCCCATAACTACACATACAAGCAGCGCAACTAAAACTGACGATCCGCTAGAAGTTAAATTTAAAGTATGGCAAAAAGGCGAGCCTCCGCGCCGCGCATTGCAAGACTTAAAAGAGCGTTTAGGGCGAGTAGATTCGCGCCTTCAAGATATGGAACGCCATGTTACTTCAAGCGAGTTTACGGTTAGCCGTGAAATCAACAAACTTTAAAGGATTTAATAGCACTTTGTTCGGTGATTAAGCATCAATGAAGTGCTAGCCCATTATGAGTAGCACTTCATTTGCCAAAAAAACCTTTAAAAGCATTAAAGGTTCAGCCCAAAAAGCCCTTCATCGTAGTTTAGATCAACACGTAAAATTAGCCGTAACGGGTTTAAGTGGTAGTGGTAAAACGGCGTTTATTACCGCGCTTGTTAAACACTTAACCACACAAAGTGATGATAAAAACTTACCCTTTTTTGATGTAATGCGAGAGCACCGCCACATTGCCACTAAAGTTGTGCCGCAAGAAGCGTTAAAGGTGCCTACGTTTGACTACCTACGAGCACTTAACGCATTACTCCCAAGTGATGGGGAGCCTACATGGCCTGCATCAACCGAGCGTATTAACACCCTGCGTTTGGCTATTAAATACCAAAGTGCCTCAGGGTTACGTGGACATTTTTCGCCGCAATCTACGCTGTATTTAGATATTATTGACTACCCAGGTGAATGGCTACTTGATTTACCTATGCTTGAGCAAAGCTATAGCCAGTGGTGCGAGCAACAATATCCGCTATTGTTACAGCACCCGCGTGTGAACACCTCGACTGAATTTTTAAACACGCTTGAACAGCTTGATTTAAATGCCCCCGTAGATGAAGGGTTGCTTGCGCACATTGCAGCGCTTTATCAAAGTATGCTGGTGGGCCTTAAAAAAGACACCAAGCTTGCCATGTTACAACCTGGGCGAATGCTTATGCCTGGCGACTTACAAGGTGCGCCGTTGTTATTGTTTTTTCCGGTAAATGCACAGCATATAAAAAGCGATGAAGTGGTGCCTGGCTCTAACTTAGCGCATTTAATTAAGCGTTTTAACGCCTATGTAAAAGAAGTAGTTAAGCCATTTTATAATGAGCACTTTAAACACTTTGACCGTCAAATTGTGCTAGTAGATGTACTCAGCGCTTTAAACGAAGGCCACGAAACACTCCAAGAGCAAAGTAGTGTAATTAATCAATTGCTCGCACACTTTAATTACGGCGAGTCGGGCTTTTTTAAACGTTTATTTAAACCCAACATAGATAAAATACTCTTTGCTGCCAATAAGTCAGATCATATAAGTGCCAAGCATCACAAAGATTTAGCACTACTGCTTGATTCGCTAGTGCATGAGCGAAGCAATCACTTAAAGTTTGATGGCGTACAAATAGAAACCATGGCTATGTCGTCAATTACTGCAACGCAGCCGCGCCAAGTTGCCGATAAAGGCCAAACGCTTGATTGCATTTATGGCAAACCACTTAACGAGCAAGACTGGCTAACTTACTTACCACCACAGCCACCTAACCGCATGCTTAATAAAAATGAGTGGCCAGCGCAGGGGTTTGAGTTTTTGTCGTTTGCGCCTATGCCAAACCCCGATAAGCAACTTAAACATATTCGCCTTGATCATGTGATGCAGTACCTATTAGGAGACAAATTATCATGAACGATACACACCAAACATTTCAAGCGGGTAGGCGTATTAATACCCAAGCAGATGAGCAGGTTGAGCCTAAACTTGCCCCTGCAAAAATAGTTGCTCAAGGTCAAAGTGAATACATTGAAGAGCCTGATGATGAGCTTCTTGAAGATGAAATAGACTTAGAGCCTGTGTATAAAAAGTCAAAATGGCAAACGCTTAAAGGTGTGTTTGTTGTCAGCTTTTTAGTACTGGTGCTACTTGAGTTTGCTTATTCGCTAGTATTTGCATTTCAGCAATCGGTAATTTTAGGCGGCGTATATTTAACAGCCGTGGTAAGTGGTGTGCTATTAATTGGGCGCATGCTCTGGCGCGAATATAGAATGCTGCGCAGTTTAAAGCGCAATCAGTTACACCGTCATGAAGCGGACAGGCTTTTAAATAGCGAGCAAGTAGGCGGCGCATTGCCGTGGCTTGAAAAACTAAATAAGCACCAACAACTCGACAACTTCGACGCGTTTAAAAACCAAGTAGCTACCCATCATAGCGATAAAGAAATAATGACCCTTTACGCGAATAGCTTACTTATAACGCAAGACACTCACGCTAAAAAGTTAATAAATCGCTTTGCCACAGAGTCAGCCTTGCTTGTTGCCCTAAGCCCGCTTGCGCTGGTGGACATGATGGCGGTGCTTTGGCGCGGTACTAAGTTAATTGAGCAAATAGGTAAGATTTATGGCATTGGTTTTGGTTACGCAAGCCGCATTAAGCTCTACCGTATGCTGATAAAACAAGTGATGTTTGTAGGCAGTGCTGAGCTTGTATCTGATTTAGCAGCCACAGCACTCAGTGCTGAGCTTTTAGGCAAGCTTTCGGGGCGTGCAGCACAAGGTGTAAGTGCCGGTATTTTTACAGCACGTATTGGTTACAAAGCAATGGAGCTTAGCCGCCCACTACCAAGGCTTGAAAACAAACGCAGCTTGTTAAAAGGCACAGTGCAAAGTATTGCTAGTAAAATTATGAGCCGTAAAAAGGCCGAGCCAACACAATAAAAAAGTGGCAATATTTGTGTACAAAGCCGCGCTGGACGGTTTTTGCACAAATAGCCATCTGAGCATCCGGCATGCTTGTGATTTAAAGTGCGGTGCGTTTTATTTATGTAATTGACACATATAATAAAAACGAGATCACACAATGAGCAAGCATCATATTAATACCCAATGTATTCATGGCCCACAAAAAGCAAACGATCCGCACGGCGCACTCACGTCGCCTTTGTATCAAACCTCTACCTTTCATTTTGAAAATGCAGAACAAGGCGCCGCACGTTTTGCAGGCGAAGAGCCAGGTTATATTTACACCCGCCTAGGTAACCCAACTACCACCGAACTTGAGCAAAAAGTAGCACAGTTAGAAGGCTGCGAAGCTGCAGCTGCCACCGCCACAGGTATGGGCGCTGTATCGGCATCGGTATTGAGCTTTTTATCGCAGGGCGATCACCTAGTTGCATCAAGTGCGTTATACGGTTGTACGTTCGCGTTTTTTGCACATATGTTGCCGCGCTGGGGAATCGAAGTCACATTTGTTGATATGACCTGCGAGGACGAACTCCGCGCTGCCATTAAACCTAATTCCAAAATGATTTTTGTAGAAACGCCAATTAATCCCACTATGGCGGTTATTGATTTGGCACTGATTGGTGCAGTTGCAAAAGAGCACAATTTAATAAGTGTGGTCGACAACACCTTTTTAACACCATTACTGCAATCACCTAAGCAGTACGGTATAGATATTATTATGCATAGCGCCACCAAATATTTAAACGGCCATGGTGATGTAGTAGCCGGGCTTGTGTGTGGAACGCAAGAGCACATTACCTTAATAAAAATGACGGTACTTAAAGATATTGGTGCAACTATAAGTCCGCACGACGCTTGGCTAATAAACCGCGGCTTAAAAACCTTAGCCATACGCATGGAGCGTCACTGTCAAAGCGCGCAAACAATAGCTGAATACTTAGAGGGGCATCCGCAAGTTAATATTGTTTATTACCCAGGGCTTAAATCGCACCCAGGTAATAAATACATAGGCAATCAAATGAAAGCCGCGGGCGGCGTTATTGCATTTGAAATTAAAGGCACCCTTGCTCAAGGAGCGCAATTTATAGATAGTATGAAGCTTTGCACACTCGCTGTAAGTTTAGGCGATGCAGAAACGCTCATTCAGCACCCCGCATCAATGACACATTCACCTTACACACCACAGGAGCGAGCAGCCGCAGGCATAAGCGATGGCCTAATAAGGCTCTCAGTAGGGCTTGAAGGTGTTAACGATATTATTGACGACTTAAACCAAGCTTTTACTAAAATTGTTTAGGTGTATTTAATTATATACACATAAAAACAAGCTGCAGGCCTTTAGCTATAGGTCTGTACTTTTAATGTGTCACAGGTGTAATTTAAACTTTACAATCTAAATGATCGCGCTAAATGCTGATGTTAGCCTATCTATTAAACTTTTCTTCACTTTTGCATAGTATGGGGTCATTCGATATTCAACAGATTTGAATATCACACTGACACCGATTTAGGGCTCACACCCAAGAAGGTACTTATGGCTAAAGCAAGTAAATACACATCCAAAACACCAGACGAAAATGGTGTTATACACTGGAGTGATGAAGAAAATAAAATTTGGTCTGAGCTTGTTACGCGCCAACTTGCGTGCATAGAAGGCAAGGCCTGCGATGAGTACATGGAGGGGCTTAAAAAAATAAACCTACCACACGATCGTATCCCACAGTTAAGCGAGCTTAACGAAGTGCTTCTTGCCTCCACTGGTTGGCAAGTAGCGCCTGTGCCTGCGCTTATCGATTTTGATGAGTTTTTTAGGTTATTGGCAAACAAACAATTTCCGGTAGCCACGTTTATTCGTAGCCGTGAAGAGTTTGACTACCTTCAAGAACCTGATATTTTCCATGAAATATTTGGTCACTGCGCCATGTTAACTAATCCTGACTTTGCCGAGTTTACGCATAAGTACGGGCAATTAGGTTACGCAGCGCAGAAAAAGGACCGCGTATACCTTGCGCGTATGTATTGGTTCACGGTTGAGTTTGGTTTAATGCAAACCGAAAACGGCCTGCGTATTTACGGCGGCGGTATTTTATCAAGCCCGGGTGAAACGCAATACGTGTATTCAGACACACCAGAAATAACGCCTATGAGCGTTATTGATGTGCTGCGTACGCCGTACCGTATTGATATTATGCAACCACAGTACTACACCATTAACTCGATTCATGATCTGTTTGATATATCGCAAATGGATATTATGACTTTGGTTGAGCGAGCTAAAGCGCTGGGCTTGCACGACCCAAAATTTCCACCAAAAGAAAAATTAGCCAGTTAAACATTAATGCTAAAAAAGCTAAAAGTAAGGATTTAGAATGTCTTCATTAAGTGCACAAAAATGCGAAGCCTGTCATGTAGATGCGCCAAAAGTATCTGACGAAGAGTTAGCACAATTAATTACTAAAATCCCAGACTGGGTACCAGAAGTACGCGACGGCATTATGCAGCTTGAGCGTGTTTATAAATTTAAAAACTTTAAGCAAGCTATCGCGTTTACCAATAAAGTAGGCGACATGGCAGAAGACGAAGGCCATCACCCAGGTTTATTAACCGAGTGGGGCAAAGTAACGGTTACATGGTGGAGCCATTCAATTAAAGGCCTACATAAAAACGACTTTATTTGCGCGGCTAAAACAGACGACGTATTTAACGCGCTGTAATTAAAAGTTAATTGAGCAAACCAACAAAAGTACTTATTTTTATAAGTGCTTTTTTGGTTTTGGGAGGGGGTTCTTAGCTAACAATAGATAGCAACGTTACATTATTTTAATTAAGTAAAACTGAGAATTACTTGATTTCTAGTATATTAAACTTTTAGAACTCTATTTTATATTTTTCAATTTCATCACTAAATTCAACCTCATAAACATCCGTAGCGAGGTCTGGGCTACCACGCCAAGTAGTAACAAGTTCGATAAACTTGTTACTATTTAAGTCAGCTTCTTCAGTTGTGTATGGTACAAGGGTACCTTCATCTGGAATCGGATGAATTATATTTGAATCTGGAAATCTAAAACCATAGAGTAGGTCAGTATCTTCGCAAGAGCTAATAATCTTAATAAACACATTTTTACTTTTATAGCTATCTGGTATGTAGATCAATTTGCCTGCTTGATATAAGCAATCATTAATAACGATACCAATAAATGGAGTGTTCATTATTTGACTGTAATTCTCAATGAAATAGGTAGGTGTTGAGCTTGTTTTATCTAGTTTACTAACTATTTCAGCTTTTTTGTTGGGAGCTAGCTTTAAGTTTGGATTCTTTTGATGAGAACTTATATAAAATTTATGTATTTGTTCAGAGTATTTTTTCTCCAACGTTTTATTTTTAGAAAGTAGCTGATTATACTTTTTCTCTATATCTATTTTTTGATCTTTATATTTTTCTAGTGTATTACTGAGTTCTAAATGAGCTTGTGATAAATGATTGAACTTATTTGACATACCTTCGAACTGTTCATTGCTTTGTAGCAAGTTTTCCTTAGTGTTTTTGTCTTGTATTCTGAGCTTGCGAAGCTGATCATTTAGTTCGTTTTCTTCAAGTTTCAATGACTCTATACGATCCTGTTTTTGTGTAAGTTCATCTGTTACATGCCTAGCTTGATTTATAGCGTCCGTAGCACTTTTACTCTCATTCTCTAATTTTTTAGCTAACTTTTCATATTCTTTTTTTTCAATGAATTTAGTTGGCTCTCGATTAGCTTTGAAAGTGTCATACTCATTTTGCCACACACCTCTAAAAAAATCGGGTATATGTACAGCCAACGGGTAAAAAATTGTAGCAAAGACTGTCCAGAGAACAGGCACCCAAAGGCAAAAGTCAAAACCTAACTGTTCATATGTATCTAGCTTTATACTGAACTTTAAAGGCTCAGTTAAAAACCACCAAATACTCTTCCAATTTGATAAGCAGAACACCCATGCAAAAGTAAAAATAAGTGGTCTATCCTTAAGAAGTTCAAAAAAACTACCTTGTTCTTGGTTATGCATATTATTTATCTATTTAAGTTTTTAATAATTTAACGTAATAATCTGGTTATGTAAAAGTTTAGCGAATTAGAAACTGTGAATTATACTGTTGCTTATCACCCTATTATTAATAACAAAAAAGCTCCAAACCAAAGGGCTTAGAGCTTTCTATATACAATTAAAGTTCAGCTAAAATACTTCACTTCAACGTATCGTTGGGTTTCGTTTCACTCGACCCAACCTACTATTACTCATCAATTGAGCGTAGTAGGGCGTTGATGCCTACTTTTTCACGTGTTTGCTTATCTACTTTCTTCACGATGATTGCAGCGTAAAGGCTGTGGGTGCCATCTTTTGATGGTAGTGCGCCTGGTACAACTACTGCGCCTGCTGGTACGCGGCCGTAATGAATTTCGCCGGTTTCACGGTCATAAATACGGGTGCTTTGGCTGATGTAAACGCCCATTGAAATTACAGCGCCTTCTTCTACTACTACGCCTTCAACAATTTCAGAACGTGCGCCAATAAAACAATTGTCTTCAATGATGGTTGGGTTAGCTTGTAGTGGCTCTAAAACGCCGCCTATGCCAACGCCGCCAGATAAGTGTACGTTCTTACCAATTTGTGCACATGAGCCTACAGTGGCCCATGTATCAACCATGGTGCCTTCGTCTACATATGCGCCAATGTTTACGTACGATGGCATAAGTACGACGTTTTTACCTACAAAGCTGCCTTTGCGGGCTACCGCATTGGGTACTACGCGCATACCGCCTTGCTGAAATTGCTCCGGCGTATAGTCGCTAAATTTAAGTGGTACTTTGTCGTAAAACTGGTTTACGCCGTCGTTCATTGGTTGGTTGTCGCGAATACGAAACGACAGTAAAACGGCTTTTTTAAGCCACTGGTGTACAACCCATTCACCTGATATTTTTTCAGCAACGCGGGCAGCGCCGCTATCAAGTAGTTCTAGTGCGTCGATAATAGCTTGTTTAACATCGCTAGATACGGTGCTTGGGCTAATGCTGTCGCGGTTGTCCCACGCGTTTTCTATCATGGTTTTTAAATCTGACATGGTGTGTCCTTATTCTGTTTCGGCGTTGAATTTTTTACGTAATGCCTGATGAATTTTAACTTGCTCTTCATCAGTCAGCGCTTGATATTCGTTATTTGATACAACAAAGAAATCCTCAGCACGTTCACCTACCGTTGTAATGCGGGCAGCATGAATGTGTAATAAATGCGCTTGGAAAACTTCGGCAATTTTGGTTAATAAGCCAGGTATATCTACGGCCTGTATTTCTATTAAACTGCGGTCTTTGCGTGCATGAGGGCGCAGCACAATTTTCGGTTTAATATTAAAGTCTTTAAATCGTTGTGAGCGATTCTTTTTAAATCGAATCTTTTTACGTGGTTCGCTAAGTGCCTGCTCAAGGCCGCGTTTAATAGATTGCGCGCGGCTGCTTGCGATAGGTTCACCATTTACTTCAAGTATTACAAAGTTAAATAGTACGTAACCGTCTTTGGTGGTAAGTACTTGAGCATGTTGTATTTGTGCTTTTTTAGTACCAATTACACTCACTAAGCGAGCAAACAACGGCCCAGAGTAGGGGCTGTATACAAAGACTTGTGTTCCACCGTGCATGGCTTTATCTGATACAACGACACTTGGCTGGCTCAAATCGGTGCATTTAAGCAGATGTTCACTGTGCCACGATATTTGTTGCTCACTAAAAGCGGTAAAGTAATTAGCTTTAAAACGGCTCCAAATTAAGTCTATTTGTTCTTCAAAATGACCTAAATTAAGTAAGCGCTGTTTAGCTTGGTGCTTTTTATCGCGAATTTGGTCGCGTTGATCCATAGGGTTTTCAAGCCCTAGGCGAAGCGCACGTTGAGTATGTAGGTAGAGCTCGCGCAGTAACGTGTTTTTCCAGTCGTTCCATAAGTTGTCGTTGGTTGCGCGAATATCGGCAACGGTTAAACAATATAGGTAGTCGAGCTGGCGTTCTGTTTTTACGCGTGATGCAAAGTCTTTAATTACACCTGGGTCGTTTATATCTTTACGCTGTGCGGTTACCGACATAAGTAAGTGGTTACCAACAAGCCAAGATATCAGCTTGCCGTCTGACGATGGGAAGCCATGTAATTTAGAAAAAGCAATGGCATCTACTGAGCCAAGCTCTGAATGATCTCCACCACGGCCTTTAGCAATATCATGAAATATTCCGGCTAAATAAAGTAGCTCGGGCTTATCCATACGGGTCACTATTTCACTACAAATAGGAAACTCACTGATACCGGTTTTATCAAAAAATTGGTAAATATTTTTAATGAGCTTATGGGTGTGCTCATCTACTGTGTAGGCATGAAATAAATCAAACTGCATTTGCCCAAATATATTTCGCCACTGTGGTAAATATGCGGCTAGCATGCCGTGTTTGTGCATAAGCGTAAACGCGCGGCCCATGCCATTAGGGTGTTTTACCAAGCGTAAGAATGCTTCGCGACACGCAGCGTAATCTTGTAAATCGCCCAATAGACGCCTGCGAACTTGGCGAATTGTGCGTATGGTGCTTGGGTAAATATGAGTGATCTCAGGGTTGTCGGCTATGTGTTCAAATAAAACAAACAGCTGGTCGCGCCTAAAAAATACAGATGGATTTTTTACTCTTATTTGATGGCCAACGCGTTCAAAATTTCTATCAAGTTCTACAACTGGCGCTTCTATGGTTTCTGGAATAATGCTTTGTTCAAAGTACGAAAGTAGCATTTGATTAAGCTCACGCACGCGGCTCATGATTCTAAACAAACGCTTCATCATGCGCTCAACCGATGATTTACCATCACTACCAAAACCTAAAATTTCTGCAGCATTGGGTTGGTGATCAAACAATAATCGGTTTTCTGAGCGACCTGCAGCTAAATGCAGCGCAAAGCGAATATTCCATAAGTTCTCTAAGCACTCTGAAAGCTCCTGAAACTCTTCATGAGTTAAATAGCCGTGGCTTATTAGCTCTTGCAGTGTTTCGGCTCTAAAGTGTTTTTTAGCAACCCAAATTATAGTTTGTAAGTCGCGCAGGCCACCTGGGTTTTCTTTTATATTTGGCTCTAGGTTATACGCTGTGCCGTGGCATTTTTTATGGCGAAGATTTTGCTCTTGTACTTTAGCAACAAAAAACTCACCTGAGCGCCAAACTGGGGTTTCGATAATATGCGTTTTGAGTTTTTCAAACTCAATGTGGTTACCAAAAATTAGGCGGCTTTCAAGCAAGCTGGTGGCAAAGGTAACGTCTTCACGTTTTTGCTCAATGGCTTGCTCAATGGTGCGCACACTGTGGCCTATCTCTAAATTGAGATCCCAAAGCATGGTAACAAATTGGCCAATTTTTTCGCATATTTTTTCGCTAGGTTGTTGAGTTACTAGCAATAAAAAGTCGATGTCGGAGTAGGGGTGTAATTCACCACGGCCGTACCCGCCTACAGCAATAAGCGCTAAATCAGGTTCGCGCGCTAAATCGTAAACATGAAATAACTTTATTAGTAGGCGGTCAATAAACTCAGCCCGGGCATTAATTAAATTACCAACCGGTTGTTTAGAAAATTCGTTATGTAACCATTTATAAAAATAGCTAGAACAATCGCGATAATCACTAAGTTGCTCAGCATCGCTAAGCAACTTTTTTACTTTGTTGGGTAATGCCACGTGGGCTGGCTCCTTGTTGAACCTTTCACACGGATAAGGTTTTTCTTATCAAGTGTTTCGGTTTTATTAGTGTTCTATGATCCGCTCGATAGTATCATCTGATCGAAGCGTTAAAATTTCAACTCCATTTTCAGTCACTAATAATGTGTGTTCCCACTGTGCAGACAAGCTACGGTCACGTGTAACAACAGTCCAGTCATCTTTAAGCAGTTTACATTGGCGCTTACCCGCATTAACCATTGGCTCAATCGTTAAACACATACCTGCTTTTAGCGTTTCACCCGTACCTGCTTTACCGTAATGCATTACTTGTGGCTCTTCGTGAAATTCGCTACCGATACCATGGCCGCAGTATTCGCGAACAATTGAGTAGTTAAAGCTTTCTGCATATTTTTGAATAGCTTCGCCAATATCACCTAAACGTACACCTGGTTTTACCATTTTAATAGCAAGGTATAAGCTTTCTTGTGTTACTTCTGCAAGGCGCTTTCCTTGAATATTTGGTGTACCTACGTGAAACATTTTTGAGGTGTCGCCGTGGTAACCATCTTTGATAACGGTAACGTCAATATTTACGCTGTCGCCATCTTTCAAAGCTTTGTCATTTGGAATTCCGTGGCAAATTACGTGGTTTACAGAGGTACAAACGGACTTAGGAAAACCATGGTAATTTAGCGGAGCAGGAATCGCTTTTTGCACATTTACAATATAATCATGACAAATTGTATTTAACTCATCAGTAGTTACACCTGGCACTACATGTGGTCCAATCATTTCTAGTACGTCTGCCGCTAAACGCCCGGCTATACGCATTTTTTCAATTTCTTCAGGGGTCTTGATCACAGCGCTCATTGAGGCTCCAAAGTTGCGTTTTTTAACATTTATCGTCGCACAAATTTTGCACGCGACGTTGAGTATTTAATTTTAATATGGTATAAAGCGCGCCGTCTTTTTACAAATAAATTCTTAAATGATTTTTTGTA
Source organism: Pseudoalteromonas sp. MMG006 (assembly GCF_018101025.1). Classification (NCBI taxonomy): domain Bacteria; kingdom Pseudomonadati; phylum Pseudomonadota; class Gammaproteobacteria; order Alteromonadales; family Pseudoalteromonadaceae; genus Pseudoalteromonas; species Pseudoalteromonas sp. MMG006. The sequence goes on from NZ_JAGJEJ010000001.1 coordinate 502,531, forward strand.
TTTAAGGCAAACACAATTTTATTTTAACACACACACGTATCGTCACATACACTTGGGTGCATTTGAAGTTTAAATACTTCGGTGTTGGTGCTATGGGATATGTGGAGGCCTAACCCTAAACAACTATAGAGGATCTATAAAATGGCAAACGTTTCAATGCGCGATATGCTTCAAGCTGGTGTTCACTTTGGTCACCAAGCACGTTACTGGAACCCTAAGATGAAGCCTTTCATCTTCGGCGCACGTAACCGTGTACATATCATCAACCTTGAGCAAACAGTACCAATGTTCAACGACGCACTTAAGTTTTTATCAAGTGCTGCTGCAAACAAAGGTAAAGTTCTTTTCGTTGGTACTAAGCGCGCAGCAAGCGACGCAGTTAAAGAAGCCGCTTTACAAAGCGACCAGTTCTTCGTAAATCACCGTTGGTTAGGTGGTATGTTGACTAACTGGAAAACTGTACGTCAATCAATCAAGCGTCTTAAAGACCTTGAAGTACAAAGCCAAGACGGTACTTTCGAGAAATTAACTAAGAAAGAAACGTTAATGCTTAACCGCGAAATGGAAAAGCTTGAAAAGAGCCTTGGTGGTATCAAAAACATGGGCGGTCTTCCAGACGCGCTTTTCGTTATCGATGCTGACCACGAGCACATTGCTATCCGTGAAGCAAACAACCTAGGTATTCCAGTTGTTGCAATCGTTGATACTAACTCTAACCCAGACGGTGTTGATTACATCGTACCTGGTAACGATGATGCTATCCGTGCAATCAACCTTTACACAAGTGCTGTAGCTACTGCTATCACTGAAGGTCGTGAGAACAACATTGTTGCTCAAGCTGAGAAAGACGACTTCGTAGAAGCTGAGTAATTAGCTGTCATCAAGTCTTCATCTTTTTAAGGTGAAGACTTGCTATTCTTGTCGAGCGGGTAACCCGCTTATCTAACCTGATTTCAGATTTGAGGATTTACTAATGGCTGTAACTACTGCCCTAGTTAAAGAATTACGCGAGCGTACTGGCGCTGGCATGATGGATTGTAAAAAAGCGTTAACTGAAACTGATGGCGACATCGAGTTAGCGATTGAAAACATGCGTAAAAGTGGCGCTGCTAAAGCGGCTAAAAAAGCAGGTAACATTGCTGCTGAAGGTACTATCATCATCAAGCAAAATGCTGGTGTTGCTGTACTTGTTGAAGTTAACTGTCAAACAGACTTCGTTGCAAAAGACGTAAGCTTCTTAGCATTTGCTAACAAAGTTGCTGACGCTGCAATCGCAGAAACAATCTCTATCGAAGACTTACAAGCTAAGTTTGAAGAAGACCGTGTTGAGCTAGTGACTAAGATTGGCGAAAACATCAACGTACGTCGCCTGCAGTACATCGCTGGTGAAAACCTAGTTGAGTACCGTCACGGTGAGCGTATCGGTGTTGTTGTTGCGGGTGTTGCTGACGAAGAAACACTTAAGCACGTTGCAATGCACGTTGCTGCTTCAAGCCCTGAGTACTTAACGCCTGCAGATGTTCCTGCAGACGTTGTAGAAAAAGAAAAGCAAGTTCAAATCGACATCGCGATGAATGAAGGCAAGCCTGCTGAAATCGCTGAGAAGATGGTTGTTGGACGCATGAAAAAATTCACTGGTGAGGTTTCTCTTACTGGTCAAGCTTTCATCATGGAACCTAAAAAATCTGTTGGCGAAGTTCTTAACGAGAAAAACGCAACAGTTACTGGCTTTGTACGTGTAGAAGTTGGTGAAGGTATCGAGAAGAAAGAAGAAGATTTTGCTGCTGAAGTTGCTGCTCAAATTGCAGCCGCTAAAGGCGAGTAAGATTAACTATTTGTGATGCATAAGGAAATTAGATGCAATTAAAGTACTATTTGGTTTTGCGTCACGCATAGAAATTCTTTAAAATAACCGCGCTTTTATGTTTATCATAAGCGCGGTTATTTTTTATCCATATTTTAATAAAAGTTGGCCCCAATACTATGACTATCAATCGTAAACCTATTTTTAGACGTGTTCTTCTCAAATTAAGTGGTGAAGCTTTAATGGGAGACGAAGGCTTCGGCATCGACCCAAAAGTATTAGATCGTATGGCTCAAGAGATTAAAGAGCTGGTAGAACTCGACGTAGAAGTGGGTTTGGTTATCGGCGGCGGTAACTTTTTACGAGGCGGATCGCTTGCAGAAGCAGGTATGAACCGTGTAGTAGGCGATCACATGGGCATGCTTGCAACCGTTATGAACGGCCTTGCAATGCGTGATGCGCTGCACCGTGCATTTGTAAACTGTCGTTTAATGTCGGCAATCCCACTAAACGGTGTATGTGACGCTTATAACTGGGCTGAAGCAATTAGTTTATTAAAATCTGGTCGTGTTGTTATTTTTGCAGCCGGTACAGGTAACCCTTTCTTTACTACTGATTCTGCAGCGTGTTTACGCGGTATCGAAATTGAAGCTGACACAGTAATTAAAGCAACAAAAGTTGATGGTGTTTTCAGTGATGACCCTGTTAAAAACCCAGACGCGACGCTTTACCGTCACCTAAGCTACAATGAAATCATTGATAAAGAATTAAAAGTTATGGATTTAGCGGCATTTACTTTAGCCCGCGATCACAATATGCCATTGAGCGTATTTAATATGAATAAATCAGGCGCGCTAAAGCGCGTAATTATGGGTGAAGAAGAAGGAACACTTATCTCTTCACAAGCCTCAGATGAAGTAATCAAATAATTAGGATTGAACCGTGATTAACGATATTCAAAAAGATGCGCAAGAGCGCATGCAAAAGAGTGTAGCAGCATTAGGTAGCCAATTATCTAAAATCCGTACTGGACGTGCTCACCCTGCAATTTTAGACGGCATTATGGTGTCGTACTACGGTGCAGATACACCACTTAACCAAGTAGCTAACGTGACGATTGAAGATTCACGTACACTTGCTATTGGTGTATTCGATAAATCTTTAGCGCAAGCTGTTGAAAAAGCAATTATGGCATCTGATTTAGGTTTAAACCCTATGTCGGCAGGTACGGTTATTCGTGTACCTCTTCCTCCACTTACGGAAGAACGTCGTAAAGATTTAATTAAAATTGTGCGTGGCGAAGTAGAAGGCGGCCGTGTAGCTGTTCGTAATATTCGTCGTGATGCAAATGGTGATGTTAAATCTCTGCTTAAAGAGAAAGATATTTCTGAAGATGAAGCGCGTCAAGCTGAAGATGCAATTCAAAAGCTTACAGATAAGTTTATCAAAGAAATGGATGCTCAATTAGCAGCTAAAGAAACAGAATTAATGGAAATCTAATCCATTAAATAACCTACACTTTAGGTTGTTAAATATATTAGTTTTGAAACGCCGTCTGGGGTATACTAGGCGGCGTTTTTTTATGGAATAGTCAATATTTATGGTTCTAGACGCTGACACAATTTCACAGCAAAGTTTACCTAAGCATGTTGCCATCATCATGGATGGGAACGGACGTTGGGCTCAAGCTAGAAATAGACCTCGTGTGTACGGGCATAAAAAAGGCGTGGACGCTGTTCGTCAATCAGTTCAGTTTTGTACTAGGTTGGGGATACAATCGTTAACCCTATTTGCTTTTAGTAGTGAAAACTGGCGCCGCCCAGAAGATGAAGTAAATACTTTAATGGAGCTTTTTTTGTTTGTTTTAACAAAAGAAGTTAAAAAGCTTCATAAAAATAATGTAAAACTGACCATTATTGGAGATTTATCACGGTTTTCAGAAGGCCTGCGCAGTAAAGTAGACGCTGCTCATAAGTTAACTGAAAATAACACCGGACTGTGTTTAAATGTTGCAGCAAACTACGGTGGACGTTGGGATATGGCTAATGCAGCTAAACAGCTTGCTTTGCAAGTGGCGCAGGGCACACTCAACGCAGAAGATATTACAGAAGAGCGCTTAGCGCAGCATATGAGCATGGCAGATCAGGCTGAACCTGATTTACTCATTCGCACAGGTGGCGATGTTCGTATTAGTAACTTTTTACTATGGCAAGCTGCTTATGCAGAGCTTTACTTTACCGAGACACTTTGGCCTGATTTTAATGAAGCAGCATTTGCTGAGGCCATTGCGTGTTACGTTGCCAGAGAGCGACGTTTTGGTTGTACGGGCGAACAAATAAAACAATTACTCGCTCAAACCTAAAAATAGAATAAGGGTCACAATTTTGTTAAAACAACGCATTTTAACCTCGCTCGTGCTAGCACCGTCTGCACTGGGGCTGGTTTTTTACACACCACTTACGTTATTTAGCTACTTTGCAGGTGCAATTGTAATGCTAGGCGCGTGGGAGTGGTCAGCATTTATGGGCTTATGTGGAAAGCTTAAACGTGGCGCTTTTGTTGTGCTAATAGCGGCTTTGCTTGGGTTACTTAACTTACATTGGCCGATTGAGTCGTTATGGGTTAATGGAAAGCTAGCTGGGGATGCAAATTATATATTTACACTGTCCTTTGCGTGGTGGATTGTAGCCAGTTACTTAATTTGGCGTTATCCAGCTATGGCTAAAGCGTGGAATGAAGGTTTAGTTATGCGCGGTATTGCCGGACTACTAACGCTTGTGCCGTTATGGCTTGCGCTTAATACTCTTCGTAGTGCGCAGTATGCTGAATCGACTCACTTTGGGTCAGTACTTATTTTAGTGGTATTAGGCATAGTATGGAGTGCTGATATAGGCGCTTATTTTTCTGGTAAAAGCTTTGGTAAGCACAAGCTAATGCCGAAAGTGAGCCCTAATAAAACGATTGAAGGTTTAGCTGGTGGTGTTGTTGCTTCAATCATTTTTGTTTTAGCTTTCTGTCACTTTACTGATGTCGATTTAGTTGTGTGGCCTATATACGCTGTGATGACTGCATTTATTGCGTTATTTTCTGCTGTTGGCGATTTGCTAGAAAGTATGTTTAAGCGCGAAGCCGGCTTAAAAGATAGCGGCAGCTGCTTACCAGGTCATGGTGGTATTTTAGATAGAATTGATAGTTTAACGGCAGCAGCGCCAATATTTGTGATGTGTTATGCATGGACCTTGAGTTTATGAGTCAAAAGCAACAACTGGTTATTTTAGGTGCTACAGGTTCAATCGGTTTAAGCACATTAGATGTAGTAGCCAGAAATAAAGAATTATTTGACGTATTTGCACTAACTGCCGGCCAAAATGCTAAAAAAATGGCCGAGCTGTGTATTGAGCATGAACCGCTATATGCTGTTATGGCTACGCAAGCGGCTGCAGAGGAGCTTAGCTCTCATTTAAACAATACGCCTTGCCAAACTCTAGTTATGCACTCAGTGCAAGCTATGAGTGATTTGTGTGCTCATCCTGATGTAGACACTGTCATGTCGGCTATTGTGGGTGCTGTTGGTTTATTACCTACGCTTAGCGCTGTAGAAGCCGGTAAAAAAGTATTGCTTGCCAATAAAGAATCGTTAGTAATGTCAGGGCAGTTGTTTATTGATAAAGTAAAACAGCACAACGCGACCTTATTGCCGATTGATAGTGAACACAACGCTATTTTTCAGTGCCTACCTCATTCATTACAAAATGCACAAAGCGATAAAAATCTGCAAGATAACGGTGTAAGTAAAATTTTGCTTACCGGTTCTGGTGGGCCATTTTTAACACGTGATATAAATACTCTAAAAGATGTAACAGTTAGTGAAGCCGTTGCACATCCTAATTGGTCTATGGGTCAAAAAATATCTGTAGATTCAGCGACTATGATGAACAAAGGCCTTGAGTTTATTGAGGCTAAATGGCTGTTTAACTGCAATACCAGCGACATAGATGTTGTCATCCACCCGCAAAGTATTATTCATTCTATGGTGCAATATCACGATGGGTCTATTTTAGCGCAAATGGGCAACCCTGATATGCGCACGCCTATCGCACATGCACTTGCATATCCTGAGCGAATAAATGCAGGCGTTAAACCGTTAAATTTCTCTGATATATCTGATTTTTCATTCACTAAGCCTGACTTTTCTCGCTATCCAAATTTACAATTAGCGATTGATGCGTGTAGTGCAGGTCAGGGCGCTACCACAACGGTTAATGCTGCAAATGAAATTGCTGTTGCGGCATTTTTAAAAGGCCAAATTGGTTTTACTGAAATATACAAAATAAATGCACAAACGCTTGAAGCTGCAACGTATACCAATGTACAAAGCTTGGATGAAATTTTAGAGTGCGATAAATTAGCGCGTATTAGCGCTTCAGAATTTATAACAAAAGTGGCGCATTAATATGTTTGATTTTTTTTGGAATCTTGGCTCATTTATTTTAGCGCTTGGTATTTTAGTGGCCATACACGAATATGGTCACTTTTGGGTTGCCCGAAAGATGGGTGTTAAAGTGCTGCGCTTTTCCATTGGTTTCGGTAAGCCGCTTCTAAAATGGCACGATAAATACAAAACCGAATACGTAATAGCAGCTATACCGCTAGGTGGTTACGTAAAAATGCTCGATGAGCGAGTGGACGAAGTACCTGCAAACGAGCGTCACTTATCGTTTAATGCTAAATCGGTTCAAGCACGAATAGCTATTGTAGCTGCAGGACCAATGGCAAACTTTTTGTTTGCTATTGTAGCGCTCGCAGCAATGTACATGGTGGGCGTGCAGTCGGTTAAGCCTGTAGTCGGTAGTATTACTGAGGGTAGTAGAGCCGAGCAAGCAGGCATTATGCCTTCGCAACATATTATAAAAATTGGCGATGACGACATCACTACATGGCAAGATGCTACATTTTCACTTATGTCTAGTTTAGGTGAGCAAAGTGTTGACGTGACTGTACGTGATGAAAACCTTCAAACACGTGTTAAAACGCTTAATTTAGATGGCTGGAAGCTTGATCAGCAAGATGTGCCACCACTAAGCTCTCTTGGCATAGTGCCATTTAGACCTCAAGCTACGCTCACAATCGCAGCTGTGACTAAAAATTCAGCAGCAGAACAGGCAAATTTACAAGCTAAAGACATTATATTGGCTGTAAACGGTGAAACTATAAGCAATTGGCAGCAATTAGTTAATCTTATTACGCAATCGGCTAACAAATCTTTACAATTTAGTGTAAAAAGACAGGATAGTATAAAAACCATTACCGTGACTCCGCAAGGACGAATTGATGATAATGGTGTTGAGCAAGGCTTTTTAGGCGTTGCCCCTGTTGTTCAACCATGGCCAGATGGCTACGTTGAGACTAGACATTACGGCCCACTCGATAGTATCGTGCGAGGCACTAAAGAAACTTGGCGCTTAATTACCCTTAGTTTTGACATGATTGGTAATTTAATTACAGGCCAGGTTTCGGTTAAAAATTTAAGTGGCCCTGTGGGCATTGCCGTCGGTGCTGGAACCAGCGTGAGCTATGGCTTAGTTGCCTTTTTGAGCTTCTTAGCTCTGATAAGCGTTAACTTGGGTGTATTTAACTTATTACCCTTACCAGTGCTTGATGGCGGACACTTAATGTATTACATAATTGAACTTTTTCGTAAAAAGCCGGTCTCTGAAAAGACACAAGAGTTTGGTTTTAAAGTGGGTGCCTTGCTGCTCACTTTTCTAACATGTTTCGCTTTGTTCAATGATGTATCGCGTTTGTAGTTATAGCGTGACAATTACTAATTAGAACACGATTGTAAAGCATCATTAAATTGATGTTATGCGGTAATACAGTTGTAAAGGATAAAGATAATAAAATGGCTATAAAAAAACATTTGGCAGTAACAAGTTTATTGGGTGCAAGCTTTGCAGCCCTAGGCCAAAACTCCTTTATTGTTGAAGACCTAAAAGTTGAAGGTTTGCAGCGTGTAGCACTTGGTGCAGCGCTTACGCATATTCCTATTAACGTAGGCGATAACGTAGATGACTATACGATCTCAAAAACAATAAAGTCACTTTATCGTTCTGGGCACTTTGACAACATAAAAGCGCTTCGCGATGGCAACAACGTTATTTTTAAAGTAACTGAGCGTCCTACAATTAGCTTTATTGAGTTTGAAGGCAATAAAGATATTAAAGACGAGCAGCTTAATGAATCTCTAGATCAGCAAGATATTCGCCAAGGTGAGCCACTTGATAAAACCGTCATCGATAATATCGAAAAGGGTCTAGTTGAGTTTTTCCACAGTATTGGTAAATACAACGCTAAAGTTGATATCAGCGTTACTAAACTGCCACGTAATCGTGTAAAGCTAAAACTTGAATTTGATGAAGGTGATGCCGCATCAATTCGTCAAATTAACTTAGTGGGTAACGAGCTGTTTTCTAATGAAGAGCTTTTAAAACTTGCTGAATCGCAACAAGATTTACCGTGGTGGCAGTTTATGGGCAGCGATCGCTACCAAAAACAAACCATTGAAGGTGATTTAGAAAAAATTCGTAGTTACTACCTAGACCGTGGTTACCTACGTTTTAATATCGATTCAACGCAAGTATCAGTGAGCCCTGAACGTGAATCAGTTTACGTTACAGCTAACTTAACTGAAGGCGTAAAATATACCGTTAAAGGCTTTGACTTTATTGGTGATTTACTGGGACGTGAAGATTTAATCAAAAGCGTTATTCCACTTCGTGCAGGTGAGTTATATAACGGCTCAGTAGTGACTTCATCGGAAGAATTTATTAAAAGTTACTTAGCACGATTTGGTTATGCCAATGCTGAAGTACGTACAATTCCTGAAATTGATGACGAAAAGCAAGAAGTTCAGCTAACACTTTCGGTAAACCCGGGTAAACGTGTATACGTTCGTCGTATCATTGTAGGTGGTAACCAAAACACGGCCGATGAAGTTCTTCGCCGTGAAATGACGCAGCTAGAAGGTGCATGGTTATCTAATCAAAACCTTGAGCGTTCTAAATTACAAATTCAGCGTCTACCGTATATGGAAAATGTTGATTTTAACGTAGTACCTGTACCTGGTGTTGATGATCAAGTAGATGTAGATTTTACAGTTAAAGAGCAATCAGCGGGTAGCTTTAATGCGGGTCTTGCATATGGTTCATACCTTGGTCTGCAGTTTAATATTGGTGTGACTGAATCTAACTTTTTAGGTACGGGTAACCAAATCGGTTTAAATCTAAATACTTCAACAGGCTCTGAAAGCATAAGCTTATCTTACACTGACCCTTACTTCACGCCAGACGGCGTATCGCAAGGTAGTAGTATTTTTTACACTAACTACGATGCAAGTAAATTTAGCTTAGTAGACTACAAATCGAAAAGTTACGGGATAGGTACCAATATTGGTTTCCCAGTTGATGCTGTAAATCGTGTTAACTTCGGTGTTCGTTGGATAAAAGAAGAGCTTTCAGATATTGCCGAGTACGAACAAACTCGTGTTCTTCGTGAAACGTTCCTAGATCCAGAAAATCCTGATGCTGGCTTTGACTTTACCAAATATGAGCTAAGTGTAGGTTGGTCGCGTATTACCGTTAACCGTGGTTTATTCCCGACAGCGGGTTCGCGCCAAACCTTAAATTTAACAGCCACTACGCCTAACTCAGATCTTCAATACTTTAAGCTGAACTACGACTCGCGTTTTTACTGGCCAATATCAAACGATCATCGTTGGGTGTTTTCAACGCGTGCAGCGCTTGGTTACGGTAATGGTTATGGGACCACAAATGGTTATGAGCAAACATTACCATTCCAAGAGTTCTTCCAAATTACAGAGATGGAACTACGTGGCTTTGACCGTAATACAATATTGCCACGTGCCGTATCACGTATACCGCAATCTATTCCGGGTACTCCTGGTGCTGATGGCACAACAACAGGTAGTATAGGTGGAGCAGATCAGTTCGATATATTGATTCCACAAGGCCGTATTGGTGGTAACGCTAAAGCGGTAGCGGGTATGGAGCTAATTGTTCCTACGCCGTTCTTAGATGAAGAAAATACCAGTTCTGTACGTACAAGCTTCTTTGTAGATGCTGCGAACGTATGGGATACTGAATTTAGCGTAGACCGCTATCAAAACTTAGCGCCAGATGAGCGTGCTAAATTAGATGACTACTCAGACCCAATGCGTTTTAGGGTTTCAACCGGTCTTTCATTACAATGGATCTCTCCGATGGGTCCAATGTTGATCAGTTTTGCGTATCCATTGCAAAAACAAGAAGATGACGATACGAAAACGATCAGCTTTAACATTAGTAATACTTTCTAAAGGAGTTTTTTGTGAAAACATTATTTAAATCAACAGCAGTAGCAGTTTTAGCAACATTAATGATGGGTACTTCAGCAAGTGCATTTGCACATAAAGTAGGTATCGTTGATATGCAAGAAATCTACAAGCAAATTCCTCAAATGGCTAAAATTGAACAATCGCTACAAACTGAGTTTGCAGAGCGCCGCCAAGAACTTGAAAAGTTACAAGGCGATATTCGCTTTGAAGCAGAAAAATTTAAGCGCGAAAGCACAACGATGAGCCAAGCTCAAAAAGATGCATTACGTGACAAGATTCAGGGCATGCAAAAAAATCTTGCTGAACAAGGTCGTCCTTTAGAGCAAGAAATTAAAGCACGTCAAAACCAAGAGCTTGCTAAAGTTCAAGGTGTGATCATCAAAACAATTGAAGAAATTGCTAAAGATGGCGACTTCGATGAAGTTAAAGTTAAAGACACAACGATCTACTTTAACCCTAAAGAAGTAACTGATCTTTCATCTAAAGTTGTAGCAGCTGTTAGCAAGAAATAATCACTCTATGCAAAATTATACGCTTTCGCAAATTGCGGAACTTCTAGGCGCCGAGCTCCAAGGTGATGGCGCTTTAGAAATAAAAAAAATAGCGACACTTGCAAATGCCCGTACTGGGCATATTGCATTTTTAGCGAACTCAAAATATCGTACGCAGCTTGAAACTACACAAGCTAGTGCTGTAATAGTTAGCCAAGCTGATGCTGAATTTTTTGAAGGCAGTAAAGTGATAGTTGCTAACCCCTATGTGAGTTACGCTAAACTAGCACAATTTATGGATACTACGCCTCGCTCGGCCTCTACAGGTATACACCCAAGTGCAACTATTCACCCTTCAGCTATTGTAAGCGACAGTGCCGCGGTAGGCGCTAATGCTGTAATTGAAGCTGAAGCTGTTATTAGTGATAACGCGCAAATTGGTCCGAACAGTTTTATCGGAGAACGTGTTAAAATAGGCTCTGGCACTAAGCTTTGGCCTAGTGTGACTATTTATCACGATGTTGAGATTGGCGCAGATTGTTTGTTTCAAGCAAATAGTGTTGTTGGTAGTGATGGATTTGGCTATGCCAATGAGCGCGGGCAGTGGGTAAAGATACCCCAACTTGGCTCAGTGATTATAGGCGACAAGGTTGAAGTAGGCGCAAGTACTACTATTGACCGTGGCGCACTAGATAACACCATTATCCATAGCAATGTTATTATTGATAATCAGTGTCAAATAGCACACAACGTTGAAGTTAACTCGGGCACAGCGATTGCTGGCTGCACCGTACTTGCAGGAAGCGTTACCATTGGCAAAAACTGTCAAATTGGCGGCATGACTGCAATTAACGGTCACATGTCTGTATGTGATGGTGTTATAATTACCGGTATGAGTATGGTGACTAAATCAATCACCGAACCAGGTGTTTACTCATCAGGTATGCCCCATACAACTAATAAAGAATGGCGTAAATCAATTGCTCACTTGCGTAACCTTTCAGACATGAAGTCACGTCTTAAAGCGCTTGAAGCATTGGCTAAGTCATAACGTTGAACACTAATAAGGATGCTATTTTGGCAAACGAATTAAATAGCCTTGATATTCAAGAAATTTTAAGTTTATTACCACACCGTTATCCGATGCTTTTAATTGATCGTGTTATTGACTTTACGCCTGGCGAGTCACTACATGCAATTAAAAATGTGTCTATTAACGAGCCTATTTTTACTGGCCATTTTCCAAATCAGCCAATTTTTCCTGGTGTGCTAATATTAGAAGCAATGGCGCAAGCCACTGGTTTATTAGGGTTTAAAACTGTAGAAAACCGTAGCGATAACGAGCTTTACTTATTTGCTGCTGTAGATAATGCGCGTTTTAAACAACCAGTAGTTCCTGGCGATACAATGCATCTGCATGTAGAGTTTTTAAAAGAGCGTCGCAATATATGGAAATTTGCCGCTGAAGCAAAAGTCGATGGCAAAGTAGTATGTAGTGCCGAAATTATGTGTGCGAGAAGAGAGTTTTAATAGTGATACATTCTACAGCAATAATCGAACCTGGCGCTAAACTAGGCAACAATGTCTCAGTTGGTCCGTATAGCTATATTGGCAATGATGTTGTGATCGGTGATGACTGTATTATTGAGTCTCACGTTGTTGTTAAAGGGCCGTCTATCATTGGCTCTGGAAATCATATTTTCCAATTTGCGTCAGTAGGCGAAGCCTGCCAAGACAAAAAATACAACAACGAGCCTACTACGCTAATTATGGGCGATAACAACGTTATTCGTGAGTGTGCAACCATTCACCGCGGTACTATTCAGGACCAAGGTGTTACTAAAATTGGTAGCAATAACTTATTTATGGCTTATACCCATGTAGCGCACGATGCAGTAATTGGTGATAACGTTATTTTTGCTAATAACGCAAGTGTTGCAGGCCATGTACACGTAGGCGATTGGGTTATCTTAGGTGGTAACTCGGGTGTTCATCAGTTTTGTAAAATTGGTGACCACGCATTTATTGGCATGTACTCAGGTGTTAATAAAGACGTACCTCCATTTGTTACTACTATTGGTATGCCAGCAGGTCCTGCAGCAATCAACAAAGAAGGCATGAAACGCCGTGGCTTTGAAAGCGATGAAATAATGGCAGTACGCCGTGCTTATAAAGCATTTTATCGTAAGAGCTTAGGTGTTGACGAAGCCATAGCTTCACTAAGTGAAGACGCTGCAAAGTTTCCAGCAGTGCAAACCATGATAGATTTTGTTAAAGCCTCAGAGCGCGGTATTGTAAGATAATTACAAGCTTTGTTTTGAGCATTAAAAACCACCCTAGATGTTAAATCGAAGGTGGTTTTTTATTGCCCTGAGTTTAAAGCCAATTCAGTTAATACTCAGGGTACTCACGTTAGTATGCGCTTAATTTTTATAATAAAAGTCATTCTATGCGTTTACCTAAGTTAGTTGTTACTCTTTTTATTACTTCAGTTTTAGCCGCTTGTAGTAGCCAGCCACTCATTAAGTCATCTACAGGAGAAATAACTCAAGTAGGAAAAGCATCTTTTTATGCTGATAAATATCACGGAAGAATAACTGCTAATGGAGAGCGCTTTAGCCAGCAAGCTGCAACAGCTGCTCATTTAGAATTCGATTTTGGTACTAAGGTGGTTGTTACTAACCTCGCTAATAATAAATCAGTCATAGTAAGGATAAATGACAGAGGCCCTTATGTACGTGGCCGTATTATCGATTTATCAAAAAGCATGTTTAAAAAGATAGCCGACCCTAAAGTCGGCGTTATTGACGTGTCTGTTAAGGTATTAAAACCGGGTAGTTAGTGCCACATAATCTGGATAAGCGCTACTGAGCTCTTTATGAGAGCCTTGTGCAACTACTTTACCGTCTTCTAACCATATAACATTATTCATTTGAGTCAGAAGAGCAGGGTCGTGGGTAATTGTAAGTACGCTTGCGTTACTCATTACCTGCATAATGGCGTTCATCACGGTTTGCTTAGATTGGTTATCTAGCCCTTCGGTAGGCTCATCAAGTACTAAAATAGCGGGGTTTTGTAATAAAGCCTGAGCAATCGCTATACGCCTTGATTGCCCTTGGGATACGTTTCTGCCACCGGTACCTAAACGTGTTTTTAAACCCGCTTGTAAATCATTAAACCAAGGCTCTAGCTGCGCAAGTTTAATGGCTTCAAGCATTTCTTCTTTTGTCGCACTTGGTGCAGCATAGCGTAAATTTTCACTCAGGGTGCCATCAAAAATATGATGCTGCTGCGCTAATATATTTATAACGCTTGCGCGGGTGTCATTGCTTAGTGAGTGTAGTTCTTGCGAGTTAGTTTGATCATCCAACGTAATGCTGCCTTGCTGAAGAGGCCATAGCCCAGTTAGCAAATTTACAAGCGTGGTTTTACCGCTGCCGCTTCTACCTACAATGGCTACTTTTTGTTGCGCTTTTAGCATAAAGCTCACATCAGTTAATGCATTATGCTCATCGTATTTATAGCTAATGTTATTAAGTGTTAGTGCGGTATTATTTTTATCAAACTGAGTATCAATTAAAGCGCTGTGATTGTTGCTCTGATCAGACACTTTATCTTGAAGTGTAAATAGTCGCTCTGCGGCTTTTAGTACATTAGGTAGCTCTATAAAAGCATTTGGGAGGAGCAATACACTTTCAAAGCTTGCCAATACAAATAGGCTTAGCATAGCAAGCTCTACATTTACCATGGCTCCGCTGTAAACCAACGGCACAATAGTAACAATGGCGCCCAGCACGGCTAATTGCACTACCAGCAAGCTTAAGCCATCACTGTTTGCCAGTGCTTTGTGACGACTATAAAGTTGCTGGTTGTACTGTTCATTCAAATCATCACATTTTGAAATTTGATTGCCACTTGCTTGATAAATACTAAGCTCTCTAAGGCCTGTTAGCGTATCTGAAAGTTCAGCTCTAAGCTGAGCACTGAGCTGTGTTTCTTTATGGCTATTTTTATTTAATTTAGCACTTAATAAAGCTGGTAAAACAACACCAATTAATAAAATGCCAGTAAAACAAATAAGCGCAACGTTTACATTATAGGCCGCCATAAACACCATAATAATAGGTATGCTTAATAGCGCTACTAGCATAGGCAGTAATATGTTTAAGTAAAATTTATCTAGGGCATCAACATCGTTCTGTAGGCGGTTTACTAAATCTGCGCTGCGGCTCATTGCTAAATCTACATTGTTTAGCTTACTTAGCGTTGCAAACATATTTACGCGAATTTCGCTAAGCAATAAAAACGTCGCGTTATGCGTTACTAAGCGCTCACCATAGCGTGATGCGGTACGAACAATCGCTAAAAATCGAATAGTCCCTGCGGGTGTAAAGTAGTTCATTTGCACGCCAGCAATACCTGCAGCCGCCATTGCGGCTAAAAACCAACCCGATATAGCGAGTAAGCCCACGTTTGCAAGTACAGTTAAAGTGGCTAAAAAAGTACCCAGCAACATAGCTTTATAGTGCGGGCGGCAAAGCTTTAATAGCCTAATAAAATTAGTCATTATCAGATCCTTGCACTTGAGTGCTTAGCAGTGTTTTAAACGCACCATTTTGCTGAGCAAGGTGTGAGTATGTGCCTTGCTGCGCTACCTCACCATTTTGCATAACAATAATATTGTTGGCATTTTTTACTGTATTAAGCCTATGAGCTATAACCAGTACCAAATGTGTTTTTGCATAATCATTTATTGCACGCTGAATAAGCAGCTCTGTTTGGCTATCAAGATGTGCCGTTGGTTCATCGAGTACTAAAATAGGCGCTTGTTTTAAAAATGCACGAGCAAGGGCGATGCGTTGCTTTTGTCCGCCAGAAAGCCCTTCACCTTGCTCACCTATCAATGTATTAAAGCCATTAGGTAATGTGTTTATAAAATCTAAAGCGCCAGCTTGGTGTGCTGCTTGCTCAAGCTCTAATTGTGTAGCATCTGATTTAGCTATTTTGATGTTATCGCTAATGCTTTGATAAAATAGCGTTGGCGTTTGCGGGATCCAGGCAATTTTATTTTGTAGCATATTAATATTAGTTGCATCTAGTGGCTTGTCATTAATACTGATTTGCCCAATCACCCGAGGGTGAAACCCTAATATGCAATCAAATAAAGTGCTTTTACCTGAGCCACTCGCCCCAACTACAGCTACTAAGCCTTTATTGGGTAGGGCTAAGTTTATATTTTTTATACCTTCATTACTGTTTGGGTAGGTAAAATTTAAGTTGTTAATGTTTATTGTATTTATAGGCTCGCTAACGTGCGCGTTGTTTTGCTGTGACTGTTCAGGAAGCGGCGCATTTAAAATAGTTACCATGTCGGCTGCAGCGCTAATACCTTGCAAGCGAGCGTGGTAGTGACTGCCTAATTGGCGAAGTGGTAAATAAAATTCAGGGGCAAGTAGCAGCACTACAAAGCCGGTTGCAAAATCTAGCGTGCCAAAAAATAGCCTAAAGCCAATTATTACCGCAACGAGTGCCACGCTAATAGTGGCTAAAAATTCCAGCGCAAATGATGACAAAAAAGCAATTTTTAATACATCGAGTGTAGCGTGTCTAAAATCATCAGAAATTTTAGCAATATGTTTAAGCTCAGTGCGGGTGGCATTAAATAGCTTAAGTTGCGTTAAACCTTGTATGCGGTCAAAAAAGTAGTTACCTAAAACGGCAAGTTGTTTCCAACGTTTTTGATTTAAATCTTCAGCTTTAGATCCAACTAAAATCATAAAAAAGGGAATAAGCGGAGCGGTTAGTAAAAATATTAAACCCGCTTTATAGTCGGTTGGAAAAATTACCACCAAAATTGCTATAGGAATAAGGGCACTGTAAGCAACACCAGGCAAGTATTTAGCGTAATAGTCGTGCAATGCTTCAACGCCATCGTGCAAGGTGTTAAGCGTTGCTCCTTGACCATGTTGTTCAATGTAGCTAGGCCCTAATTGGGTTAATTTGGTTAATAAGGTTTGGCGCATAGCCGATTTGATTTTAAGTGCAGCAAAGGCACTTAGCCTTTCACTTAGCGCTAAAAAAAGCGCTCGTAGTAAAATAATGCCTGCAAGTGGCCATAGTAAATGGGTTACTTGAGCAAGGCTTTTACCTTCAAACATTACATTATGAATAGTTTGGGCGAGTAAGTAAGCCCCTGCAATCATTAAAATAGCGTTAAAAGTACCCAGTGCAATGCTTAACTTTAACCACATTGCAGCGGGTTTACTTTGTAGCTTTAAAAAAGCGCGCAGAGACTGCTGCTGCGCGCGATCTAATCGAGGGTTAGTCGTCATTTTTAGCTGAGTTTTTCTCGTTTAATAAATCGTGCATAGGTTGTTCATCGTCAGCTATGCTGTTTTTATTTTGGTGAAACTCGTACCACATTACGTTTATTACACCTAAGGTACAGGCTAAAAGTACACCTAAAATCCAAGCAAAATACCACATAATTTAGTCTCCTTAGTAGCTACCGTGAGTGTTGTTTTCAATTTCATCTACCGTTACTCTGCGCCACATTTTTACGTAACACCACGTGGTGTAGGCCAGTATTAGCGGTATAAAAATAACTACGGCAACAAACATAATATTCAGCGTTTTATGACTAGATACCGCATCCCAAATAGTTAAGCTAATATCAGGATTATTAATTGAAGGCATAATGAATGGGAATAGTGATACGCCCGCCGTCATAATAATGCCTATTAACATGACACTTGTAGAAACAAGGCCAAGCGCAGGCTTATTAATTTTTGAGAAAAACAATGCGCTTAGTGCCATTACAAACCCTAAAATAGGGAAGGTCATTGTCCATGGGCGTTCACTGTAGTTATTAAGCCAAGCGCCTTTTGCTGTTATTACCACTTTAGCTAAAGGGTCGGCATGGCTTTGCGTGTCCGGCATAGAGATAATTTGATAGCCATTAATATTAGCAACCCAAACACCAGCGCCAGCAAACAGTACAATAAATACCATTAGTGCATAGCGACCATATTGCCCTGAACGTTCAGCTACTGCATCGGCGGTACGTAGTTGTAACCACATACCCGCATGAGCAATTAACATAGCCACACTAATTAAACCTGCAAGCAATGCAAAAGGATTCAATAAACCAAAAAAAGAGCCCTGATAACTTACACGCAGTAAATTATCAATATTAAACGGTACGCCTAAAAACAAGTTACCAAACGCCACACCAAATACTAAAGCCGGAATTGCACTGCCTGCAAACAAGCCCCAATCCCAGTTGTTACGCCAGCGTTTAGAATCTATTTTAGAGCGGTAATCAAAACCAAGAGGTCTAAAAAATAATGCAAATAGCACCAGCATCATAGCAAAGTAAAAACCCGAAAATGCCGCTGCATACACCATAGGCCACGCTGCAAATAAAGCACCGCCTGCGGTAATAAACCATACTTGGTTACCATCCCAGTGCGCGCCAATGGTATTAATTACTGTGCGACGCTCTGAGTCTGTTTTACCTACTAGGCGTAGCAGCATAGCCACGCCCATATCCATGCCATCGGTAATAGCAAAGCCAATAAGTAACACACCAATGAGCAACCACCACAGCATTTTTAATGTTTCATAATCAAAAATCATAATTGCTCTCCTGCATCTTTATCTGCTTTATTTGGTAACTCAAAGTGGTATTTACCAGTATGTAATGAGCTTGGCCCTTGTTTAATAAAGCGAACCATTAACCAACCTTCCACAATAGCCAAGCCAGTGTAAAAAATAATAAACCCAGTTAAGCTAATTAAAATATCGTTTACCGTCAGTGACGAGGTCGCTAAAAAGGTCGGCAAAATTTCAGATATTGCCCAAGGCTGACGGCCATACTCGGCAACAATCCAGCCAAATTCAATGGCAATCCAAGGCAGTGGAATACTCAGTACCGCAGCCCACAGTAACCAGCGTTTTTGCTCAATAATACGGTGTGCATTGTAGTAAAATGCCAATATAAACACTGCCAACATAGCTACGCCACAGGCAACCATTATTCTAAACGACCAGAACATAGGGCCAACGCGAGGGAAGGAGTCTTTCACTGCTTTTTGAATTTGCTCCTCGGTCGCATCTACTACATTTGGCGTGTAGCGTTTAAGCAATAAGCCATAACCCAAATCGTCTTTAAGCGTATCAAACTTGGCTATGTTTTCAGGTGTATTGTCACCACCTCTTAGTTTTTCAAGGTATTCGTAAGCAATCATGCCATTACGTATACGTACTTCGTGTTGCTTTTCTAAATCAGAAATACCTGTTACTTGCTCATCTAAAGAGCGTGTCGCAATTAAACCCAGTGCGTAAGGGATTTTTACCGCCGCATGGGTTACTTGCTCGTCTGAATCAGGAAAGCCAATAGCTGTAAATGCAGCAGGGGCTTCTTCTGTATGCCACTCTGCTTCTATTGTTGCTAGTTTTACTTTTTGAACTTCGCCTACTTCGTAGCCCGATTCGTCACCTAATAAAATCACACATAGTATGGAAGCTAAACCAAAGCCCGATGCCACCGAGAACGAGCGCTTAGCAAAGGCTAGATCACGGCCTTTTAATATGTACCAACTACTTATACCTAGCACAAACATAGAGGCTGCTACATAACCCGCCGATACAGTATGAATAAACTTAACTTGTGCTACGGGGTTAAATACAAGCTCTGCAAAGCTAGTCATTTCCATACGCATAGTTTGATAGTTAAATTCTGCCCCAACCGGGTTTTGCATCCAACCATTAGCAATCAAAATCCAAAGTGCCGACATGTTCGTACCCAGTGCCATTAAAAATGTTGCACCTAAGTGTTGGCGTTTAGTTAACCTATCCCAGCCCAAAAAGAACATACCCACAAAGGTTGATTCTAAAAAGAATGCCATTAAGCCTTCAATAGCGAGCGGCGCACCAAATACATCACCCACATAATGCGAGTAATAAGACCAGTTAGTACCAAACTCAAACTCCATGGTAAGGCCTGTTGCCACACCAATTGCAAAGTTAATACCAAACAACTTTCCCCAAAACTTAGTCATGTCGCGGTAAATCTCGCGGCCGGTCATAACATAAACCGATTCCATAATAACTAATATCCAGGTCATACCTATGGTTAAAGGCACGAATAAGAAGTGGAAGAGTGCGGTAACAGCAAACTGTAATCGCGATAGATCCACAAAGGTTTCATCTATCATTTTTAGCTCCTTGAGGGTGACGGGTTAACAAGGCAATAAAGTTGGCAAAGTTAAATTTAATGAACTTTCAGTAATTACTGAAAGTTTGGAATATTATTTACTTTTGCACAATTTTTGTCAATAAACATATTAGAAAAACTTAATATATATTTACCATGCTACATCAGTATTAAAAACAAACAATCTTTTGTGGAGGTTTTAGTTACAAAAACCATTAATTTAAAGCGTTTAATCAAACACTAAAACACGGTAAACTAAACCGTATGAACGCCTGGTTTACTTGTGAAATAAAATCGAATGAATAAAGAAAAAAAACAACTACGTATTGGTATTGTGGCAGGTGAACTGTCGGGCGATATTTTAGGTGAAGGTTTAATTAAATCACTTAAAGTACATTTCCCTGATGCTATTTTTGAAGGGATTGCTGGGCCTAAAATGCAGGCTCAAGGCTGTAAAACACTCTACGATATGGATGAGCTGTCGGTAATGGGGCTTGTTGAAGTATTAGGGCGCTTGCCTCGCTTACTAAAAATACGCAAACAGCTTGTACAGCATTTTGTAGATAATCCACCCGATGTATTTATTGGTATAGATGCCCCCGATTTTAACCTTCGCGTTGAGAAACCATTAAAAGAGGCAGGCATTAAAACTATTCAATATGTAAGCCCGTCTGTGTGGGCATGGCGCGAAAAGCGTATTCACACAATAAGTGCTGCTACTAACTTAGTGCTTGCATTATTGCCGTTTGAAAAAGAATTTTACGATAAACACCAAGTTCCTTGTACATTTGTAGGGCATACACTTGCTGATGATATAGCCCTTGAGCACGACGACAGCCAAGCGCGTGCAGAGCTAGGGCTAAGCCTAGGTGATAAAGTACTTGCGTTACTGCCGGGTAGTCGAGGCTCTGAAGTCGGTTTATTAAGCGAAACCTATATAAAAACGGCAGCAGAGCTGCAGGCGCAAAATCCAAATCTTAAAATTGTGGTGCCACTGGTAAACGAAAAGCGCAAAGCCCAGTTTATTGATATTTTAAATGCCACAGCACCTAACCTTAATATTAGTTTGCTAGATGGGCAATCAAAATTAGCGATGCAAGCGGCAGACGCCATATTACTTGCTTCAGGCACGGCAACACTTGAAGGCATGCTTTATAAAAAGCCAATGGTAGTAGGTTATAAAATAAAGCCGATGAGCTATTGGATTTTTAAAACTTTATTTACCTTTAATATTAAGTATTTTTCGCTGCCTAACTTATTGGCCGATGAAGAGCTTGTGCCTGAATTTTTACAAAGCGAATGTAATGTAGCCAATTTAACAGGTGCACTTACGCCTATGTTAAATACCGACAACAAAGAATTAAAAGCACGCTTTTTAGCTATTCACGAAAAAATTAGATTAAATGCCAGCGAACAAGCAGCTAATGCTGTGGCGGAGTTAATAAATGCAAATTGAACGACCTAACGTAACCTTTATTGCCGGTGTAGATGAAGTAGGGCGCGGCCCGCTTGTAGGCGATGTAGTTACCGCTGCGGTAATACTCGACCCTACTAAACCTATTGCAGGTTTAGCTGACTCAAAAAAGCTAACAGATAAAAAGCGCCAAGCTCTTGCCTTAGAAATAAAAGAAAAAGCACTGTGCTATGCATATGGCCGTTGTAGTCCAACTGAAATTGATGAATTAAATATTTTACGCGCCACCATGCTTGCTATGAGCCGTGCAGTTGAGGGGCTAAGCACACAGCCTGAATTTGTATTTATAGATGGTAATCGTATACCAAAACTAACTATGCCAGCGCAGGCGGTTGTTAAGGGCGATAGCCTAGTGGCCGAAATATCAGCAGCCTCTATTTTAGCTAAAGTAGCGCGTGATGATGAAATGATTGCACTCGATACACGCTACCCACAATATGGATTTGCAGGGCATAAAGGTTACCCAACAAAAGCGCATTTTGCAGCACTTGAGCAATATGGCGCAATAGATGAGCACCGTAAAAGCTTTAAACCTGTGCAGCGCGTATTAATGCAAGCTAAGGGTGAGGCGTAAACCATGGCTGCACCAGATTTTGTACATTTACGGGTTCACTCAGATTTTTCGATGGTTGATGGCCTGGCCAAAACCAAGCCAATAGTCGCTAAAGCGCAAGAGCTCGAAATGCCTGCGCTTGCTATCACTGATCAAATGAACTTTTGTGGTTTAGTGCGGTTTTATGGCGCCACGCACAATGCGGGTATAAAGCCGATTGTGGGTGCTGATTTTTGGCTACGTAGCCCTGAATTTTCAGATGAACCATGTCGTATAACTATTTTAGCGAAAGACAACGACGGTTATAAAAATATAACGCTATTGATATCTGAAGCGTACCAGCGCGGGCATGTATTTCATCGCCCTGTAATTGACCGTGAATGGCTAGTAAATCACAAAGAAGGATTAATTATTCTCTCGGGCGCTAAAGATGGCGATTTAGGTAAAGCGCTTTTAAAAGGCAATCCGGGCGTTATTGAATCTGTTGTTAGCTTTTATAAGCAGCACTTTAGCGATCATTACTATTTAGAGCTTGTACGAACTAACCGCCCCCTTGAAGAAGACTACTTACACATGGCGGTAGAGCTTGCAGCCAAAGAGCAGTTACCGGTTGTAGCCACTAACGAAGTGGTATTTTTAAAGCCTGAGAACTTTGAAGCGCACGAAATTCGCGTGGCCATTTTTGACGGTTACACGCTTGATGATAAACGCCGCCCTAAACGATTCTCCGAAGAACAATACCTTAAAACGCCAGAGCAAATGGCTGAGCTTTTTAGCGATATTCCAGAGGCGCTACAAAATACCGTAGAAATAGCCAAACGCTGTAATGTAACGGTGCAATTAGGGACTTACTTTTTACCCGATTACCCTACGGGTTCATTAAAAATAGAAGACTTTTTAGTTAAAGTTTCAGAAGACGGCCTTGAAGAGCGACTACAGTTTTTATTCCCAGATGAAGAAGATAGAAAAGTAAAACGGGTTGAATACGATGAGCGTTTAGCTGTCGAGCTTGGCGTAATTAACCAAATGGGATTCCCAGGTTACTTCTTGATCGTAATGGAGTTTATTCAGTGGAGTAAAGATAACAATATACCGGTAGGCCCTGGGCGTGGTTCTGGTGCAGGTTCATTAGTAGCATATGCACTTAAAATTACCGACCTCGACCCGCTTGAATTTGATTTACTCTTTGAGCGATTCTTAAACCCTGAACGTGTATCAATGCCCGATTTTGACGTCGATTTTTGTATGGACAGGCGCGATGAAGTAATTGATCACGTATCGGCGTTGTATGGCCGTGACGCGGTATCGCAAATTATCACCTTTGGTACCATGGCGGCAAAAGCGGTAATACGTGATGTTGGCCGTGTTCTTGGTCATCCTTATGGGTTTGTTGATCGTATTTCGAAGATGATCCCTGGCGATCCAGGTATGACCCTTGCCAAAGCGTTTGAAGTTGAGCCGCGCTTACAAGAAGCCTACGACGGTGACTCTGAGGTAAAAGATTTAATCGACATGTGTCGCATCCTCGAAGGGTGTACACGTAACGCCGGTAAACATGCGGGTGGCGTAGTAATATCGCCAACCACTATTACCGACTTTGCTGCACTTTATTGCGATGACGAAGGTAAATTTCCGGTTACTCAGTTTGATAAAAACGACGTAGAAACTGCAGGCCTTGTTAAGTTCGATTTCTTGGGTTTACGTACCTTGACCATTTTGCAGTGGGCTGTGGATATGACCAACGTGCGAATGCAGCGCGAAGGTAAGGACCCCGTCGATATAAACACCATCCCACTGGATGATAAAAAAAGTATAGAGCTATTACTGCGCGCCGAAACAACAGCAGTGTTTCAGCTAGAGTCGCGCGGCATGAAAGACTTAGTACGTCGCCTTAAACCCGATTGTTTTGAAGATATGATTGCCCTCGTGGCCTTGTTTCGCCCAGGTCCACTGCAATCAGGCATGGTAGATAACTTTATCGACCGAAAACTCGGCCGAGAAGAAATCTCATACCCAGATGCGCAGTATCAGCACGAAAGCTTAAAGCCAATACTCGATCCTACGTACGGCATTATTTTGTATCAAGAACAAGTAATGCAAATAGCGCAGGTGCTCGCAGGCTACACGCTAGGTGGCGCCGATATGTTACGTCGTGCAATGGGTAAGAAAAAACCCGAAGAAATGGCAAAACAGCGTTCAACGTTTGAAGATGGCGCACGCAATAATGGTATTGACGGCGAACTCGCCATCAAAATTTTTGACTTGGTAGAAAAATTCGCAGGGTATGGTTTTAATAAATCTCACTCGGCGGCCTATGCACTTGTTTCGTACCAAACGCTGTGGATGAAAACGCACCACCCAGCTGAATTTATGGCTGCGGTAATGTCGGCAGATATGGATAACACCGACAAAATAGTAATTTTGGTAGATGAATGTGAAAACATGAAACTCACCTTATTACCGCCAGATGTAAACGCCGGTGAGTTTAAGTTTACGGTAAACCTGCAAGGCGAAATTGTTTACGGTATAGGTGCAATTAAAGGCGTAGGTGAAGCGCCGGTAGATGCTATTTTAGAAGCTCGCGCAAAAGGCGGTCCGTTTAAAGACTTATTTGATTTTTGTGCCCGAGTAGATTTAAAACGCTTAAATAAACGCGTTACCGAAAAATTAATTTATGCCGGTGCTTTGGATCAACTAGGTCCAGAAAAAACCCAAGCAGGGCGTGCAACGTTACTGGCAAGTTTAAAAGATGCCATGCGCGCAGCCGAACAGCATAATAAGGCAGAGCAGCTTGGGCAAAGCGATTTATTTGGTTTATTAGCCACCGAGCCTGATGAGGTAGAACAAGCCTTTATTAAAGCCACGGGCCTTACGGATAACCAATGGCTTGAAGGTGAAAAGGATACGCTAGGCCTTTATTTGACAGGGCATCCGATAAATCAGTACCGAAAAGAACTTAGGTATTACACCAGCGGTAAGCTGGTGGATTTACAGCCAACTAATCGTGATGTACTCTCTACAGCGGCTGGTTTAGTTATTTCAGCGAGAACCTTAATTAATAAAAAAGGAAATCGTTGGGGGTTAATAACTTTAGATGACAAGAGCGCCCGTATTGATGTACGCTTGTTTCCAGAACAGTTCGAAATGTACCAAGAAATGCTTCAAGTTAACAATATCTTGGTAATATCTGGACAGGTCAGCTTTGATAACTTCTCCGGTGGCATTACAATGACCGCCAGAGAAATAAACACCATTGCTCAAGCGCGTGAAAAACGTATTAAAGCGATTAAAATGACGCTGAACATGGTGCAAATCGAGGCAGGTTTCTTCGATAAATTACAAAAAGTACTCGAACCTTATAAAATGGGAACGTGTCCGATCAAGGTTTATTACCAACGCCCCGATGCGTTGGCGCAATTAACCCTAGGGATCGAATGGTGTGTTACGCCGAGCGACGACTTAATTCATAAGTTATCACTCATGGCGGCACAAGATGTAGAACTAGAATTTAACTGATTAGGTAGTTTAGAGCATGAGCCTCAATTATCTTGATTTTGAGCTTCCGATTGCAGAGTTAGAAGCAAAAATTGAAGAATTACAAAGTATAAGCCGCGCTGGCGAATTAGACCTTGAGTTAGAAGAGGAAGTCAGCAAATTAAAAGAAAAAAGTGCTAAGCAAAAAGAGGAAATATTCTCTAATTTAGGCGCTTGGCAAGTATCGCAGTTAGCGCGTCATCCGTTGCGTCCTTACACTCGAGATTATATCGAGCGCATTTTCACGGAATTTGACGAGTTTGCAGGCGATCGTACTTTTGCTAACGATCCGGCTATTTTAGGCGGTGTTGCACGTTTAGATGGCGAACCAGTAATGGTTATTGGCCAACAAAAAGGTCGCGATACAGCTGAAAAAATTAAACGCAACTTTGGTATGCCAAAGCCAGAAGGTTACCGTAAAGCGTTACGCTTAATGGAAATGGCTGAGCGTTTTAAAATGCCAATTATGACCTTTATCGACACACCAGGTGCTTACCCAGGTGTTGGCGCTGAAGAGCGTGGTCAGTCTGAAGCAATCGCACGTAACCTAAAAGTAATGGCGGCGCTTAAAGTGCCAACTATTTGTACGGTTATTGGTGAAGGCGGCTCAGGTGGTGCGTTAGCGATTGGTGTTGGCGACAGAGTTAACATGTTGCAATACAGCACGTACTCGGTAATTTCGCCAGAAGGCTGTGCCTCTATTTTATGGAAAAGCGCAGATAAAGCACCCCTCGCAGCAGAAGCTATGGGTGTAACCGCTGAGCGTGTTAAAGAGATTGATTTGATCAGCAACCTAGTTGATGAGCCTTTAGGTGGCGCACATCGTAATTACGATGCTATGGCACGTAACTTAAAAGCTCGTTTACAGCGTGACCTTGCAGATTTACAGGCTCTTTCGCTTGAAGACATGCTTGATCAACGTTATAAACGTTTAATGTCATTTGGTTACTGCTAATAAAGTAGCCATTGCATTAAATGTTAAAAAAAGCCGCTTATGCGGCTTTTTTGTTTTAAAATACTAGAAACACAAATTTTATAGCGAATTACATGCAATCATCAGCCATTTATCAACAAGTTAAACATGCACTTGCGCATTTTTTTAAGCAACAACAGTATAATTTTACTGTAGCGCTTTCGGGTGGGGTTGATTCTGCTGTATTGCTTCATGTGATGCACTTGCTAAAGCAAGAAATACCAACGCTAAACGTAAGTGCTATTTATGTTAATCATGGTTTAAGTCAATATGCTCAAGACTGGCAACAATTTTGTCAAACATTGTGTGCTGATCTCAATGTGCCTTTTAATGCAGCTGCGGTGCACATAGAGCAAAAAACACGAACAAGCCTTGAAGCGCAAGCACGTGATGCGCGTTATAAAGCACTTGATGAGCTAAGCGCACCTGAAAGTATTATTTTATTAGGTCAGCATTTAAACGATCAAATAGAAACATTTTTACTGCGCTTAAAACGTGGCTCGGGCCTAAAAGGCTTAGGCGCTATGCAGCAAACTCGCACTCTTAGTAGTGGGCGTATATGTTTTAGGCCGCTTATAAATGTAACGCGTAGTAATATTGAAGCCTTTGCCGCTGAGTTTAATATTAACCACATTACTGATGACTCAAATACGGATGAACGCTTTGATCGTAATTTTTTACGCGCAAGTGTAGTGCCATTACTGGCAGAGCGCTTTAATGGTTTTGAGCAATGTGCGGGGCGAAGTATAAGTTTATTACAGCAACAGCAAGCGCTTCTTGATGAGTATACACAAATTGATTTAAGCCAAAGTTTAAATGAGCAGCAAGGTTTGTGTATTAACCAAATAATTCACTATAGCGATGTACGAACAGCAAATGTTGTGCGTGCTTGGCTGGCGCTATTTACTCAAGTTATGCCTTCGCAAAAACAGTTGTCGCAAATAATAAACCAAGCTTGCAATGCTCAAACTGATTCGCAAATGCAGATTGATTTAACCGATGGGCAAATACGTCGTCATCAAGAATATTTATATTTCGTTGTACCGCGTAAACCATTAAGCAATGAACTTTTAATCTCAGATGAGCTAACACTTAGTGATGGCCGTTTATTATTAAAACAACGCGGTAAAGGTGTGCGTGAGCCATTTACTAATGAACAAGTAAGCGTGCGATTTGATTATAATAGTGCTCGTATAAAGCCGTTAAAAAAACCAGGTAGTAACACCCTAAAACATTGGTTTAAAGATGCAAAAGTAGCGCCTTGGCTGCGATCGCAGGTGCCATTAATATTTTATAACGATGAGCTTGTGCAAGCAGTGGGTTATTTTGTAAGTGAGAAACACAAAGATGAAAACGGTATTATTTGGGAGTGTAAATAATGAGTGAGCAGCCGCATGTAGGCTTGTCGTTAGTTAATAAAGCGCCAATGGGCATGCTTTTAACTGCTTTAGTTGCTGTTATAGCAAATTTTTTACTAGAGCTTAATATTATTACTTTGGGCTATGCTGTTGCTGGTGGCGTGGTATCTGCGGCGTTACTACTTGCCTACTGGTTAGGAAAAGGCGGGCTATTTTTTATTTTAGGCGTAAGTTTACCATTGGTTTTAGTATTATTTACCCCGCTTGCGAGTATTACAGCATTACTTAATTTAGTGAGCGGCTTCTTTTTTGGTTTTTGTGCTGCGTTGTTTATTTATAAATTGGTAAATGCAAAACTTTAGGATTGGAATTTTTGCAATAAAAAAGCCTAGCGGGGGAAGCCAGGCTTTTTTTAATACAGTTAAAAATACTAATATGCTTTTGCGCAGTTGCGACCAGATGCTTTTGCTTTGTATAAGCCTTTATCGGCTCGAGCAAAAATTTCGTTTTCGCAATCTTGACTGCTTGCTAAAGAAAAACCAATGCTGGTTGTGACTTTGTATTGAGACATGAGCGGTGACTTTCTAACTAAGCACATGATTCGCTCAGCAATGACCTTATTGGTCGTAAATTCAGGGTCTTCAATCAGTAATGCAAACTCATCTCCACCAAATCTAAATACCGAATCAGTGCCTCTTATGCTGCTACATAATACTTTTGAAAACTCCCTGAGCATGTCGTCACCTACTTTATGGCCAAAGTTATCATTAACTTGCTTAAAGTTATCTAAATCAAGCAGCATAAGGCTAAATGGGCGTTGGTAACGGCGGCAGTTTTCGAGCTTTTGAAGCAAAAAATCATTAAATTGACTGCGATTATTTAAACCCGTTAATGCATCTTTTGTAGCAAGCTTTAATACACGACTATACATCATTGCGTTACGAAGCGGATAAACGAGTGCCGAATGTAAAGTGCGCAATTTACTTTCTATCGCTGCATTAAGCTTAAATTGGCTAAAGTAAATTAACTGGCCTAAGTGCTCTTTACCAATAGATAAGTCATATATATAAGGCGTAGTATTAGTGTCGCTATCTGATGTTTGTGCAGTGCCTAGCGTTGATTGAAACTGCAGCCCAGAAAAATTGAGCAATTGCTTAGCAAATCTTGCATAAATAGCTAAAACATCTTCAATAACTAAGCTTGTTTGTAACTCAGTAACTAGATCATGCGTTACCGCAGACTCATTAACTTGTGTGTGCTCCGCTGAAAACGGCAAAAAGTCGCCGCGACCAGATACACGTTGTGTCAAAATATGGACGTTTTCCATTAAAATCTCCCCCGAGGGTGTTGCTTTGCAGTAACTAAGCGATTTTTATGCCATATTTTAAAATTGCTTGATAAACATATGGTTGCTATATTTAGAGTACATTCCTTAGTTTAATTGACGCCGGAGCCCAAATTTGCAAAGTATAAATGCTCAAATTTTTGGCTTGTTAGTAGCGGCAGTGCTTTTTGTGTGGTTTTTTAAGCGCATAGGGTTGCCACCAATTTTAGCGTACTTAGCTACGGGGGTTTTAGCGGGTAGCCATGGTATTGGTTGGCTTGCTCAATCGCATGAAATTGAATTTGTAGCAGAGTTAGGAATTGTATTTTTACTCTTTAGTCTTGGATTAGAGTTTTCTATTTCTCGGCTAATGGCAATGCGTAACCTCGTATTTGGGCTTGGCTCCTTGCAAGTGGGTGTTACCAGCTTACTCTTCATTATAATTTTATATTGTTTAGACTTTTCCTTACTTACCAGTTTTACCATTGGCACGATTATGGCGCTTTCTTCAACGGCTGTAGTGGTTAAATTATTAAAAGAAACCGGTGAATTAAATCAGCGCCGTGGGCAACTTGCCGTGGGTGTGTTGCTGTTTCAAGATATTGCCGTAGTGCCTTTACTTATTATTCTTCCGTTGTTTGCCTCAAGTGGCTCGCAAAGTATTGGTTGGGCATTAGCCTTTGCTTTAACTAAGGGGGCGTTTGTATGTGTTTTATTGTGGGCAATTGGTAAGTGGGTGCTACCTAAAGTATTTAACGAAATAGCCCAAGTACGTACCGATGAGCTATTTGTACTGACCACTATTTTGGTTGCACTGTTTGCAGGCTTATTGACTTATATGTTTGGCCTATCCATGGCCTTAGGAGCTTTTTTAGCAGGAATGATGCTAGGTGAGAGCCATTATAGGCACCAATTAGAAGCCGATATAAGACCATTTCGGGATATTTTAATGGGGCTATTTTTTGTAACCGTTGGTATGCAGCTCGATATTTTATTTGTTCTCAACCACAGCTTACTAATCATTGCGGCCTTGCTTAGTTTATTAATACTAAAAATTACTGTTGTTGCGCTCAGTGCTCGGCTTATGCATGAGCGAAATCAAGACTCCCTAGCATGCGGTATTATGCTTTGGCAAATGGGAGAGTTTGGCTTTGTGTTAATAGCTCTTGCTGGGCAACACCAGTTATTAAACTCTGAACAGGCTTCGTTTTTAATTGCGCTTGGCGTGTTATCTATGGCTATTACGCCATTTTTAATTGATAAAACGCCTTTTATTTTAAACAAATTGGGAATTTTAGAGCACCCAAGTATAGCCACAGAAAGTGAGCCACAAAGCAGTACGCTTTACAACGATCATGTTGTTATTTGTGGTTTTTCTCGGGTTGGGCAAACGATAGCGCGGTTTTTAAAGCCCGAGGCCATAGATTATGTAGCAATAGAAAGTAACCCTATTTTGGTTCAAGAAGGTAAAGCCGCCGGTGAGCCTGTAATATTTGGCTATGTTAAGCAAAAAGATATTTTAAAATGTGCGGGCGTAGAACGTGCGCGTTTAGTTATTATTACCTTTACAGAGTTTGAACAGGCACAAGTGGTTATAGACGCTATAAAACAACTCGCTCCTAACGTAAAAATACTGATAAGAACCCGTGACGACAGCCAACTCGGTTATTTAAAAGAGCTAGGTGTAACAGAAGTCGTGCCTGAATCGCTTGAGGCGAGTTTAATGCTTGTTTCGCATGGGTTATCTATGTCGGGCGTTCCTATGACACGCATTGTGCGCCGAGTTAGTAAAGAGCGTCGAAACCGCTATCCGTTAATGCAAAGTTTTTACGCGGGCTATTTTAAAGACAGTGAAGAAACCTCAACTGACCGTTTAGAATATTTACATGTAGTAGCATTACCGCCGCAAGCCTTTGCAGTTAATAAAGCAATAGAAGAGTTAAATTTAGCTAAACGCCGAGTAATCGTTAAAGCACTGCGCAGAGAAGGGCAAGAAATAGATACGCCCGATGAGCAAACAACGCTTTACGCTAACGATGTACTCGTACTGCAAGGTAAACCTAGAAGGGTAGAGCGGGTAGAACACTACCTGCTCGATGGAATAGAATAACGCGCCTGTTTGGGCTTAATCTAGCTCTAAAAACTTACGTATTTCCGGTAACTTTTTCATACCGTCTTCAAAGCCTATTTGCATTAAATGCTGAGTGTAGCGTTTTTCGAATAACAGGTAGCTGGTTAAACTCGATTGTGAATGCTTTTTAACACCAATAGTGCGCAGTAGCATTTTAATAGCCCACGGCATATCGCTGTAATATTGCGCAGCAATGGCATTAAAGTTTTGTGATGGGTTAATTACAAAGGTATCAATTTGTTTAAGCTCTTGGTGTTTATCGCGAGCGGGTAGTAGCCCTAAAGTGCGATTAATGCGGTCTAAGCGCTCTAAATCCGATTGCATGGTGTCGGTAAATACACTATCAAGTAAATGCCCAGCCACAGCCGAAAGGCCCGGATAATGAGGAGAATACCCTGGAGGATGAAGCTCTTTAGGTTGATCGACCCCAATAATAAATATTTTTTCTGCCCCTAAATGAATAGATGGGCTTAAAGGCGAAAGCTGATGTATTGAGCCATCACCAAAATAATGGTTATAAATATTCACACTAGGAAACACCATAGGAATGGCGCTTGATGCCATTAAATGCTCAACATTAATACGTGTTGCTTGACCTTCGCGTTTTGCACGCTGCCACGATGTTTGTGTGTTTGACTGAAAAAATGCCACAGAATCACCGGTGGTGTAACTAGAGGCTGTAATCGATAATGCATCTAGGTAATTACGGTGTAAATTACGCTCAATTCGGTGTAAATCTAAAATTTCGTTTAACAGCCCTCGCAAAGGGCGATTATTTAATAAGCTCGCAGGAGGGTGGTTTATATGCTCAGATTGAAAGCTGGTTAATATATTACGTGCTATATGGCCAAATACACTTAAAAAGTCGCTTTTATACACCATAGAGGTTGAAAAGTTTTTCCAAACAGATTCAAGTTTACGTACAGCTAAATGTGCACAAGAGGCATAACATGCTAAAGCGGCTGAGTTAATAGCCCCAGCTGAGGTGCCATTTATTACTCTAAACGGTAAAGGAGCGGTACGTGGCATGCTGTGGGCAAGGGCTTTTAAAACACCCACTTGATAAGCGGCTCGTGCGCCACCCCCTGTTAATAACAGAGCAATTTTTGGTTTTTCTGGATCGACTTGCTTGATTTTCATATTAGTGTTTAAACTGTTCAACGTCTTTACTTTATTTATTAACTGTAAGTCTTTAAGCTAGAAGAATCAAAGGATAACTGAGTTACTACGTATAGTAAGCTTACATTTATATTTGTGAGCTAAAATAGTTACAGTAATAGTTTTGCTCATAATGAATTTTTTCCATTCAGAGCACTCTGAGTGATAATGCATTTTAATTTTTATGGAGTTTGTATGTCAGATAAACCAGAAGCGTCAGATGTTCAAAAACGTCCGCCTAATAACAACTTTTTATTCGCCGTTATTATTTTAATTATTGTGGTGTGTGCTGCCGCATTTGTACTTTTAAAACCAAGTGAAGAGCCACAAAAGCGCACAGAGGTAGAGCAAGCACCAAAAGAGCAGCCAATGATGGAGCTTAAACCAGAGAACGATCCTGTTGTTGAAGCGCCATCAGTTATGCCAGAAAAACCAGAAAACCTAGAAGTGCCAGCACAGCGTCCAGTTGAGCCAGAGCCTGAAGTAGAGTCACTACCAACGCTTGATGAAAGTGACGATGTAGTAGTCGCAAAAATCGACGAATACCTAAGTGATTCAGTAATGAGCCTAATGGTAACCGATGACGTGATTCGCCGTGGCGTTGTATTTATAGATAACATAGCCAAAGGTAAAATTGCTAAAAAGCACACACCAGTGGTCAAGCCAGAAGAAGAGTTTAGTGTAAACGAGGGGGACATTTTAACAATCGATCCTAATAGCTACGAGCGTTACACTCCTTATGTAAAAGTATTCACAAGTATGAGTGCTGCACAAGCTGTGCGCATGTACGAAGAATATAAACCACTTATAAACAACGCTTACAGCGAAATTGGTTACGGTGATGATGAGTTTAATCAAACGCTTGAAGATGCTATTGATTTACTACTCGATACGCCAGAACCAGAAGGTGAGTTACCATTGCTACGCGATTCAGTAACGTATCAGTATGCATTTTCTGAATGGGAGCAACTTCCTGCTGCTCAAAAACAGCTTTTACGCATGGGTCCAGAAAACATGAAAAAAGTAAAAGCAGCACTTCGTAATATAAAAGCGCAGTTAGAGAACAAATAACAGCCACAAAATATATTTAAAAGCCGCGATTGTATATGAAGTATGCAATCGCACTTTCTTTTTTGATTATCCCTTGAATAACACAGTAAAAGTAGAGATAATCTCTCCCGCGCCAACCAAGGCCCTCAATGGTAGTCTTATTGGTCCTCTCGCAACACTAGCAGGCGAACCTGGTCAGGCCCGGAAGGGAGCAGCCACAGTTTGTGACGTGTGTGCCGAGATGTGGCTGGTAAGACTGCCACCCAAATTCCTCATTTGGGTGTATAAACTTCACTTATAAAATTCATTTACATATTTCCTAAACAGTTTTATTTCGATCTTGTCGTTATTATTTGTTACTCAGCAACCTAAACTCCTTAAATACTAATGCATGTTGAGAAAGCGTTTAGCTGTATTGAGTTTTTGTTCAATACCAGTATATGGCTGGCAACCCATAGCTAACCTTGAGCGGCTCGCGCGTATTTTTCGTATTTCACCTTACTTAAAAATAACAAAAACTTAGTAATAGTATTGTTTTAGGTAATTTGTTAAAACTGCATGAAGTAGATGAGCGAACGTGACATAAAAAGAACATGCACGATTCGCGCACTTTTAAATGATTGAATAAGCCGCTATGCGAAACGAGAATTATGAGAATTCCATTAAATAAAGAAAAATACTCAGAGGAGTCTAAACGCTCTGTAGGGTACGAGTATCTTGAAAGTTATTATTCAGATATCGAATATGATTGTTTGAAATGCAAAAAAAGAGAAATTTTTTCAGCAAAAGATCAAAAATATACCTTTGAGGTGAAAAAAGCATATATGTGGGTTCAAAGAGTTCTTTGTAAGGTTTGCTGGAAAGAAGAGCGTTTATTAAAAAATGAATTACAACTGCTTGAAAACGAATATTGCCTAGATAAAAAATCAAAGCTTAATGATAAGGTTTTTCTCCAAAAATGGCTGAATAAGCTAGAGGTTTATGTCACCTATGGAGCGAAAGGGAGTGATCCTCGCGCTGTATTTATCAAAAAACACCTTACAAAAGCATAAATACGCTTTTGTAAGGTGTGGTTTTCGCAATGCATTTGTTTGCGCGTTATGTATTTTGGAGAAAAATTGAAAAGGAATCTGTTTTTATTTTTAGTTGCTATTTCGTTTAGCTCGTTTGCTGAAAAGTATCTTCTGGCTAGTTTTGAGTACCACTTGCTTGAACCAAAACTAGTTCAATCGATAAAGCTTGCCCAAAAAGACCGGCAAACGCATACTCATTGTTAATTTCTATACACACAGTGGCGTGGTGGAAGCATTCATAGTGTTATGGGGATATCTAGGCTAACAAAGCAACAAACGCATGAACTATGGAAAAACTTTTCAACCTATATGGATAGTACTTCACCTGTTTACCTGAACCTAGTAAGCATTAAAACTTTAATCGCTGTACAAAAAGCGGATTATACTACTGCTATACGCTTAATCTTTTGGCTTCTTATAATAGTTATTTTAGATAGTTTACTATGTGCAGCTGTTAATGTTTTTGTTGCTGTGGACATTTAAATAACGAGTTCATAAATTTACCTTTGGCTGGTAAAGTCATCTGAGTTAATTAACCTACTGAAAAAAAAGAATATTTACTCGTTCCTATTTTATTGCTGCTAGACAACCCTTGACTTGTACGTAATAATGTAAAAATCACATTAATTTACACTCAACGTGTTAACAAAGTACCAAGGTTATTTAATGCCCCATACAAGTAAGTGGATACTCGCCATTTTATTAGGGTTGCTAGGTGGTTTAGTTAACCTCTTACCGTTGTATTTTTTCGATAGTTCTGAGTTTTTATTCGGGCAAGTATTTGTATTGTGTAGCTTAGTGTTTATTGGGCTGCGATATGCGTGCTTGAGCCTTGCTATTGTATCTTGCTTTTTACTTTACAGGTGGGGGCATTGCTGGCCGAGCATAGTGTATTTACTCGAGCTTTTTTGGCTTTATAGATTTTGTTTACGTCGTTCTAAACCCATACTCCCCCTTGGTACTGTTTTTTGGCTTCTAGTTGGTTTACCAATAATTTGGGGAATAGGGCAGTTTCTTATTAGTCTCCCGTGGCTAACGCTAGTTGTTGCAATATCAAAGTACCTTGTAAATGCTTTAATTAGTTTAGTTTTAGTCGACTTATTTAGTGTATTTGTTCCTCATGCCAGCCGAGCATATCAAGGCAGGCCGCTTGCCCGCATTCTTAGCTATGTTGTAAGCGTTATTATTATATTGGTTATTTTGTTGACTAGTGTAATTTTAGTGAACGACCACCACTCTCGTTTAGAGTATGAGGTGGATGCCCAGCTTGAAGAAAAAGCCAAATATATCAGCACGCAATTGAGCGATTATTTAACCTTTCATAAAAACGCGATAGTAATGAGTAGTGATGCAATAAGCGCAGGAACTGACATTGAACAGCAGCTAAAAAGGTTAATGAGTTTATTTCCTGGGTTTACTTCAAGCTTATATGCAAACCCGAGTGGCTTTGTCGAAATAACGTCGCCTAATAACCTTATAGCGGGGTTAACTAACGCGCAGCGTAATGTAACTGACCGTGAATACTTTAATCAGGCTAAGCAGTATCCTTTGGGTTACAGTGGCGGCGTGCTTAGAGGTCGAGGGCTTGGTTATGAAGCTATTGTAGCGCTGTCTGCACCTATTTATCGTGATGGCGAGTTTTACGGCGTAGTAGAGGGGTCGTTAAAACTTGGACGATTAGAGCAGTTTATACCTAATTTATTTGAAAACACTGGCGAATTAGTTGTACTGGATGATGAACAAAAAGTAGTTTTTAGCTCGCTTGAGCAGTTTGAAATATTAACCGACTTTAACGAGGATGGTTTTAACGGGCGTAACATGGGCGATAAAAATTTATTCCGTTCTAACAATAACGAGGTTTATCACAGTTCTAAATATGTTAATCCGCAGAACAATTGGCAAGTAATTACTTTTTATAATCGTAAACATTTGAGTATGGCCGTAGCAAAAGCATGGTTGCCCAGTATTTTGTTAGGTGCTGCACTAATTACTTTGGTTGTGCTATTTGTACGCCAGCTTGCAAATTTATTAGTACAGCCAATTACAGGCTTAACTAATTTAATGCAAAGCTTTAACCAATCAAAAAAACATACTTTTAATACTGATTCGAGTTGGCAGGAAGTACTTCAGCTTCAACAGCAATTTGAAATGTTAGCCACTGCGCTTAAGCATTCGATAGAAAACCTTCAAGCATCTAATATAAAAAACCAAGACCTTAATAAGCAGCTCAGTGAGTTTAACCATCAGCTAGAAAAACAAGTGGCGGAGCAAACTAAAAAGCTTAAAAAAGCAGTGGAACGTGCCAATTTAGCTAATGTGGCTAAATCGCAGTTCTTAGCAAACATGAGTCATGAATTACGTACCCCGATGAATGGTATTTTAGGCATGGGTGAGGTATTGCTGCGTGATAGTTCGTTAACCGACGAGCAAAGGGGTCTTTTAGACACCCAACAAAAAAGTGCACAAAATTTATTAAAAATCTTAAACGATATTTTAGACTTTTCTAAAATTGAGGCCAATGCAATGCAAATTAGCGCGCGTCCTACAGATTTAGCCCCGTTTATTGAAAACATTAAATCGTTGTTTTCTCCAATTATAAGCTCCAACAATGTGCAATTTATTGTCCAATGCAGTAACACTCTACCTGAATGTATTAACGTTGATGACTTACGTTTAAATCAAGTTATCATTAATTTGCTATCTAATGCGTACAAGTTTACTGAGCGCGGGTTTGTGCGGTTAACGTTTGATTATGCCGATCAGCAATTGCGTGTAAGTGTGTCTGATAGTGGTATAGGTATAGCTAAAGAGCAGCAGTCGTTATTATTTAGTGAGTTTACTCAAGCTGATATAGGTGTTGCGCGTAAGTATGGCGGTACAGGGCTTGGTTTGGCAATTAGCCAAGGCTTAATTAAAAAAATGCAGGGTGAAATTTCTTTAAATAGTGAACCAGGCAAAGGCAGTATGCTTAAGTTTTATATTAATGCACCTAAAGCTAAATATATTAAGGGCGCAGCAACAGTCGAGTCACAATCAGTACCAGTCCTTGGAAGCAAAAAATTACTCCTAGTGGAAGATAACCCTATAAACCGCCAAGTAATCGCTAAAATGCTAGAGCCAACGCATATACAACTGACTATGGCTCACGATGGTATAGATGCGTTAAAAGTACTTAAAGGGAACACCTTTGACTTAATTTTAATGGATTGCCAAATGCCAAACATGGATGGTTACGAGTGCACGCAAACAATACGTGCTAACGAGGTAAACACTAAAGTACATGTGCCCATTATTGCTATTACCGCCAATGCCTACGAAGATGATAAACAGCGCTGTTTAAACGTAGGCATGGACGATTTTGTATCTAAACCAGTAAATACGCAAAGTTTGTATAGTGTTATTACTAAAGCAATTAACGTTGACTAATAAACCAGCGTTAGTTGTTAATAATTTAAATAAAGTCGAGGGTTAGTAACAAGCGTTGCTCGTTTTCAGCCACCGGAGGTGAGCGATGCACAAGCCCTGCGCCTTCGTTTTCATCCCAGTACTCACCCTTAAGCAGCGCAACATCGCCTTGCTGGAGTTGATTGATATTATTTAGGCTTTTAAATAGGCCCGACTCTTCGTCTGGCTTACCTAAATTACCTGCACCAAGTTTTGAGCGCTCTACATCGCTATGATTTAACCACTGCGTAGCAACACCTTGGTAAGTGGTAACTAATCGGCACGGAATTTTGTCTACATGAAAGCGCGGGCACATGGGTTTATCTAATATTTTTAGCCTTAAACCGGCGCGTTTTAAATCAAACAGACAGCAAAACATTTCAACTAATAGTGCTATGTCTTCACACAAAGCGTTAACTTCGTCGCGGTTATTATCACTTGGTTTAAGCGCAGTTATTAACTGATCAAAAGCGTCATCGGGCGATACAGCAAGTTCTAATGGTTTTAACGCATTGGTGGCAATGAGTGTATTAACAGCTTTTGTTAGTTTTTCGGCTGTGCTTCTTTGCCAAATAACAATGTTAGTGTCTTGGTTATAAATTTGTGGCAAAACACTGGCATCACTACCTTTTGCCGCTCTTCGGTGGAGTTCTTCAGCTGGTTTTATTTGCGCTGTTAACGGGGCCAAGGCGTTCATTACTCTTCCTCCCAAATAGGAAACGGGTCGTTATAGGTTCTCCAAAAGTCTTTACCCTTAAGTACGGCATCTTCTGATAATAAGCAGTCATCAAGCGCATTAATCATCGCTTGTTTATTTAATGATTGACCAATAAACACTAGCTCTTGGCGCATATCACCAAAGGGTTCTACCCATTTACTGTTTATATCAGCAAGCAGTTCGGGCTCTGTGGGCCAGTCTTTTTGAGGAATTGCTTTATAAAACATGCCTGCAAACCCGTAATGAGCTATGCCACCAGCTTGGCTCCATTGCGCGCAAAATAAAGGGCGCGTTGCGAGCCAAAAGTAACCTTTAGAGCGAATGAGTTTGCCAAATTGCTCGGTATTGTGAAGAAAGTTATAAAATTTTTCAGGATCAAACGGACGGCGCGCCGTATAATTAAAGCTGCTAATACCATACTCTTGCGTTTCGGGAATGTGTTCACCGCGCATTTCTTTAAGCCAACCAGGGGCTTGTTGGGCGCGTTCAAAGTCAAACAAACCGGTGTTTAGTACTTCATTAATATTAATACTGCCATTTGATATAGGAATAATTTTGGCTTGAGTATTAAGTGTATTTAAAATGGCAGTAAGTTTATTTAACTGCTCTTCGGTAACTAAATCGGTTTTACTAATTAAAATTACATCAGCAAATTCAACTTGATCTACAAGTAGGTCGGTTACGCTTCGCTCATCGTCTTCACCAAGTGACTCGCCAGTATCTTGTAAATCGTTTGCTTGCTCGTAATCGTTTAAGAAGTTAACGGCGTCAACTACGGTCACCATCGTATCAAGAGTGGCAACATCACCAAGTGAAACACCGTTTTCATCAGCAAAAGTGAACGTTTCTGCAACCGGTAAGGGTTCCGATATTCCTGTTGATTCAATAACTAAGTAATCAAATTGACCATCTTTAGCTAGCTTACCTACTTCAATGAGTAAATCTTCTCGAAGGGTGCAGCAAATACAGCCGTTACTCATTTCAACTAGTTTTTCATCGCTGTGACTAAGCGATACATCACTTTTAATTGTGGCTGCATCAATATTTATATCGCTCATATCGTTAACTATAACGGCTACTTTTTTGCCTTCTCTATTGTTAAGAATATGACTAAGTACGGTGGTTTTACCAGCCCCTAAAAAACCTGATAACACTGTGACGGGCAGTTTATTTATCATTTTAAAATCTTACTAAATTGAAATTTCCGGTATGTTATATTATATCAATTTTATATTCTAGTAACGCCAGCCGCTTTATTAACTTCTACATAGGCGAGAACAAAATAACACCTTGTTTTAAATGATATTCGTTCTAAAACTTAGAAGGTTTTAGTAGAGTGCTTTTATTGATTGTGCAAATGATAAGAGTTATCATTTTAGTTGTTATCTAATTGCATTCTTCTAGGGACTTTCATGTTTAACCGTACTAATTTGGCGCTCAGTATTGCTGCGTCTCTTTCTGCTTTTTCTAATGTGGCATTTGCTGAACAAAATAACGATATTGAAAAAATAGAAGTAACTGGCCGTGCCCAGCAGTTTTACCTTGAAACCGAAAGTAAAATTGGGACTAAAACGGATTTAGATCTTATTAAATTACCGCAATCTGCACAGGTATTAACCGAGCAACTTATAATTGACCAAGCCGCACGCGATATTACCGATTTATACCGCTCAATAGCAGGGGTAAGTGAGTACAGTTACTCAGGTGTTACTTTTCGTGGTTTTAGAGACGATGCCAATGTATTTTACGACGGTGTACGCGGCGACCCATACTCGGGCTTTGGTGTACCACAATTATTTAATGTAGCACGTGTAGAGGTATTAAAAGGCCCAGCCTCGGCATTATACGGTGGCGGCGAGCCCGGCGGTATGATCAACTACGTGACCAAAAAGCCAACATACACACAAAACAAAGAGCTAAAGCTTACGCTTGGCAATTACAACACGCGTGGTGCATCACTTGATATGACCGGCGGTTTAACCGACACCATGGCGTACCGTGTAGGTGGTTATTACGAAGAACAAGACAGCTTTCGTAACAATGCAGACTCAAAAAACACCGAGCTAACAGGCGGCTTATTATTTGATTTAAGTGATTCAACAACCTTAACCACAAGTGTTGACTACATTAAACAAGACCTAGGCGGAAATCGCTTACGTGGCGTACCGGTAGACGACAACGGCAATTTTTTAGTTGACCCAAGTTATAACGCTAATGAAGCCGTTGATTATCAAGATATGGAAGCATTGGTGCTTCAAGCCGAGCTAAGTCATTACTTTAGTGATGACTTTTCTGTAAATAGCACACTGCGCTATATGGATAACGAACGCGACCAAGGCTACCATGAGTCACAAAGTTGGGTAGATGTAAACGGCGATGGTGTTGCCAATATTGACGACGAAACGATTAAACGCGAATACCGCAAGCAATATCGCGCTAACGAAGAAACAAGCTTAACCACCGACTTCATTTATAGTTTTGAGCAAGGCCAATTAACACACCAGGTATTATTTGGTGGCGACTATCACACCGTTGATAACGAGTACGATTATTTGCGAGCGCGTTATGAAGCCGATGGTGTTACTAATTTAAACATATTTGACTTAAATTACGGCGAGACAGACCCAAGCACTTATAACTTAACCGACCTAAACCGCGATGGAATACAAAGCGACCGTTTTGGTATTTACCTGCAAGATGTTTTAAGCATTAACGAGCAATGGACCATTATTGCCGGCCTGCGTTACGATCATTTTAAAGAGCTAAATAAAGAAACGGGATTTAGTTATTCAGATAGCGATATAACTCCGCGCGTGGCTCTTACATACCAACCAGCTGATAACACCTCGGTATACATAAATTACTCAGAAAGCTTTAACCCTACCTCCTCAGAGGATCAAGAAGATATAGAGGGCGAGGGTAATTTAACGCCAGAAACCGGAAAACAAACCGAAATTGGCATGAAAAACCAATGGCTGAATGGCAAAATTATGAGCACCTTTGCTGTTTATCAAATTAATAAAGAAAACGTTGTATTAAGTAACCCTGATGACACGGGCGCGGGTGACGGAATTGCTGCACTTATTAATATAGGTGAAGTAGAAAGCCGTGGGTTTGAAACAACGCTGGTGGGTGATTTAACAGAGCATTGGACTGTTACCGCTAATTACGCGTACAACGACACGATTGTAATAGAAGGAGTCACTGGAGACTCAATTGGAGACACTTACGGTGACGGTACTCGTTTTGCTAATGCCCCACGCCATCAAGCAGGCTTATGGTCGCGTTTTGGCCTTGATAAAATAGACTCTTCGATTGCATTTGGGGTCAACTATGTCAGTGAGCAAGTTAGCCAAGATGGCCAAAAAGTTAAACCATTTACTGTGTTTGATATGAGCTGGACTACCCGCTTTGATGATGTGTTATTAAGTGTAAATATTAATAATGTATTTGACAAAGAATACGCAGTAAGCGGTTTTAGTGAGCGTAACGGCCACTTTCCTGGCAGCCCGCGTGAAATAGTAGGCCAAGTAACCTATAAATTTTAATACTTATTAGCGCGAGATTAATCTCGCGCTTTTTTAAGTATTACCTTATACCTATTTATCACTATTAAAATTAGCAGCTTCTTGTGCAGTGTTAATGGCCGTAATAGGGAAGGGGATCACAATACCTTCTTGATTATAGCGTTTATGAAGAGCTTTAATAAATGCCGATTTAACCCAAAACCGATTAAAATACTCTTTTGCACGCAGCATTACTGTAAAATTAATGCTTGAGCTATCAAAGGTGTGATACACCACAAAGGTATTGTAATCATCAACACCCCATTCATGGTCAATCAGTACTTGGCGCGCAACTTCAAGCGTTACTTGCTCTACAAATTCTAAGTCTGAGCTGTAATGAACGCTTACATCAACAGGTAGACTTAGCTCTTTTTCGAGGTAATAGTAATGAGGGCGTGTTGAACTTTGCGGATTGAAATTTGTTCAATCTAGGGGCGATTAAATCGCGGCGCGAGGTTTGTAACCTAGTGGGCTAAGTAAAAACCGAGCAACAAAGAGTTTATCGCCCCTAGGCAGAACCCAAAGGGCAGTGCATGTTTGGTATTTATGCTGCGTTATCGCCTATTTATGGGGAATAACCACACTTCATAGGCTCTGCCTTGCCTAAAAACCAAACACGCTGCTGCAAATTCAATCATCAAAGAGCAGCACGCCCTACTAATACGCGATTTAGAAAGCTGACTATTAGGAATAATAATCATATTATTTGGCAGCATTTTAACCCACGTAGAGCGCCAGCCAATTTTTTCTACAAAGCCTTGCTCCTTTGACTCAAGCTCAATAAAATCCCCTACACGTATGGGTTTATCAATAACAAGTTGTACGCCCGAAAAAAAGTTTTCAAGGGTGGGTTGTAGGGCAAGAGCCACAGCAAGCGAGGTAATACCCAATGAGGCAATAATAGGCGTAATAGAAATACCCAAAGTACCCATTAAAACTAAAACCCCAACCGATAAAACGCTAACCCTAATAACGCCTTTAATAATACTTTGCGAATTAAAAATCACCGCCGACTCTTTACTGTAATAATTAATTGTGCCAACAAAAAAGCGATCAAAAAATAAAATAATAGCCACTAAGCCCAAAATAATATTAATGGTCGAAAACGAAATAAAGTGCGGTATAGACTCATTTCTTATTAAAAGGCCTTGCTCTATAATGGTGAGTAGCACAATTATTGTGCAAAGGGTGAGCGGTTTAGAAATTGACTCTATAAATAAACTATCGAATATAAATTTGGTATGAGAGGTCCACTTTTTGAGCCAGTACATTATAAAAAAACGGATACAAAACAAGGCTATAGTTAACGTAACTAAGCAAATGGCAATAACCACCCAAGGCTGCTCTGTTAGGTTGTAAAACTTATTAACAGACATTACAGATCCCTTTTTTAAAAACTTAAAGGGTAAAGCAGCAAGTTATGTACCTAAACTAATAGTTAGGTTAAGTAACTAAAGAGAGGCTACTTAAATAAGGTTAAACTGGCAGCTAATACCTGCCAGTTTTAATGAAGGGTAAATAGTTAAGATTATATTTTTTTAGCTATCCACATACCGCTAAGTACGGCTGCAAAGAATAAC
The DNA here is from genome assembly GCF_018101025.1 of Pseudoalteromonas sp. MMG006. NCBI lineage: Bacteria > Pseudomonadati > Pseudomonadota > Gammaproteobacteria > Alteromonadales > Pseudoalteromonadaceae > Pseudoalteromonas > Pseudoalteromonas sp. MMG006. The sequence continues at coordinate 546,371 of NZ_JAGJEJ010000001.1, forward strand.
CAAAACTCCATTTTAAGTGAGGTCAGTTGTACAAGCCCCGGACCTGGGCATATTCCGCTTAAACCCCAGCCCAAACCAAACAATACCGAGCCAGTTATTAGCCGAGGGCTAATATTTTTAACATCACTTAAAGTAAACGTTTCACCAAGTAGTGGTTTATCTTTTTTAGCAACCCAAAACCACGTAAGCATCATTATTCCCATAGCTACCGCCATTACAATAATTAAACTGCCATCCCATTGGTTTTGAAAATTTAAAAAGTTAAGTACTTTGTCAGGGTTTGTCATACCACTAATGATAAGCCCTAAACCAAATATAAACCCCAAAATAACATGAATTACTGCTGTCATTTTTTTACCCTACCAGATTTGCTGTAATTATAGCCACGGCCATAAATGTACATGTTGAAACCCAAGAACGGGTAGAAAAACGCGACATACCACATACGCCATGCCCACTTGTGCAGCCGTTAGCTAAAGAGGTGCCCATGCCAACAAGTAACCCAGCTATAACAATAAGCACCGGTGATAAGCTCAGCTCACCTTCTAATAAAGACGGCGCAAATATACGCACCGCAATACCGGCTAATAATAGCCCTACAATAAAGTATAATTTCCAACGCGACTCAGACGTTTGCTTATTAAAAACAGATTTAACAATGCCAGATATACCGGCTATTTTTCCGTATAAAACAAGTAATAGTGCGCAGGCTATACCTATTAAAGCACCACCTGTAGCTGCAGCTATTGGCGTAAACTCTGTAACCATTTTAAATTCTCCAAACAACAGACATACCTATGCCTGACTGCTCCATTTCAATTTATATTTGTTGGTTTGGCGCTAAGCAGTTAGCACCCGATACCTTTTTAGCTGGCGATTAATATCACCGCTTTTAAAACCTACATAGACTCAAGTGTTTTACCACGGGTTTCTGTAATGTATTTAACAACAAAGAATATGCTTATAAGTGCCGATAACGCATAAAAGCCATAAGCACCGGCAAGGCCTATATTAGCCAGCATAATAGGGAAGGTCATGGTAATGGCAAAATTAGCAATCCACTGTGCGCTTGCAGCAACAGCGAGCGCTGCGCCGCGAATACGGTTATTAAACATTTCGCCTAATAACACCCACACAACAGGGCCCCAACTTAAGCCAAAAAATACCACAAATAAGTTAGCCATTATAAGCGCAAACGTACCCATGTTATCGCTAAGTGCGAGCTTGCCTGCTTCATCAAGGCCTGCGCTGCCAAATATATAAGTAAGGGCACTTAAGCTGATAAACATACCAATACTGCCTACTAGTAGCAGTGGCTTACGGCCAATTTTGTCAACTAGGGCAATAGCAATAAAAGTCGATACAATATTAGTAGTACCCGCTAATACATTTATAAATAGCGATTGCGACTCGTCAAACCCAGCAGCTTGCCAAAGCTCAGAGCCGTAATAAAACACCACATTAATACCTACAAATTGCTGAAATACACTCAGCGCAACGCCCGCCCATACAATCGGGTGCACTTTTTTACTGCCATCAATAAATAAATCGCGAATACTCGGCTTTTTATCGCTATGCAAAGAGCTTTTAACATCGCTTATTTGCGCATCAACGTTGTCGTTCGAAATTTTACTAAATACCGCTTTGGCATCGTTTACTTTACCTTGCGCCACTAAATAACGAGGCGACTCAGGAATAAACAACACACCCACTAAAAACAGTATTGCAGGCACCAGCTCAGCCCAAAACATCCAGCGCCAAGCGGCTATATCAAGCATAAAAATATTTTGCGCGCTACCTGCTGCATCAGCTATTAAATAGTTACTTAAAAACGCAGCAAATAACCCCAGTACAATAGCGAGTTGTTGAAGTGTAGCTAAACGACCACGAAGGGCTGGTGGCGCAACTTCAGCAATGTAAGCTGGCGCCAATACCGATGCAGCCCCAATACCTAAACCACCAAATAAGCGGTAAAAAATAAACTCGGCCGAGCTTTCGCTAATGCCCGACCCAAACGCGCTAATAGCAAAAATAATCGCGGTGATGATCATAATTGCACGGCGACCAAACTTATCAGCCAGTGGCCCCGCAGCAAGCGCACCTAGGGCACAACCAAGTAAAACAGACGCTACGTTAAACCCCGTAGCCACACTGCTTGAATTAAATGCATTACCGAGTGCCGACACCGTGCCGTTAATAACGCCCGAGTCAAAACCAAATAAAAAGCCACCAATAGCAGCCACGGCAGAGATAAAAATTACGTAAAAAAGAGAAGAATTTTCAGCTGTGTTGGCTGAGTGGGAAGGCGGTGTGTGCGTTGTCATTGTATGCCCTGAAGTTAAATTGAATATAAAGGAGCATAATATCGTAAAGCGCTATGGCTGAATACATTTGTGCAGGTATAACGATTTAGCGGGGATAAATTAAATTTTTTTTAAAGGCTTTAATTTAAAGGTATTAGTTTAAATGCGTTAGATTCAATACTTTGAAATTAAGTAGCGCCTTTTAAATAACACATGCTAAATTTTGATAAACAATGTGCTTTGTATAGTAAGTGCCTGTTTAGCCAATATTACTGCTCTCACCCTTTTGGTGTGTTTTTGCAATTACATAAACTGATATGAGGTTTAGTAATTGTTTACATGTGGTTATTTGGTGGTTAAGGTTAATAGATTATAAAATAGGGACATTTGTCGGTTTATAATCCGTCAAATGTCGTAAATTAAATTGTCATATCTATAGAGATACCATGTCTGTAATTCGTAGCTCAGTTTTTCAAATCATTTTTAAATCAATGTTTTTACTATTATTTAACTGTATCGGATTCTTTGCAATATATGCTGGCGCTCTTTTATTCCTTAGCGAGAGCAATACTTCGTTATCGCCAAATGAACAACTTTTGGCGTTAATTCTCGCTTTGGTTACAACATCTATTTTTGCTTGGTGGATGGTACTTAGCTTTCGCCAATACGAAATCAAAATAGACAGTGAAGTAATCCTACTTAAAGGATTATCTGGCTGGAAAAAGATTGACAAAACTTTTCCACTCTCCGATCTTGACGGGGCAGAATTAGGAACGGATTTAGCTTTATTCAAGGGAAAAAAATTGGTGGCGAAACTTTCAATGGTTTCTATAGCATTTGACAATCATTCGCTAAATAAAAGTATTACAAAAACGTTACCCGCTCCTGAATTGGGTAAATAAATATAACAAGCCAATCCAGCAGCGGCTGATAGAGGCATTATATAACCGAGTGTTATGTACTTATGAAATTTTCATTAGTTGACGGATTTAAGCAAGCTCCTCTGCCCAAGATGAAAGGGGTATGTATATATTGTTGTAGTCCAACCGTAGCAAAGTGTGGTTCAAAAATTAGATGGCATTGGGCGCACAAGGTAAAATGTAGTTGTGATCCTTGGTGGGATAATGAACCCCAATGGCATCGAGATTGGAAAAATCATTGGGAAGATCATAATCGAGAAATAGTATACTTTGATAAAAGTGGTGAAAAGCATATTGCAGATGTCGTTAATGAGCAGAATATTGTAATTGAATTTCAAAACTCCCCAATGTCTGAAGCTGAGTTGAAATCAAGAGAGGATTTCTACGGGGATATGATTTGGGTAATTAATGGTCGTAATCTAGCGAAAAACATAAAATTACGTGCGATGCTTCCTGATCCTCTGCATGAATCAATGGAAGATATATCTATTCATTCAAGTAATCATAAAACTCATTTCGTTTATTCTTTTATTTCTGAGTATCGAGGTCCGAATGAGTTAGTAGAAATACATAGCTCAGATAAAATAGATGGAATAATTAAATCCACGCATGTAGGACACTTCCTCTTTGATTGGAAAAGGCCTAGATATGTTTGGTTTAAAGCAACAAAACCAGTCTATTTGGACTTTGGACAAGGTGTCATCTGGCAATTAATGCGTTTTAACAATTATAGTAGTTTCTGTATTAAGGCATGTATTAAAAATGATTTCTTGGCAAAGTTTAAATGAGTTACA